>DASSZA010000132.1:0-4346 GCA_035703005.1 Candidatus Limnocylindrales bacterium | reverse complement strand
CGGTGCCGACGGCCCCGCCTGGGACGAGGTCGAGGAGACCCTCATCGCAGGGGACGTCGGAGCTGGCCTGGCGATCGACCTCGTCGATCGTGCACGCCGACGGCATCATCCCGAGGGAGCCGAGGCGGCCATCCGCGACGAGCTCGCGGCGCTGCTCGTGGACCGTGATCCCGACTGGTCGCCCCGGCCGGCGACGAGTGGCGGCCCCGCGGTCGTGCTCGTGGTGGGCGTCAACGGCACGGGCAAGACCACCACGATCGGGAAGATGGCGGCCCGCTACATCGGTGAGGGACGCACGATCATCCTGGCCGCCGCGGACACGTTCCGTGCCGCCGCCATCGATCAGCTGAGGATCTGGGCGGATCGAGCCGGCGTCCCCGTCGTCGCCCATGCACCGGGCGCGGACCCAGGCGCCGTCGTGTACGACGCGCTCGACGCCGCCGTCGCGCGGAACGCGGACATGGTCATCGCCGATACCGCCGGTCGCCTCCACACCAAGGTCGATCTGATGGACGAGCTGACGAAGGTCCGCCGCATCGTCGACAAGCGGCTGCCGGGCGCCCAGCCCGAGACGCTGTTCGTGCTCGATGCGACGACCGGTCAGAACGGGCTGGCCCAGGCGAAGGCCTTCCACGAGGCAGTCGGCCTGACCGGGATCGTGCTGACCAAGCTCGACTCGACCTCGAAGGGAGGCATCGTCTTCGCGATCGAGGACGGGCTCAGGGTGCCGGTCCGCTTCGTCGGCGTCGGCGAAGGCCTCAACGACCTCCTGCCGTTCGACCCGAAGGCGTTCGTCGACGCGCTCTTCGGCGAGCCGACCGAAGCTCAGGCGCCGACCGGCTGATCGCGCTCCACGTCGTATGCGACCTGGGCTGGACTTCGGCTGTCCATCACTGGCAGGTCTCGGAGAGCGCGGACCGGTGACCAGTACAGGATGGCCGCCGCGAGGAGCGCACCGAGCGGTGCCAGGAACGCGGTCGCCCGCAGGCCGATGATCTCGGCGAGGAGACCCGCCCCGAGTGCGGCCGCGAGTTGCGCGCCCGCTGATCCGACATGGAAGATCGATGACACCCGGCCGAGCTCCCGGTCGGCCACGCGTGCCTGCTTCACCGACGTCTCGGTCACGTCGTAGGCGGTGACCGCGGAGTCCCCGAGCAGCTGCTGCCCGGACAGGCACAGCACCGCCAGCAATGGCGCACCCGCCGGCGCGAGCGGGATGAACAGGTTCCCGAGCGCCGCGAGCAACATCGAGCCGATCGCGACCGGACCGACCCCCCACCGCTTCGTCGCTCGCACGGCGAGGATCGCGCCTACGAAGGACGACGCACCACCGAGCCCGGCGATGACGCCGATCAGTGCCGGCGACATGTCGAGCTCCTGGATGGCGAACAGGAACCACGTCGCGCCGAAGATCCCCCACAGGGTGGACATCAGCATCTGCGCTCCGAGGAATGGGCGGAGAAGCTCATCGCGTCGGACGATGCCGATCCCCTCGCGGATCTCGTGGACCACCGGCTCCCGGTCGGCGGGGGGCGGCGGTGGCGGTTCGGGCGTCCTTACGGTGAAGAGCAGGAACGCCGAGGCGAGGTAGGTCGCGACGTCGATGAGGATCGTGATCGGGCCGGTCAGGATCTGGACGAGCGCGCCGCTGATCCCGAATCCGACGAACTCGACGACGGAGCCGCTCGCGGCGAGCGCGCTATTGGCTTCCACCAGGCGCTCGCGTTCGACGATCGTCGGGAGGTAGGCGTTGTCCGCCGCGTCGAAGAACGTCGTCAGGACCGCGGCCAGCGCGGCGACCGCGATGAGCTGCCAGAGTTGCAGCGTCCCGAGCACGAACGACACGGGGATGGTGAGTAGGAGTAACGCCCTGCCGAGATCGGCCCAGATGAGTACCGGGCGGCGCCGCAACCGATCCACCCACGCCCCGGCAACGAACCCGACGAGCAGCGCCGACAACAGATCGATGCTGCGGACGACCGCGACTTCGAACGGTCCCGCGTTCAGCGTGAGGATCGCGATGACCGGCAGCGCGAACCGCGTGATGAGCGACCCGAAGATCGACACGGTCGCCGCCGACCAGACGCGGACGAAGGCATGGTTGGCCCACAGCGGCGACGAAAAGGGGTTGCGCACGGGCCCGCAGCATACGTCGCGCCACTTGGCCGTCGTGGGCTCGGTGATCGAGCGCTCCGGACCTTCTTCCCAGGGGCGTCTCGAGCGACCCTGCGTTACACTTCGCCCGCCTCGGTGCGTCAGAACTCGCGCACCACCCGGCCCGTCGTCGCGCTCCCGCGGTCGATCGGCCGGTCCACCATCCGAATGGAGTCCGGATCCGACCGTGTTCGACACCCTCAGTGAGCGCCTGCGAGCGACGCTCGGCAACCTGACCGGCCGAGGCCGGATCAGCGAGGCCGACGTCGATGCGGCGATGCGCGAGGTCCGCCTCGCGCTGCTCGAGGCCGACGTGAACTTCAAGGTCGTCAAGGACTTCGTCGCGCGCGTCCGCGAGAAGGCCATCGGTCAGGACATCCTCGCCAGCCTCACCGCCGGCCAGGCAGTGGTGAAGATCGTCCATGACGAGCTCGTCGAGCTGCTCAGCAAGGGTGACCGGGTCTTCCACCTGAGCGGGAACCCCGCGGTCGTCGCGATGGTCGGCCTCCAGGGCTCGGGCAAGACGACGACCACCGCCAAGCTCGCGCGCTACATCGTCAAGCAGGGGCGGCGGCCGCTCCTGGTGGCCGCGGACCCGTACCGGCCCGCCGCCGCGGATCAGCTCGAGACGCTGGGCCGCCAGCTCGATATCCCCGTCTATCGGGCGCCGCAGGGGACGCCGGTCCCGGAGATCGCGCGCCAGGGCGTCGAAGCGGCCAAGCGGCAAACGCGAGACGTCGTGATCCTCGACACCGCCGGGCGCCTGACGGTCGACCAAGAGCTCATGCAGGAGATCGCAGCCGTCAACGCCTCCGTGAAGCCGGTCGAGACGCTGCTTGTCGTGGACGCGATGACCGGGCAGGAGGCCGTCGCGGTCGCGCAGGCGTTCGTCGACGCCGTTCCGGTCACCGGCCTCGTGCTGACCAAGATCGATGGCGATGCCCGTGGTGGCGCCGCCCTGAGCATCTCGGCCGTCACCGGGTTGCCCGTCAAGTTCCTCGGCACCGGCGAGAAGACCGATGCCCTCGAGCCCTTCCATCCCGACCGCCTCGCGGGACGGATCCTGGGGATGGGCGACATCCTGACGCTCGTCGAGCGGGCGCAGGAGACTTTCGATGTCAAGCAGGCCCAGCAGATGGAGGACAAGCTCCGCAAGGCGAGCTTCACCCTCGAGGACATGCTCGACCAGCTCCAGCAGGTCCAGAAGATGGGACCGATCGGCCAGATCATGTCGATGATCCCGGGCATGGGTGGCATGGCCAACGAGGCACAGGCCGCCGTCGACCGGGGCGAACTCAAGCGGACCGAGGCGATCATCCGGGCGATGACCCCGGCCGAGCGCCGCGATCCATCGATCCTTACCGGCTCACGCCGACGCCGCATCGCGGCCGGTGCGGGCACCACGCTGCCGGAGGTCAACCGGCTCGTGAAGCAGTTCGGCGAGATGCAGAAGCTCATGAAACAGCTGTCCGGAGGCGGTCGGCGCGCAGCGCTGGCGGGCCTGACGGGGGGCCGGCGCTAGGCCGGGGGAGACCACGCGATGACCGACTTCGACCCAACGACCACCCAGAGCGAGACCGACACGACGGCGACGCCGGTCCCGACGACGGCGATCAACCCGCCGGCACAGGCGGAAAAGCCGCGCTCGAGCCGCGGGCGATGGCTTGCTGCGGGTGTCCTGATCGCGCTCGTCGTTGCGCTCACCGGGATGGCGACGTTCGCGCTCACGAGCACGAAATCCACCTCGGTCGTGCTCGGCTACGTCCCGACCGACAGCGTGGCGTACGGCGAGCTTCGTCTGGACCTCCCGGGCGACCAGCGCCAGAACGTCGGCGCGTTCCTGTCCAAGTTCCCGGGATTCGCCGATCAAGCCGCGCTCGATACGAAGCTCGACGAGGTGCTCGATCGGCTGGTCGGTGAGGGGAGTCAGAACAAGCAGACGTACACCAAGGACGTGAAGCCATGGTTCAGCGGCCAGATGGGCTTCGCGATGGGCCCGATCCAGGTCCCCAGTGGTGATGCAGATGCGGCCAAGGATCGGCGCGCACTCGTTCTGCTCTCCGTCAAGGACGCGGCCCTCGCGAGCTCCTGGCTCGACTCGACGCTCAAGGCGGAAGGTGGTAGCGGTTCACCACAGACCTACAACGGTGCGCAGCTGATGGTCTTTGCGGCACCGAAGATGGAGGGAATGC
>DASSZA010000028.1:0-3278 GCA_035703005.1 Candidatus Limnocylindrales bacterium | reverse complement strand
TGGAACGCAGCCACGCCGACCCCGACGATGATCGCGGTCTGGACGAGCGCGATGAGCAGACGCATCAGGACGTTCGAGCCGACGAGCTGCCAGCGCTTGAGCGGCGTCGCGGCGAGCCGCTTGAGGATCAGCTTCTCGCGGTCGGCCACGAGCGGGATCGCCGCGAAGATCCCCACCTGCATGACCGACAGCCCGAGCATGCTCGGCACGAAGTAGCTGATGAAGTTGAGGTTCTCGGTCTGGAGCGTCTCCGGCTGGGGCACGACCAGCGGCGGTCGGCCGCCGAGGTTCACCGCGCCGAGGACCGCCCCGACGGCCTGGTACACCGACGCCACGAGGTTCGACCGCGATGGGTCCGTGTAGACGACGATGGACGTCGGTCGGCCGCTGCCCGCCGCACCGGCCGTCACGCTCTCGCCGTACCCCGCCGGCACGACGATCACGGCATCGACATCGCCCTCGCGCATCTTTGCGAGCGCGTCGTCCTTCGACGCCTCGACGAGCTCGGTCCCGGGCTGCGTCGCGAACGCCTCTCGCAGCTGGGTCGCGGCGGGCGAGGCGTCCTGATCCGACCAACCGAGCTTCAGCCGGCTCTGGTTGCCGCCCTGGAAGATGAACCCGAACATGAAGATGAAGATCAGCGGGAACGCGAGTGTCCAGAACAGCGCTGCGCGGTCGCGCGTGTAGCTCCGGATGTTCGCGCGGGTAAGGGCAAGCAGCGCCGACATCGATCGTCAGTCCCGCAGCGCGCGGCCGGTCAGGTCGAGGAAGACGTCCTCAAGGGTCGCGCGGCGGATCCCGAGGTTCTGCGGTTCGAGCCCGCGCGAATCAGCCAGGTCGAGCAGCGCGCCGATGGTCCGGCCGGGATCCTTCGTGTAGATCAGGACCTCGTTCGTGTCTTCCTTGACCGAGGTGACCTCGGGCAGCCGCTCGAGCTCCTCGCGTTCGAGCCCGTCAAGCCGGTCGAACCGGACCGTGCGCTCCTGGAAGTGCTTCGACACGAGCTCCTCGACCGTCCCCATCTCGAGGATCCGGCCGTGATCCATGATCGCCAGCCGGTCGCAGAGGATCTCGGCTTCCTCCATGTAGTGCGTCGTGAGCAGGACGGACCGCCCATCCGCCTTCAGCCCTTCGACGATGTCCCATAGCGACCGGCGCGCGGCCGGATCGAGACCGGTCGTCGGCTCGTCGAGGAAGACAAGCTCGGGGTCGTTGACGAGCGACAGCGCGACCGCGAGACGCTGGCGCTGACCGCCGGACAGGTCCTGGCTGCGCGCGTTGCGGCGCTCGCCGAGCTCGAGCGCGTCCATGACTTCCTTCGTCGGCCGGGACGTCGGATAGAAACTTCGGAAGAGGTCGATGAGCTCGGTCACGGTCAGCTTCGGATAGAGCGCAGCCGTCTGGAGGCTGACACCGATGCGTGGCTTGATGGCGTCCGCGTCGCGCGCCACGTCGACGCCGAGGACGGAGACTTCTCCGCCATCGGGCTCGCGCAGCCCCTCGAGGATCTCGACCGTCGTCGTCTTGCCCGCTCCGTTCGGGCCGAGCAGGCCGAAGATCTCGCCCTTGGCGACGTCGAAGTCGATCCCGGCGACCGCCTGGACGTCACCGTATCGCTTGGTCAGACCACGGACGCGGATGACGGGCGCGACAGCGGACGTGGCGGCCAACGTCTCTAGAGCTTCTTGCGCAGGTACGCGGTGACTGTGGCGTCGTAGCCCATCGACTCGTAGAAGCGATACGCCTCGGGCCGGTGATGCCCGGCCGTGACCTCGACGAAGGCGGCCCCGAGCTCCCCGGCCATCCGCTCGGCCTCGGTCATCAGCCGATGGCCGACCCCTCGTTCACGCGCGCCCGCGTCGACGACGAGGGCGAGCACGCGGACGATCCGGTCGTCGTGTTCGAACCGCGGTAAGGCGTGGAGGGCGATGAACCCGAGCAGCGTGCCCTCGTGCTCCGCCACCACGACGCGCGAGTGCTCCGAAGCAAAGCGGCTGAGTCGCTCGACGATGTCACTCGGCCCGGCGGGATATCCCTCGTCGGTGAAGAGCGTCGCGATCGCCTCGGCGTCGCTCGCCGTCGCGAGCCGGATCGTGAGCGTCGGGTCGGTCGTCTCGGTCATGGCTCGATGGTAGCGGTCGTCAGGATCAGCCGGAACGGTCCACGCACTGGCTGATCTCGCGCGAGGAGCTCGGGACCCAGCGGTCCGGGCGTGCCGGGCCGCGTACGGTCACCCAATTCCCATCTGGCCGCCCACCCCTCGCCGCGGCGTGCGAGGAACGCCGGGAGCCGGCCCTCGGTGTCGGGCTCCAGGAGGACGATCCATTGGCCGTCGGAGGTCGCGGCCCGCCGGCATCGTGCGCCCAACAACCGAGAGCGTTCGGCTTCGGCAAACCGGAGGTCGACGCCCAGGGCGGCACGGACCTCGGCCTCGGCACGGTCGAGCTCGACGGTCGCCCAGCCGCGTCCGACGGCGCGACTCAACCGATCAGGATCATGTCGGGGCCCGGCTCACCCGCCATCTGCAACCCCAGGCTCTCGTACAGGCGACGGGCGGCGCGATTGTCGGCGTAGACACCGAGATGGATCCATTCGCTGCCCTCGGCGAACCCGTCGACGATCGCCGACGCCGTCACGAAACGACCGAACCCGAGCCCGCGCGCGACATCGACCGCGCCGATCGACGACAGATAGGAGATGCCGTCGAACGTCGCGCGACGAGCGACCGCGACCGGCATCTCGTCACGGCGGACGAGATAGTGCATGAAGCGTGGGTCGGCCATCGAGGCGAGGGTCTCGGCGACGACGCCCGGGTGCCGTTCGGGCTCGACCGAGAAAGCCGCCATGAGCACGGCCACGATCGCGTCGGCGGCTCGCGCCGCATCAGCGCCGATGATGCCGCGGAACCGCTCCATCTGGACGCGCTCGGGAAGCGGCGATCGTCGCAACGCGTCGCGTGCCGCCTCTGCATCGGACGTCGCCAGCACGAGCCCGTCGCCGACGTCCTCGAACCCGTTCGCGAATAGCCGTGGGATGAGATCGCGTGGCTCGTCGAATGGCGGCAGCGTCCAGAAATGCGGCTGCCGCCCGATCGACGCAAACAACACCCCGATCTCCGCGAGGCGCCGGTCGAAACCGGTCGCGTCCGAAGGCCATCGGATCGCTTCGATCCGATTCCAGAAGGGCTCGAGCTCGACGGGATCGTGCAGCAGGATCGAATCGCCGAGATCGCGCAGTGTCCGCCCGGGGATCGCATGCACTTGCGCTTCGTGACGCAT
>DASSZA010000148.1:0-3107 GCA_035703005.1 Candidatus Limnocylindrales bacterium | reverse complement strand
TACCTGCCATATCTGCACTCGGTCCGACGGATCTCGGTGACGTACGGGACGCACGATGAGACAGGCGCTCCGAGCTCCACGAACATCGTGAAACCCGTGTACCACGTCGCCTGGCTGGCATCGCGCCTTGGCATGCACGTCGTCAAGCCGCTCGCTCCGGTTGCGTCGGCGGCCAAACCCACCAAGACCAAGTCGACGGGCACCTCCGCGATGCACCGCGGCATGGCGGCCTCGCTCGCGCATGGACGAGCCGATGTCGCGGTGGTGATCCGCCCGATCCACTCGGATATGCCGTCAGGCACGACGCTCCGCGTCGAGTTGTTGTGCGAGCGGCGAAGCTCCGAGCTCCGGGCCGACGTGACCGCCGAGGCGGAGACCGTCCACGTCCGGGTCTGGATCGACGGTGTCGAAGCGCTCGACCGCCACTTCCTCGCGGCGCGTCGCGGCGACGTCGACCTCCTCGCCGAGTCGATCGAGGCGGTCGACCGCGACCCGGTCTCGTACGGGACACTGGAGATGGCGGCAAAGCTCACAGGGTCGCACCCGCACAGTCACCGATCCGCGTGAGCGATCCCCAGATCCTCGTCGTCGACGATCCGGCGACCGCGTCGCGACTCGCGGCAGATACCGTCGTCGAGGCACTGACCGTGGCGGTCAAGGAGCGCGGCCGCGCCGACTGGGCGACGACCGGCGGATCGACGCCGATCGGCGTCTACAACGAGCTCGTGGACAAGGGGCGGGATCCTGTGCCGTGGGCCAAGGTCCACACATGGTGGGGCGACGAACGTTTCGTCCCATCGGATCACCGGCTCTCGAATGCCAAGCCCTTCCTCGACACGATGGTCGAGGCCGCGGCGAACGAGACCGGCCATTCCGACGACGACCGGCGCCGGGTCCGCGTGCCCGCGGAGAACGTCCACCCGTTCCCGACGGGACGGGCCATCGGCAGTGGCCGGGATGCCGAGTGGTGCGCGACACAGCTTGCCGATGAGCTACGGGCGGCCGGCCTCCCGGAGGCCGACGGCTGGCCCGTCTTCGACCTCATGTTCGTCGGGATCGGTGGTGACGGGCATCTGCTCTCGGTGTTCCCGGGGTCAGAGGCGTTCGACTCCGATCGCTGGGCACTTGCGATCCCGGCGCCGACCCACATCGAGCCGCACGTCGCGCGGGTCACGCTGAACCCAGGCACGGTCCGCGTCGCGCGGCGCGTCCTCGCGGTCGTTCTTGGAGCATCGAAGGCGGAGATCGTCGGCCGCCTGTTCCGCGAGCCCACCGACCCGCGATCGCTCCCCGCCCAGCTGGCGATCCGCGATGGCGCCACGTGGATCCTCGACGAGGCAGCGGCCACCCAGCTTCCGCGGTGACCGGAGCGCGGCGGGCGTTCGACATCCGGCCCGCCACCCGCGGCGACGCGACCCAGATCGCCGATGTGTGGCTCGCGTCGTGGCGGGCGACGTTCGATTTCGAGCCGGCCCACCCCGACGACGAGGTGCGCCGCTGGGTCCGCGAGGAGCTCCTGGTCGAGGCCGACAACTGGGTGGCGACCGACCCCTCGCGCGACGAGGCGGTGATGGCGCTGCTTGGGCTGTCGGACACGATGGTCGAGCAGCTCTACGTGCGGCCGGAGTGGATCGGGCGCGGGGTCGGCCGCGAGTTGCTCGATCTCGCGAAGCGACGGCGGCCCGATGGCTTGGAGCTGTACTGCTTCGCCGCGAACGGCCGAGCGCGCCGCTTCTACGAGCGAAACGGATTCGTGCCGGTCGCGTTCGGCGATGGCTCGGGGAACGAGGAGCGCCAGCCGGACGTGTTGTACCGATGGCGTCCGAGCTGAGCGCGCCGTCGCGCGTCGTCCGTTCGGCCGACGGGACGCCGATCGCGGTGTTCAGCAGCGGCCCAGCGGGCACCGAGACGACGGCCCCTGCGCTCATCCTGGTCCACGGCGCGGCCGCCGACCACACCACGTTCCGCGTGATCGGCCCTCGCTTGGCGGAGCGTTACGCGGTCCACGCCATCGACCGGCGCGGACGCGGCGGGTCGGGCGACACGTTCCCGTACTCCATCGAGCGCGAGTTCGAGGACGTGGCGGCTGTCGCGGAAGCCGTCGCGAGCGAGTCGGGGCAGCCGGTGGCCGTAGTCGGCCATTCATACGGTGGGCGGTGTGCGCTCGGCGCGGCGCTCATGACGGACCGCATCGGGGCGGTCGTCTGTTACGAGGGCGCCCCGACCCCGCCAGGCGTCGACTACGGCGATGCGAGTCTCGCCGAGGAGCTTGCCGAGCTCGATCGGGCGGGCCAGCCCGCGCTCCTCCTCGAGACGTTCCTGCGCCGCGTCGTCGGCATGGACGACGCGGCGATCGCGGCGTACCAGGCGGACCCCGTCTGGCCGCGCCGGGTCGGCGCCGCGCACACGATCCCGCGCGAGTTGCTCGCCGAAGGACGCTCGGACGCCGCCGGCCTCGAGGCACTCGGGCAGGTCCGGCAGCCGGTCCTGCAGGTGCTGGGGGGCGCGAGCAAGCCGGAGTTCGCGGAGTCGACCGCCGCCCTTCACGACCGGCTTCCGAACGGCATCGTCGCCGTGATCCCGGGTGCACGGCACGCTGCCCATCACACGCACCCCGATGCCCTGATCGAGGCGATCGAAACGTTCCTCGACGGAGGGCCTCGCGATCCGAAGCCCCCCGCCATGGGATACTCGGAGGGTGCCTGACCTCGGCATTCTCGGCTGGATCGTCGTCGGCCTCATCGCCGGTGCCCTGTCCGGGGCGCTCGTCGGCGGGCGCACGGCACGCGGCTGTCTCCCCAATATCGTCATCGGCATCGTCGGCGGGGTCGTGGGCGGCTGGTTCGCAGAACAGCTCGGCTTCGGCCCGACGAATGGACTCATCGCCGCGATCGTCGTGGCGACACTCGGATCGATCCTCGTGCGATTGGTCCTCGGCGCAGTGGAGGATCGCGGTTGACTGACTCGCCGCCTGCCGACGCGCCGACCGAGCCGACGCTGCCCGCAGCTCGGCCCTATTCGCCGGGCCTAGAGGGTGTGGTCGCCGGCGAGACGAGCCTGTCGTACATCGACGGTGCGGCTGGCCGGCTGCTCTACCGCGGCTACCG
>DASSZA010000269.1:0-4490 GCA_035703005.1 Candidatus Limnocylindrales bacterium | reverse complement strand
TCCGCCTCACCCTTCAGGGCGAGGTACTTGGTGATGGCCGCGGTCAGGCTGGTCTTGCCATGGTCGATGTGGCCGATCGTGCCGATATTGACGTGTGGCTTGGTGCGCTCGAACTTCTTCTTGGCCACAGGACCAGTGACTCCTTAGGTGATGTGCGGTCGATGCCGCGCGGCTTGGGACCGGGAGATGGAGCCCACAATCGGACTTGAACCGATGACCTCTTCCTTACCAAGGAAGTGCTCTGCCAGCTGAGCTATGTGGGCCCGGTACCGATCGGGTCTATCGCGATGTTGGTGGTGGGCAGGGAGGGAATCGAACCCCCACAGTCGAAGACGGCTGATCTACAGTCAGCGGAGCTCACCACCTGCTCAACCTACCCATATGACGGCGCGGTGCCGGACCGAGGACTGCGGCCTCGTGGTGGATCCAGCGACCGATGTACGTACGGTGGAGCCGACGACGGGACTCGAACCCGGAACCGGCGGTTTACAAAACCGCTGCTCTACCAATTGAGCTACGTCGGCGCGACGGGCAGGGCCATACCGCAGAATGACCCATTCGGCGCCGAAGGATGATAGGGCTCGCGCGCTCGACGGGTCAAGCGCGGCTCCCTCGAAGCGTCCTCCGCGCCGGGCCCTCAGTCAGCCGAGGTCTTGCGACGCGCACGGGGTTTCGGCTTCGACGGCGTGTCGGACGGGAGGAGATCGTCGTCCGTCGGTTCGGGCGCACTGGCGGCGGGTGCCGCCTTCGTTCGCCGCGCGGTCCGCTTCGGCTTCGACTCAGGCGGGATGCTCGTCTCCACCTCTGGCGACGGCGCTTGAGCGGGCGTTTCTGCGGACGGTTCCGGCGCCGGCGGCGCCCCAGTGGCAGCCCCGGCGTCGCGCTGGGCGAGTGCCTCGAACAGGAGGATCGACCCGGCGACCGCAGCGTTGAGTGAACCGACGGCACCCTTCATCGGGATGCGCATGAACGCGTCGGCGCGTCGGCGGACCGCCGACCCGAGCCCCTGTCCCTCGCTGCCGACAACGAGCGCAAGCGGCCCTCGCAGATCGGTCTGGCGCGCCGTCAGCGGCGCCTCGCCGTCGGCCCCGACGATGCGGACGCCATGGGCATGGAGGTCCGTCAGCGTCGCGGGGAGATCGTCGGCCGGGTACAGGAGCAGGTGCTCGACGGCGCCCGCAGACGCCTTCACGGCCGAGGCGCTCAGGGGCGCCTGGCGATGGGTCGGGAAGATGACCCCGTGGACGCCGGCGCCCTCCGCGCTGCGCAGCAGCGAGCCGACGTTGTGCGGATCCTCGAGCGAGTCGAGGACGAGGATGAACGGCGGCTCGCCACGCTCCTTCGCCCGGGCAAGGATGTCCTCGAGGCTGGCGAACTGCCGTGGCTCGACGACGAGCGCGATCCCCTGGTGGCCGTCGAAGCCGGCGAGCGCGGTGAGGGACCCGCCCTCCACCTCGACGATCGGGATACGGAGATTCGTCGCGTGAAGGACGATCTTCTCGAGAGCGGCGCGGCGGTTCGGTACGACCAGCAGCCGCCGAGCGGGACGTCGTGCCACGAACGCCTCCTCGACGGGCCGACGACCCGCGACGAGCTCCTCGTCCGGCTCGAGCGCGTCGGGCGGCGGTAGGGCCGGCGGCCGAGGTCGGGGCGGTCGATCCTCGAACGGGCGACGATCCGGGTAGCGATCGCCACGGTACGGCGGGCGCCGTTCCGGGTACCTGTCCCGATCCGGGTACCTGTCCCGATCCGTGTACCTGTCCCGATCCGGGTATCGGTCCCGCGGATACGGCGGTCGTGGACCTGGCGGCCGATCGCCGCGTGGCGGACCGGACGGTCGGTCATACGGGCGGGGCGGCCGATCGCCGCGTGGCGGGCCGGACGGTCGGTCGTACGGGCGCGGCGGCCGCCACGGCCGTTCACCTGGTTCGCTGCGATACCGGCGTTCCCCGCGCGGATACGGCCTCGGCTCGGATCCACGATCCTCTCGCGGGCGATCCTCTCGCGGTGGCGGTGGCCTGCTGCCCGGTGGCCGACCAGTCGATGGGCCGCCGCCCGGCGGTCGACCACCTGACGGCCGACCGCCGGGTGGTCGCCCACGGCCGCCCGCCGGCCGTTCCGGCCCGGGGCGTCCCTGACTGTCGCGACGTGGCCCTCCGGGACCTTTCCCCCTTCGCGGCTTCGGGTCGTCGGACGGTCGGTCAGCCACGGGTCGTCAGCGCGACGCGTCGCCACCGCTGGCCGTCGCGCGTGTCCTCGACGGCCACACCGCGATCGGCGAGCTCGTCTCGCAGTCGATCCGAGGCAGCCCAATCACGAGCAGCCCGAGCAGCGGCACGCTCGTCGAGGAGCGCCTGCAGCTCGGTATCGAGGGCCTCCTCCGCCGGATCCTCGAGGACGCCGAGGACGTGGTCGATATCACGCAGCGCCTCGAGAACACGCATCGCGTCGTCGGTCGACAACGACCGCGCCTCGATCCGACGGTTCACGTCGCGCACGAGATCGAATACCGCGGCGAGACCGGCCGAGATGTTCAGGTCGTCATCGAGCGCCGCGGTGAACCCGTCGCGCGCAGCCGCGAGCACCGCGTCGAGCTCGGGATCGCCGACGCCATCCTCGTGGTAGGACTCGAGCGCGAGAACGAGGGTGTCCAGACGAGTTAGGGCCGCCGCGGCGGCGGCAAGCGACTCATCGGAGTAGTCGAGCCCGGCTCGATAGTGAACGGCAAGCAGCGCGTAGCGGAGCGCCCTCGGCGACACCCCGGATGCGAGGACATCCGCAACCCGTGCGATGTTGCCCGTCGACTTCGCCATCTTCGAGCCGCTCGACCGCAGATGCGCGCAGTGGAGCCATGTTTGGACGAACTGCTGCCCGGTCGCTGCCTCGCTCTGGGCGATCTCGTCCTCGTGGTGCGGGAAGATGAGATCGACACCGCCGGTGTGGATGTCGAATGAGGGACCCAGCTGTTCCATGCTCATGGCCGAGCATTCGATGTGCCAGCCGGGCCGGCCCTCGCCGATCGACGTCGACCACGACGGCTCCCCTGGCTTCGCGCCCTTCCAGAGGGCGAAGTCCCGAACGTCGTCCTTGGCGTACTCGTCGGCCTCGACCCGTTCGCCGACCCGCATCTGCTCGGGATCGAGGCGAGCCAACCGACCGTAGGACGGCCATGACGCGATCCGGAAGAAGATCGACCCGTCATCCGTCCGGTACGCGTGGCCGCGCTCGATCAATGTCTCGATCAGGCTGACGATCGGCTCGATGTGCTCGGTCGCCCGTGGCAGCGCATCGGGCCGGGTCATCCGGAGCGTCTCCGCGTCCTCGAGGAACCGCGCGAGGTAGCGATCCGCGAGATCCCGCGTCGATTCCCCCGCCGCGTTGGCGCCCTTGATGATCTTGTCGTCGATGTCCGTGATGTTCATGACCCAGCGGACCTCGTACCCCCGCCACCGGAGGTAGCGCACGAGCAGGTCCGCGAACAGGAATGAGCGGAAATTGCCGATGTGTGCGGGCCCGTAGACGGTCGGCCCACATGAGTAGATGCGGACGGTCTTGCCGTCCAGCGGGACGAGCGGATGTGTCTCGCCGGAGAGGGTGTCGAGGAGCCGGAGGTCGGTCATCGGGCTGCCTCGATCGTCGCGATGGCGAGCGCGGAGATCGCGCGTCCGCCGCCCTCGGCGCCTTCGAGGTTGCCGGTCGACGCCTTCAGGCCGACGGCGTCGACCGGAAGCCCGACACCGCCCGCGATCGCCGCCCTCATCGCGTCGAGATGCCCGGCGAGGCGTGGCCGCGCAGCCACGATCGTGACGTCGATCGACGCGGGTCGCCAGCCCGCATCACGGAGGCGGACCACGACCGTGTCGAGCAGCGAGCGGCTGTCGACACCGCGCGGCGTGTCCGGACCGGCCGGGAACAGACGTCCGAGATCGCCCAGCGATGCGGCACCGAGGAGTGCATCGGCGACCGCGTGGAGCGCGACATCGCCGTCGGAATGGCCATGAAGCCGAGGGGCTCCGGCGATCTCGACGCCACCGAGTCGGAGTGGCTCGCCGGGGCCGAACGGATGGACGTCGTGGCCGATGCCAGTCCGACGAGGAACCGAGCCGACCAGAAGCGAGGTGGCTCGGTCGAGGTCGGCTGGGACCGTCACCTTGAGGTTGGCGGGATCGCCGGGCACGACATGGACGGCGATTCTACAGGCCTCCAGCAGGGCGGCCTCATCGGTCCACGTCCCGTCCCGAGCATCGTTGGACGCCAGGGCCTCTCGGAGCAGCGAGCGGCGCACACCCTGCGGGGTCTGGGCCGCGACGAGGTCCGTCCGGTCCACGGTCGCGTCGATCCGGCCGTCGGTGACGCGCTTCAGCGTCTCGCCGACGGGTAGGGCCGGGATCGCCGCGCCGTGGCGTCGAGCCGCCGCGACCACCGCGTCGATCAATGCCGGCGAAGCCGCCGGCCGTGCGCCGTCATGGATCAGGACGACTCGTTCGCCG
>DASSZA010000169.1:0-4925 GCA_035703005.1 Candidatus Limnocylindrales bacterium | reverse complement strand
CCGATCGGGGCGTTCGCGGAAGTCGGAGACGGACGCTTGCGGCTGCTCGGTGGCCACGCGCGACCCGACGGCACAGGCGGGCGGATCGGTGTCCGAGATGGTGCGATCGACCAGACCCCTGAGGTCGTCGATGCGCTCTTTCGAGACCTGTGGACCTCGGCGCCCGTCTCCGAGGTCACCGCGTGATGCTTCGCGTACTCGTCACTCGGCCGTCCGGGCAGACCGGCACGCTCGAGGGCGCGCTGCACGATCAGGGACTCGAGCCCGTCCTCGTGCCAACGATCTCCGTGACCGTCGATCCGCCTGGCGGACGCCTCGACTCGGCAGCGAGGGTGCTCCACACCTTCGATTGGGTCGTCGTCACGAGTGCGAATGGGGCCCGCGCCATCCTCAAGGCCGCGGAACGAGTCGCCACCGCCCTTGATACGCCTCGCTGGGCCGCGATCGGCAACGGGACCGCCGACGTCCTGGAGCGTGAGGGGATAACGGTCGACTTTCGCCCGAGTCACGCCGACGCGCGCACGTTGGCGACCGAGGTGCCGGTCGAGCCGGGACAAGATGCACTCGTCCTGCGCGGCGACCTTTCAGACCACGACCTCCCCCGGGTCCTCCGCGAACGGGGCGCTGCGGTCATCGAGGTCATCGCGTATCGGACCGTCGAGGGGCCGCTGACGTCACGGTCGATGTTGCGCGACGCGCTCGCATCGGACCCACCCGCCGCTGTGCTCTTCGCGAGCGGGTCGGCCGTCAGGGGCGTCGTCGCGCTGGCGCAGGCAGATGGACTCGACGTGACGCGGATCCCGGCGATCTGCAACGGCCCGACAAGCGCCCGGGAGGCTGCACGGCTCGGGTTCGGAGCGATCTCGACTGCGCCAGCACCCGATGCAGCTTCCCTTGCGGCGACGGCTGCGGCCTTCCTGGCTCACCCGACGGCGACACGATGACGTTGGAGCTATCGACCGAGCCGCGCGCTTCGACGGTGTCATCCGTCGGACCCGGCAGCGTCCGCCCGCGCCGCCTTCGCCGAACCGCGGCGATGCGCGCCCTCGTTCGGGAGACGCGGGTCCATCCCCGGATGCTCGTCTCACCGCTCTTCGTCCGGCCGGGCACCGGCGTTCGCGAACCGATCGATTCGATGCCGCGTGTCGCCCGTGTTTCACCGGATGTCGCAGCCGACGAGGCCGCACGTCTCGCTGTGCTCGGCATCGGGGGAGTGATCCTGTTCGGGCTTCCCGAGCACAAGGACGCCCTCGGCACGGACGCCTCATCCGACGAAGGGGTCGTCCAGGATGCATTTCGGCGGATCGCCGCCCTCGATCTGCCGCTGGTCACGATCGCGGACACGTGTCTGTGTGAGTACACGGACCACGGGCACTGCGGCCCCTTGGGACCCGATGGCTCCGTGGATAACGACGCTGCGATCGGCCGCCTCGCCGAGGTCGCCGTCAGCCAGGCGCGAGCCGGTGCGGATGTCATCGCGCCGTCGGCGATGATGGACGGCCAGGTCCGTGCGACCCGCCTGGCTCTCGACTCGGCAGGCTTCGCTGAGACGGCGATCATGGCGTACGCGTCCAAGCACGCCTCGGCGTTCTACGGACCGTTCCGCGAGGCTGCCGACAGCGCGCCCGCGTTCGGCGACCGCCGCGGGTACCAGATGGACCCGGCCAATGGTCGAGAAGCGCTTCGCGAGATGGCCCTCGACATCGATGAGGGGGCCGACATCATCCTCGTAAAGCCCGCGTTGCCCGGACTCGATCTGATCGCTGCCGGTCGCGAACGTTTCGACGTCCCGATCGCTGCATACCAGGTCTCCGGGGAGTTCGCGATGCTCGCCGCGGCCGCCGAGCGGGGCTGGATCGATGGTCGTCGCGCCACCCTCGAGGCCGTCACGGCCATCGTCCGAGCGGGCGCGTCGATCGTCATCACCTATGCCGCCGCGGATATCGCCACCTGGCTGGGTGACGAAGCTTGACCACCACTACCACGACCTACATCCAGGCGCTCGCGCTCGGGCTCGATCCCGCATGGCGACGGCAGTCGGACGAAGCACGGCACGACGATGGTTGCCGGTTCGCGACCGCCCTCGAAGAGGGTGGCCTCGAGGGCGCACGAACCATCACCTACTCGTCGATCGGGATCGAGCCGGGAGTGGACCTGCTGCTCTGGCGGATGGCCCCGGCCGTCGACGTGCTCGAATCCACCGCGGCCGCCTTTCTGCGTGCCGGCCTTGGTCGCTGGCTCACGGTTCGAGAGTCGCTGATCGGCCGGATCAGTCCATCGCAGTACGTTCGGAAGCCGACGGAGCAGGAGCAGTCCCTGTTCACCGGCGAGCGATCGCGGTTCCTCGTCGTCTACCCGTTCACGAAGAGCACGGACTGGTACCTCCTCTCGAAGGAAGCGCGACAGGGGGTCATGAACGAGCACATGCGCGTCGGTCACCAGTACCCGACCGTACGCCAGGCACTCGCCTACTCCTTCGGGCTCGATTCCCAGGACTTCGTCGTGGCCTACGAGACGGACGATCTTCCTGCGTTCAGCGATCTCGTCCGTGACCTCCGCGCCACGGAGAGCCGGCGGTCTACCGTGAGCGACACACCGATCCTCCTCGGCATCCACCGACAGATCGAGGACATCCTGACGCTCCTGGGAGCCTCAGCGCCGCAGCATGCCGACGCCGAGATGTCCCGATGAACGACCGCTTCGTCCGCGCGTGCCGGCGTGAACCGGTCGACGCGACTCCGATCTGGTTCATGCGGCAGGCGGGCCGCTCGTTCGCCGGGTATCGGCGGCTCCGCGAGCGTTACGGGATCCTGGAGCTCGCCAAGACGCCCGAACTGTGCGCCGAGGTGACGCTCATGCCCGTGCGCGAGCTTGGCGTCGATGCGGCCGTCATGTTCGCGGACATCATGTTGCCGCTCGAGCCGATGGGTGTCGCGCTTCGCATCGAACCCGAGGTCGGTCCGATCATCGATCACCCGATCCGCTCCGCGGCGGACGTCGATGCCCTTGGCGACTTCGATGCTGGGGGTATCTGGTTCACGCTCGACGCGATCCGGATCGTCCGCCAGGAACTCGGCGGTGATGCCGGCGTGATCGGTTTCTCCGGCGCGCCGTTCACGCTCGCCTGCTATCTGATCGAAGGCCGGCCGTCACGCGACTTCGCGACTGCGAAGGCGTTCATGTACCGAGAGCCGGAGGCGTGGCATCGCTTGATGGAGCGGCTGTCGGTGATGGTCGCGGCCTATCTGCGCGCCCAGATCGACGCCGGGGCCGAGGTCGTCCAGGTCTTCGATTCGTGGGTCGGCGGCCTCGGCCCATCCGACTACATGGCGTTCGTGCAGCCCCACACGCGGCGCATCTTCGACACGTTGCGAGACGTTCCGTCCATCCACTTCGGAACGGGCGCGTCAGCGCTTCTCGAGGCGATGGCGGACGCCGGCGGCGACGTCATCGGGGTCGATCATCGTGTGCGTCTTGGGGACGCGTGGCGACGGGTCGGATACGACCGCGGGATCCAGGGCAACCTGGACTCCGCGCGGCCGGTCGCCGGCTGGGAAGCGACCGAAGTCGGCGCGCGAGCGCTCCTCGTCGAAGCGGCTGATCGCCCAGGACACGTCTTCAACCTCGGTCACGGCGTCCTTCCGCAGACGGATCCCGACGTCCTGCGTCGATTGGTGGATCTCGTTCACATCGAGACGAACCGGGTGCACGCGCGGCGCGAGGTGCGCGCGTGACCGACAACGGCGTCCTGTTGATGACGTATGGGTCGCCGGCATCGCTCGAGCGGTCGGACATCGCGGCGTATCTGGGCCGCGTCCGCGGTGGTCGTGAAGCCGAGCCCGATCTCGTCGACGAGTTCACGCGACGTTACCGGGTCATCGGCGGCTCACCGCTCATCGACATCACCATGCGCCAGGCTGCGGCACTGGAACGCAGTCTTGGGTGGCCGGTCGAGGTCGGGATGCGGTTTTCCGCCCCGTCGATAGACGCCGGCTTGAGCTCACTCGATGCCCGTGGCGTCCGGCACGTCGCTGCGATCGTCCTCTCGCCGCAGTTTTCGCCGTTGCTCATGGGCGGCTACGAACGCGCGATCGCCGCGGCCGTCAGCCAGCTCGATGCCGGCGCTCCGGCCGTGACGGTCGCCGGCGCATGGCACCTCGAACCTGCGTTCATCGAGGCTCTCGGTCGACGCGTCCGCGAGGGGCTCGCCGCACTCGCCGATGACGGCTCGGTCCCTGTCCTCTTCACCGCCCACTCGCTTCCTCGACGGGTTGCCGACCAGGAGCCCGAATACCTCGACCAGCTTCGTGAGACCGCGACCCTCGTTGGGGCACGTGCCGGGCTCAGCGATACGCGGTGGCGCTTCTGCTGGCAGAGCGCCGGGCATGAGCCGGGCGAATGGATGACCCCGGACTTCGCGGATCTGATGCCCTTGCTCGCACGTGAGGGGCATCGTTCCGTTCTCGTCGCTCCCGTCCAATTCCTGGCCGACCACCTCGAGACGCTCTACGACGTCGATGTCGGTGCACGAGAACAGGCGGATGGAGTGGGTCTCGGGTTCGCGAGGATCTCGTCCCTGAACGATGACCCTGGGTTCGTCGCGGCCTTGGCCGCCGTTGCCGTCCGAACCGTGGAGAATGCCGGCTATCCCATAGCGTCTGCCTAGCGTCATGTCGGCCTATGGCTCTCGCTAGGAACGAGTCGAAACGCTTCGGCACGGTGCTTCTCGCTGAGGCTTCCATTCCCGGGACCGCACGACGTATCTTCGTGGCGCTCGGGGCGATCGACTTCCGGGCAGGGGGTTTGGGAGGACCCGCATGAACGGAAGCGACTACCGCAAGTACTCCGCCGAGCTGCTCGGATCGTTCCTCTTCTTCACGATCGGCTACCTCTCGGTGCCGGCGTTCAAGGCCGCAGCTCCGGGT
>DASSZA010000143.1:0-8686 GCA_035703005.1 Candidatus Limnocylindrales bacterium | reverse complement strand
TCGCCGCGTGAAGGTCGGTCGTCGGGTGGGACGCCTGCGGCATGATGGAAGCCTATCGGAAGGGAGGGCGCCGGATGGGTCTGCTCGAGGGCAAGAACGCGCTGGTGTTCGGCGTGGCCAACGACCACTCGATCGCGTGGGGCATCGCTCAGGCACTCCATGCCGAGGGCGCCGCGGTCGGCTTCTCATCGATCGAAAGTCTCATCGACAAGCGCGTCCGGCCACTCGCGGAGTCGATCGGCTCGACGTTCGTCGAACCCGCCGACGTCCAGTCGGACGCCGACATCGAGCATGTCTTCGCACGCTGGGGCGAGACGACGGACCATCTCGACATCCTCGTCCACGCCCTCGCCTTCGCGAAGCGCGAGGACCTCGAGGGCAGCTTCGTCGACACGTCGCGCGACGGGTTCGCGCTCGCGCTCGACGTGTCCGCGTATTCGCTCGTCGCGCTGACGCGTGCCGCCCGACCCTACCTGCGTCGCGGTTCGTCGGTGATGACCCTTACCTACTACGGGTCCGAGAAGGTCGTCGCGAACTACAACGTCATGGGGGTCGCAAAGGCCGCGCTCGAGGCGTCGGTCCGCTATCTCGCTTCCGACCTCGGCCCCGACGGCGTCCGTGTGAATGCCATCAGCGCGGGCCCGGTCCGAACGCTGGCCGCCGCTGGGATCGCCGGCTTCAAGGGGATGTACGGTGCATTCGATGACGTCGCCCCGCTTCGCTCGAACATCACGATCGAGGACGTCGGCAAGACCGCGCTGTACCTCGCGTCTGACCTGTCCAGCGCCGTGACGGGCGAGGTCATCTATGTCGATGGCGGGTTCAGCATCCTCGGGGTGCCGCTGGCCAAGACCGAGTAGCGCCCTACCCTCGGGTCAGCCTGCCGTCAGCTTGCCGATCTCGGTTTCGAGATCGGGGATCGAGATCTCGCCCACGGCCCGCGCGACCACCTTGCCGTCCGGACCGATGAAGACCCAGTACGGGTAGGCCGGAAGACCATATGCGGCGGCCACGCTGTTGGTCGGGTCGGCGATCACCGGCACCGTCCAACCCTCGCGCTGGAGCCAGGCCTCGGGGGGGTAGTTCGGCCGGCTCGGGTCGATGCCCGTCGCGACCGAGATGAGATCGACGCCCTGGGGCACGCCGCCAGCGCTGACCCACGTCTGGATCAAGGGCACCTCCGCCTGGCAATGCGGGCACCAGTGGGCGATGAACAGCGCGACCTTCGGACGGCCGTCGGCCTTGATCGCGACCTCCCTGCCGCTGAAGTCCGTGCCACTGACCTCGGGTGCCGCCAGGCCGACGGCCGCGTCGCCGTTCGGGTTCTGGAAGTCCGGCAGTGGCGCGCCCGTGATCGTCGGCGCCTTGACGGACCCTGAGGCGGATGCCGCCGGCGCGGTCCCCGCCGCTACCGAGGAGCTCGGCGGCACCGAGGAGCTGCCACCGGTCGTCGGGCCGTTCGTGCCGGGCAGGACGATGGCCAGGACCGCCGCGATGACGACCGCCGCGACGATCACGCCCGGCACGAGCCAGCGGAGCGCGGGGGCGCGACCGCCACCTGTCGCGGCTTCTCGCGCAGCGCGACGCCGTGCGCGTCGGTCGCCTGGGTTCGAACTCATCGGTCACTCCATCGGTCGGGGTCGTCGGGGTCGCGTACGAGCAACAGCGTGAGGATCAGGAGGAAGGCGGTCAGCGCGAGCGTCGGCAGACTGAAGACGCCGAAGACGCGGAACCACACGAACGTGCACGGCGCCGACGCCGCACAACTCCCGGTGTCCAGCGTCGGGATCCACTCGAGGGCGACATGGTACGCCGCGATGACCGCACCGATCGTCGCGAGGGCTACGGTGCCGGTCGGGGCGCGGCGCTGCCGTCGCACCATCGCCATGCCCAGGATCACGACCAGCGGATACATCGCGATCCGCTGGTACCAGCACAGCGTGCACGGCGTGAACTTGGCGACCTCCGAGAAGAACAGGCTTCCGATGGTCGCGAGCGCGGCGACGAACCACGCAGCGATGACGCCGCGGGTCTGGATCGCCCGGGCGATCGCGGCGTAGGCATCGAGTGCCGGGTCCGACTGGATCGCGAGGATGCGCAGCGTCCCGAGGATGACCATGCCGCCGATCGCTGCGATCGCGAGGATCGCGTAGAAGCGTTCGACGAGGTCGACGGTCAGGTCAGGCATGGTCGCCGGTGGTCTGGCATGCAGCACAGACCCCGGAGAGCGTCAGGTGCGCGACGTCGATCTCGAAGCCGCGGGCCCCGCGCGCGGCGTCGACGGCCGTGACCACGACCGGATCGTCGGTCGGCAACTCCCACGAACCCGAGCAGACGCGGCAGTAGAGGTGCGCGTGCTCGGCCGCCGGCAGCACGTGGAACTCCTCGCGGCCGTCCGCAGCGTGACTGTGACGGATGACGCCCAGCTCCTCGAGGACGTCCAGGGTCCGGTAGACGGTCGAGGGGATCGTGTCTGGATCGAGGGCGCGACACCGGTCGACGAGCTCAGCACCGGTCACGTGGCCGTCGACCTCAGAGAGGACCTCGACCAGGATGCGCCGCTGGGGAGTCCAGCGAAGACCCTTGGCCCGAAGCTGGTCAGGGATGCCGGCCCATGGGCGGCTGAGGTCAGGTTCCCAGTCGGTCGGTGATCCGGCGGCGCGCATCGCGCGCAGTATAGGAGGACAGGAGCGACGGGCTGCAGATGCAACCTGTTGCGATAGGCGCCCTGAACCCGTAGGCTACCAGAGACCCCCGGAGAGAGGAACCGCCCGACCTTGCTCGACCTCGTGCTTGCTGCCGCCACCTCCCCTGCCGGCCTGGGCGTGCTCGCCACTGGCCTCGCCCTCGGCATCCGGCACGGGATCGACTGGGACCATATCGCGGCGATCACCGACATCACGAGCACCACCGCGGCCGCTGGCATCGCCGAGGCGGCTCACGAGGAGCAGCACCGCTCCGTCAGCGGTCATCACCATGGCCACGGCGGGATCCTCGAGATCCACGCGCACGATGCCGGCCCGGGCGCGGCCACGCTCGCGCCTGCTACGCGTGGCGGCGCAACCCCGTTCAACCGAGTCGGCCATGAGCAGGTCGAGGCGGTCAAGCTCGGGACGCTCTACGCCCTCGGGCACGGCGCGGTCGTCATCGCGCTCGGGATCGCCGCCCTGGCGTTCGGCGCGCTGCTCCCGGCGTGGCTCGACCCGATCATGGGTCGAATCGTGGGCCTGACACTCGTCCTGCTGGGCGCGTGGGTCATCTATTCCGTGTACCGCTACGCGCGGGGTGGCGAGTCCTTCCGCCTGCGCAGCCGCTGGATGCTCGTATTCGACGGCATCCGCTACGCGTGGCGACGGGCGGGCGCCCGGCTCCACGGCCACGAGCATGTCGAGCCTCTCGAGATGAGCTCGTACGGGCCGAAGACCGCGTTCGGGGTCGGCATGATCCACGGGGTCGGTGCCGAGACGGGGACGCAGGTCCTGCTCATCGCGGCCGTCGGCGGCGCCGCCAGCGCAGGCCTCGGCATCCCGATGCTCTTCGCCTTCGTGCTCGGCCTGCTGATCTCGAACTTCGCGATCGTCGTATTGACCTCGGTCGGGTTCGTCGCGAGCCAGACACGCGAGCGCATCTACGTCGTGGTCGGCCTCATCGCCGGGGTGTTCAGTCTGGCCCTGGGAACGATCTTCCTGCTGTCGCTGGACTCGATCATCCCGGCGATGGACTCGCTGCTGCCGTTCTGACCCGAGACGGGCCGTCGCCGGTCACGCGACCGGAAACCGTGCCGCCGATCAGGCAGCCGCGGACTTCGGTGCCCTCGCTGGCGCAACCGGCTTCATCGGCCGGAGGAAGAGGAACAGCACCACGACGACGTACGTCAGCCAGACGACGAATGTCGTGACCTCAGGCGTCGCCGAGTAGCCGAAGATCGCCCGCAGGAATTGGCCGACCAGGTTGCCGCTGTCGGCATCGTGCGGCAACACACCGGACAGATCGAATGCCGGCTGCGTCCCGAAGGTGATGACCCCGATCTCGATGAGCTCGTGGACGGCGGTCGAAAGCAGTCCGGCGGCGATGAAGATCAGCGCGACACCCGTCCAGCGGAAGAACGTCGACAGGTTGAGACGGCGCGAGCCCTGGTAGAAGCCGACGCCGAGGACGGCCGCGATGAGCAGACCGATGATCGCGCCGACCAGCACCCAGATGGCGCCCTGATCAGCGGAGTTCGCCTGACCGACGAGGAAGAGCGACGTCTCGAGTCCTTCTCGGATGACCGCGACGAAGGCGAGGACCGCGAGAGCGGTGACCGACCCCTTATCGATCGCCCGGTCGACCGCCGCGTGCAGCTCGCCCTTGACCGAGCGCGCTTGGCGACGCATCCAGAACAGCATCCACGTCACGACGATCGCGGCGGCGATGAGCGTCGCGGCCTCGAATAGCTGCTCATACGGCTCTTCGAACCCGCCGACGGTCACGTACAGCAGGATGCCGAGGATGGCGCTCAGGCCGATCGCGGTGCCGGCGCCGAGGAAGACCAGCGGGAACTGGCTCTTGTTCCCCGTCTTGGCGAGATATGCGCAGATGATCGCGATGATCAGGGCCGCTTCGACGCCCTCGCGCAGTCCCGTCACGAGCCCACTGGTCAGTGCCGCGACGTCCATACTTCGGTCGACTCCTCAAGCCGTCATGACTCCGATGCGCAAGCGCGCTTGTCATCGGGATGCTAGGTGCGACCCGGGCTGACCGTCAAGCGTGACGCCGAGGACGCCTCCGGTCAGTCAGCGGTGCGGAGCTGGAAGCGCCGGAGGCGTGCCGATGTCACGGCCAACCCGCCGGCGATGACCCCAGCGAGGATCACCACCGACACGACGATCCCGAGTGGGTCCGAGCCGACATCGCGGCCGGTCAGCGTCGAGGCGACACCGAGCGTCGCCTGACGCACCGATAGGAAGCGTGTGCCCTCGAGGATGCCGGCAAGGATGCCTTCCCAGATCAGCGTGTACCCGAGCCCGATGATCAGCGCCCGACTCGTGACGACGCCGAGCGCCGTGAACCCGACTGCGTACGCCGTGCCGCCGATGAGCGCGGCGACGGCGAACCCGATGCTCGTCCGGATCGACTCCGGCCCGAAGCCTCCGAGCAGAAGGCCCGTCACCACGACCGGCGGGACGATGAGGACGGCCGTAAGGAGCGCCGCGACGAGGGCCTTGGCGGCGGCGGTCAGCCAGCGCGGGACCGGTTTGACGAGCTGGTAGACGAGCGTCCCGTCCTCGATCTCCGAGCCGATCACCCCCGTCCCGACCACGAGCGCCACGAGCGGACAGACCGTCCGGATCACGAGCGCGTCGAGGATCTGGCTCGCATCCGGTCGGCCGCCGCCGACGCGGACCAGGATGGCGAGCAGGACCGGGAGCCAGGCGAGGATCGCGATCAGGACCGTCCTGCGGCGACCCACGAGGGCCCGCAACGTGAGCTCGACGATCGTGCGGAACTGCCTCATCGGCGGACCAGGTAGCTGAACACGCTTTCGAGCGTGTCGTCGGTCGGCGTGAGCTCGTGCAGCCGGATGCCGGCGGTGCGCGCGACCGGAGCGACGATCCGTGCGAACGCACCGAGGTCCGAGGCCTGGACCGCCAGACGCCCGTCGAGTAGCTCGACGCCGAAGACGGCCGGGTTCCCGAGAAGCGCCGCACCGAGCGTCCGGTCGTCGGATGAGCGGATCGTGAAGCGATGCGGTCGATCCGTCATGAGCCGCCGGATGGACCGAAAGTCGCCGGACGCGGCCAATCGCCCGGCGTAGACGACGAGCACCGCCTCGGCCAGGCGCTCGACCTCCTCGAGGATGTGCGACGAGAAGAGGATCGCCCGACCGTCCGCGGCCATCCTCCGGAGCAGGTCCATCATGTGCAGCCGCTGGCGTGGGTCCATGCCGTTGAACGGCTCGTCGAGGAGAAGGATCCGAGGGTCGTGGACCAGCGCGGCCGCCACCTTCATCCGCTGGCGCATGCCCTTCGAGTACGTCCGGATCGGGCGATCGGCAGCATCGGTCATATCGACCGTGGCGATCGCCGTTTCGGTCGCTGCAGCGACGTCGGGGACGGACTGGAGCTCCGCGTTGGAGCGGACGAACTGGCGACCGGTGAGGTATCCGGGCACCGCCTCGCGCTCGGGGACGAGGCCGACGATCGAGTAGACGGCGGGGTCGCCGAACGCCGTTCGTCCGCCGATCCGCACACTCCCTGCCGACGGGGCAAGGAGCCCCGCGAGGAGATGGAGGAGCGTGCTCTTCCCGGCGCCGTTGGGACCGAGCAGTCCGGTGATGCCTGGCCCGAGCGCGAACGACACGTCGTTCACGGCGACCACGTTCCCGTACCAGCGCGAGACGTGGTCGACCTGCATCGCGGGCACGACAGGCGTCATACGGTCACCGTCAGGTAGCGCCGGATGACGATCGCCAGAGAACCCGCCACGTACCCCAGGGCGGTCATGACATAGACCCACCCCGGCAGCGTCGCGACGTCGAACGTCTGGCCGCCGATCCGCAACGGTCCGTACACCGCACCGTTGACGCCGTCGACGACGTCGCTCGGGCTGGCCAGCAGCAGCACCCTCGCGATGTCCGGCACGGACAGCGCCGCGATGATGCCCACGACGATCGGCGGGACGATGAAGATCGCGATGATCGCCGCGACCGAGTACGCGCGGCGGGGCGTGTACGAGGCGACGACCGACGAGACGCCGGCGAATACCGCCGATCCGATCAATGACACCACGAGGTAGCGCGGTACCTCCGGCAACTCGTGCCGGAACCCGGTGATCGGATCCGCGGCGCCGAGGATCGCGCCGACGCTGAGGATGAGGTGCGGTAAGAGCGTCACGATGAGGATCGCGACATACAGCCCGCCCGTGCGTGCCAGCGCGTAATCGATGCGGGTCAGCACCCGCGAGAAGTAAAGGGGCAGCACCCCGTATCGCTGGTCGCGTCCGAAGAGTTCCGGTGCCTGGGCGGCGCAGAACAGCATCACGAACGTCGACGTGAGGCTCCAATACGTGTCATGCCTGATCGGCATGCCCTGCTCGAGGACCTCGGAACCACCGGCTTGGTTCAGGAAGGCGCTGATGCCCACGGCGAGCATCGCCGGTACGGCGTTCAAGATGAGCAGCAGGAAGGGCGCGACCTTGGCACGGCCACCCCTCCCGATGCCGTAGGCCTCCTGGAGGCTCTGCCGGAGGAGCGAGAGCAGGACCGTGAGGCGCCCGAACCGCGGCCCGTCATAGCCCCGATAGCCAAGGTCGTAGATGCTGCCGGTACCGGCCTCCCCGACCGGACCGCGCGCCGCGGGTGCCGTCACTGGAACAGCTCCTCGAGCCCGCGCCGGCGTTGTTCGATGCGAACGAGCGGCAGCCCGAGCTCGGCCACGGTGTCGCGGACGAGGTCGAACGGACGCTCGTCCTCGAGGTGGATCAGGACCGTCCGTCCGTCTGCGACGGCGTCCACGCCTGCGGCCATCAGCGCGGCAGCCAGCCGTTCCGCACCTTCCTCCACGTCGACCGCTAGCATCCCGGTCCGTTCGGTGAACGTGGTGAGCGCCGCAGAGCGGATGAGCCGGCCACCATCGACGGCGACGAGGTGGTCGCAGACACGTTCGATCTCGCCGAGGAGGTGGCTCGCGACGACGACCGCGATCCCGAACTCGGTCCCGGTCCGCTTGACGAGTGCCAGCATCTCGTCGCGACCTGCGGGGTCGAGACCGTTCGTCGGCTCGTCGAGCAAGAGCAGTCGAGGATCGTGGACGAGGGCCTGGGCGAGCTTGACCCGCTGCTTCATCCCGGTCGAGTAGGCGCCCATCGGCCGATAGCGCTCCTCATACAGCCCGACGTGACGGAGCACGTCCGCTGCGCGCTCCCGAGCCGCGGATCGCGGGAGACCCGACCAGCGCGCCATCTGGCCCACGAAATCGGTCGCCGTCGTGTCAGGCGGCAGGCAATCGGACTCGGGCATGTAGCCGACGTAGCGACGCAAGGCCGTCCCCTGCGTCCGGACGTCATACCCCAGGACGCTCGCGGAACCAGCGGTCGGCTCAAGCAGCCCGAGCAGGATCCGCAGCAGGGTGCTCTTGCCAGCGCCGTTCGCGCCGACCAGCCCGATGATCCCGGGTTCGAGCTCGACGGTCAGGTCGTCGAGCGCCGTCACTCCCCCCGGGTACCGCTTGGTCAGGGACTTCGTCGCGATGAGCGGCATCGGTCATGAAGCCTAGCCGACGGCCGATCGGCGGGTCAGACCGCGAGCCGTCGGACGACTGGACGACTCGCGGTCGTCAGGCGGCGACGACCTGATTGCGACCGCCGCGCTTCGCCATCTGCAGGGCGACGTCGGCGACCTCGAGGAGTTCCTCGAGCGTCGAGACGGCAGGCCCGAGCGACGCGCAACCGGCCGAGACCGTCGCGCGCAGGGCTTCGCCGTCGACACCACTGACCGGCGTGCCCTCGAGTGCGCGCCTGATCTCCTCCGCGACGCGCTGCGCCTCCTCGACCGTCGCCCCGTCGAGGATCGCGACGAACTCCTCTCCGCCGAACCGCGCGACGATATCGCTCGAGCGTAGGCGCCCGGACAGGATCGAGTCGAATGACCGGACCACCGCATCGCCGACGACCTGCCCGTGCTGCTTGTTGAAGTCGCCGAAGTGAT
>DASSZA010000070.1:0-6510 GCA_035703005.1 Candidatus Limnocylindrales bacterium | reverse complement strand
GACGTCAAGGCCGACGCGGGCGCCGCGAGCCTGACGTTCGTCGTGCCGAACGGCGTCGCCGCGCGGATCCGACCGAAGGTCGTGATCGGGAGCATCCGCGTCGACGAGGACCACTTCCCGCGCTCGGGCAGCGACTACCAGTCCCCGGACTTCGGCTCAGCTCCGAACCGGGTGGACCTCGAGATCAACGGTGGTGTCGGATCCGTGCGCGTGCGAGGCGAGGATTGACGCGGCCGACCGCGGAGGTCTTTGATCAGAGCAGCGGCGCCAGGGCAGACATCACGGCGTTCACGGCCCGATCCTTCCAGCCCGTCGGCATGACCGCCGGCGTGGCGATCGTGACGTCGCGATCGAACAGCTCGCGGGCGAAGAGGTCGGCGACCTCGCGGTCCTCGATCTGGAGCTGCATCTCCCAGTTCTGACGCAGGCTCAAGGCGTCGAGGTTCGCGGTGCCGACGAGGACCGTGTCGTCGCTCAGGACGACCTTGGCGTGCGCCATCTCCGGGTGCTCGCGGAGGTCGACACCCGCGTCGCGGAGCGCCCGGAACCAGTGCCGGACCGACGCGCTCGCGGGCAACGAGTGCGGGTTCGACGGCACGATGGCCCGGACCTTCACGCCCCGCTTCGCCGCTTCGACCAGTCCCCGGAGGATCCCGTGGTCCGACAGGTACGGGCTGATCACGTAGAGGCGCTCCGTGGCCCCGTCCACAGCGGCCTGGAACGCCGTCCTGATGGGGAGATAGCCCTCGCCCGGGTTGTTGTGGAGGATCCGCATCCGCGTCCCGGGCGCGTCGGCGATCGGTGGGAAGAAGCGATCCAACCCCGCGGCGGCGTCGAGTGGGCCACCCTGGAACCGCCACGACTGGAGGAAGACCGCCTGCAGCTGGGCGACGATCGGGCCCTCGAGCCGAAGCATCAGGTCATGCGTGCCGGTCACGTAGTGATCCTCGATGCCCGGACCGCCGACGTAGCCGACCCGTCCGTCGACGATGACGACCTTGCGGTGGTCGAAATGCCCCAGGTCGTCGAGCCGCCAGTCGACGCGGCGCTGGCCGAGGGGGCCGTCAAGATCGAGGAACGCTCCCTGGTTCGCGACGACCTGGACGCCGCCTGCCACGAGCGACGCGTAGAACTCTTTGGATCCGAGGCCGGGCTGACTAAAGGCGGCTTCCGTGATGATCCGGACGCCGACGCCGGCCGCGACCTTCTCGACGAGGACGTCCCGGAATCGGTCGCCGATCTGGCCCGCCTTGAAGCCGAAGATGAGGATGTGGACGTCGGTCGTGGCAGCCTCGATGTCCTCGAGCATCCTCGGGAAGAACTGCGCGCCATCGATCAGGAGGTCCAGCCGGGTGGCGGTCGCGGGCTCGAAATCGAGCGTCAGATCACTCCGCTTCGCACGGCGGGTGAGCGACGCCTCGACGACCGCCCTCGCACCGCCGGGTGTCACGACCGTGGCGAGCCCTCGCTCCGAACGACCGGTCAGCCGCCGAAGCACGACGCCGACCGCGGCGACGATCGTCCCGAGGATCAGGAAACGGCGGAGGATCAGCATGAAGGCGCCCCGACCTGCGGCCGACCCGTGACGGGGGGTCGGCTCCGTTGACAGAGTACGAGTCGGAGGGTACGACGGTGCGTGGATATGGCATCTGACGTCGACGCGACCATCGACACCAGCGGCGGCGATGACGGCCTGGCCCGAGGCGAGGAGTCTGTCGGCGCGCCGCCGCTACCGAGCCGCCGTGCTGCGATCATCCGTTCGGGCGTCATCGTGCTGGTCCTGTTCATCACCTTCGGCATCATCCTGCCGCGGTTCGTCGACTACAACGAGGTCAAGGAAGCCTTCCTCGCGCTGACGATCCAGCAGATCGCCCTGATGACCATCCTCGGCGCGATCGCCTGGTTCGTGACCGGTCAGCAGTTCACGGTCCTGATCCCGGGGCTGACGCCGCTCCGGGGCAATGCCGCCTATCTGATCCTCTCAGGCATCGGGTCGAGCATCCCGTTCGGCCCGTGGAACCTCGGTGTCGTCTGGGTGGTGATGCGCGGATGGGGTGTGCCCCTGGATGCGGCGACCTCCGGGGTGGCCGTGTTCGGCATCGTCAACACGCTAGGTCGGTTCGCCCTGCCATCGATCGCCCTGTTGATCTTGGCCGCGACCGGCGGGCTGAACCCTGATCGTGGCGCCGCATTTTGGATCTCGATCATCGGGATGGTCATCTTCTTCGTGGCCGCCGGCGTGATGCTGGTCGTCGTCAATTCGAGGGAAGCCGCCGATCGCCTCGGTCGCTTCCTCGGGCGACTCGTCGCGTCGATCCTGAAGCGCCTGGGGCGGAAGGAACAGCCGGACGTCCTCGGGTCGATCCATCGGTTCCAGGAAAGCCTCGGCGAGATCGTCCATCGCCGCGGTCTCGCGGCGTTGGGGATGACGATCCTCGCGCAGATCCCGTGGTGTATCGCCTTCATCACGGCCCTTCGCATCACCGGCGTGCCCGACGACGTCGTGAGCGCCGGCGAGATCATCGCGGTCTACGCGCTGGTCGGGATCATCACGATCATCCCCATCGCGCCGGGCGGCGCCGGCGTCCCGGAGCTGCTGTACATCGCGGGCTTGACCGCCATCGCCGGCGACTCATGGGAGGGTCTGATCACCGCGGGCGTCTTCCTGTTCCGGCTCTATGCATGGTTCCTGCCGATCCCGCTCGCATGGATCCTGCTCAAGATCGTGCGCCGCGGACAGCCGATGCTGCCGACCACCGCAGAGCTCAAGACGATGGCGTCGACGAGCACCTGACGACGGCATGACCGACGACGGTGATGGGGTCAAGCCGCTGACGTCGAGCCACCCGTCCCAGCGAGCGCCGGACGCGGGACTCGTGCCCGGCTGGGTCCAGGGCAACACGAATCTCTTCGCGACGCTCGTCGCCTGCGTCATGGTCGGGCTCGCCCTGTTCCTCATCGGCTGGCTCGCCCCTGTGGTGGCGTCGATGGGACTCGGGCTGTTCCTCGCCGCGCTCGCGGCACCCCTCTTCACATGGCTCGAGGAGCGCGGCCGCTCTCCCGCCCTCGCGTTGACCGTGACGATCGGCGTCGTCCTGGGGATCGGCCTCGGCCTCGTCGTCCTGGCGCTTGCGGGTGCCACGGCACTCACGGAAGGGCTGGTCACCTATTCAGCCCAGCTCCAGTCCCGCTATCCGGATGTCACCGACCCGGCGGTCGCCCGGAGTGCGGCCGGCGCGCTCGCCCGGATCCTGCCCCCGGATGTCCTGTCCGATGCGCTCAAGGCGGTGGTTCGGATCGTGGTCCAGGTCGGCCAGAGCCTGATCTTCGCCGTCATCGTCGCGGCGCTCCTGCTCCTGGACGGGCAGCGACTCTCGCGCCTGGTGGCCGGTGGGATCGGCAGGGAGGGTCCGGTGTTCCGCGAGACCCCTGGGATCGCGCGGGCCGCCGTCACGTATTTCGTAGTGCGGATCCGGATCAACGTCGTGACGGCCCTCGGACTTCTCGTGCTCATGCTGATCCTCGGCATCGACGATGCGCTGCTGTGGGCCGTCGCTGCGTTCTTCCTGAGCTTCGTGCCGTACCTCGGTCTCGTCCTCGCGATGATCCCGCCGGCGATCCTTGCGTTCGCAGAGTCAGGTCTCCTCGCCGCGACGGTCTTCGTCGTGGGTGGGACGGCACTCAACCTGATCGCCGAGAACGTGCTCGAGCCCACATTGACCGGGCGGGCTCTCTCCCTGTCGACCTGGGTCGTCTTCACGATGTTCTTCTTCTGGGTCTGGCTGATCGGCCCGGTCGGGGCGCTGCTGTCGATGCCGATCACGGTGCTCGTCGTCCTCGTGCTCCAGCACAACGAACGCACGCAGTGGATCGCGGCGCTGTTGAGCCGCCAACAGCCCGAAGACGTCGCCGGTCTCATGCCGGTCACGACCGCAAGCCCGCGCGACGATGCCGCCGCGGAGTAGCGCCTGATCATGACGTCGCCGCCGACGGATCCACGCTTCCAGGTCCCGTCACGGCGGGTCGTGTTCCTGGCACTGGCGCTGGCGGCGCTGTTCTGGTTCGCGCGGCCCGTGATGCTGCCGTTCGTCGTCGGCGCGATCATCGCCTATGCGTTCTCCCCCGCCATCGACAGTCTTCAGAAACGGACCGGACGCTCGCGCCTGCTCGTCGTGATCGCGGCCTACGCGACCGGACTCCTCGTCCTTGCGGCGATCGCGATCGCGTTCGCCGGACCGGTATCGCGGGAGGCCTCGCTGCTCATCCGGAGCGGACCTGACGCCCTCACGACCGCGATCCATCAGATCCTGGGTCCCGACAGCCTCACGATCGGCGACCGCACCTTCACCGTCGAGGAGATCGCCCTCCAGGCACAGACGGCCATCGACGCGTTCCTTCAGACGCCCGAGGGTGCCCTGCTCGCCGCCCAGCAGCTCCTCCACGGCCTCTTGGACATCGTCCTGACGCTGATCGTCACCTTCTTCCTGTTGCTCGATGGCGAGCGATTCGGGAACACGGCGTTGCGCTTCATCGACCGCAACGACCGCCCGAGGGTCCAGCAGATCGCGGCTCGGACCCACGGCGTCGTCGGTCAGTGGATCCGCGGACAACTGATCCTCGTGGTCTTCGTGTCGATCGTCGTGACGATCGTGCTCGGGCCTATCCTCCACCTCCCGAATGCCGCGGCCCTTGGGGTGATGACGGGTCTGCTCGAGGTCATCACGTTCATCGGGCCCCTCATCGCGGGTACTGTGGTCGGCATCGTCGCGTTGTCGACCGGGGGCCCCACGCTGGCGATCACGGCGGTCGTGTTCCTCTTCGTGCTCCGTCAGATCGAGGACGTCGTGATCATGCCCGCGGTCCTCGGTCGTGCGGTCCATCTGCATCCGCTCGTCGCGTTGTTCGCCGTCGTCGTCGGGTCGACGGCGTTCGGCGTCGTCGGCACGTTCCTTGGTCTGCCGGTCGCGGCCGCGATCAGCGTCGCCATGCACGAGCTCTATCCGGAGGAGCTTGGTGCCCTTCCCGACAACGTCGCAGGATCGCGATCCACTTCGGATGTTCCCGAGGACGGTGGCGCCCCGGCGCCCTATGAGGCGCCGACCGTGCCACCCGGCGCGGATGCCTGACGGAGCAGTGCCAGACTGGTCCTGATGGATGTGACCGTCGATCAAGCGACGGCGACGACAGGGGCGACCGAAGCCCCCGCACGACCACTCGCGTCCCAGACGACGCTCCGGATGGACTGGATCTTGACTGCTCTGTCCGTCTGGCTCGTCGCCGGCTTCTACGTCGACCTCTGGGCCCATGCGCATGGCCGTGTCGACAACACGTTCTTCACACCCTGGCACGCGTTCCTCTACTCGGGGGCCGCGTCGTTCGGCGTCGTGCTTGGCGCGGCCGCGATCATGGGCCGGCCGCGGAGCGTGGGGATCCGCGACACGCTCGCGCCGCCGTACCGGATCGCGTTCCTGGGTTCGGTGCTGTTCGCGGTCGCCGGGGTGCTCGATCTCGCGTGGCACACGCTGTTCGGCTTCGAGGTCAGCGTCGAAGCGCTGCTCAGCCCGACGCATCTGCTGCTCGCCACCTCCGGGATGCTGATGGTCGGAGCACCGATCCGCGCCGCAGGTACGCGACTGCTCGACGGCGCTCCGAAGTCGTGGCGGACCGCCGGGCCACTCGCTTTGCCGCTCGCGATGGCCGTCGCGATCCTCATCGCGTTCACGCAGTACGTGAACCCGATCGTCGACGTGTGGGCTGAGGCCCTGCCCCCGGGCCTCCCGCCGATCCAGCCGCAGCTGTACGCGATGGCCGCCGACGGAACAGGCCAGCGACGCCTCACCGTGCTCCCCGGCCAGGCACTCGGTCCGCGCTACTCGCCGGACGGCAGGGAGATCGCCTACACGTACCAGCCGAACCCCGACAGCGACCATCCCGATCCGATCACACAGATCCACGTGATGGCTGCCGATGGGTCCGGGGATCGCGCGATCGCGACGGAGGACGCTGCGTTCCAGCCCGCCTGGTCGCCGGATGGGAACAGGTTCGTGTTCTCGGAGACGATCGGCGACGCGTCAGACCTCTACCTGATGAACGTCGACGGGACCGGGATCGAGCGCTTGACCGACGACGCGGCCGCGGATTGGGCGGCGGTCTGGACACCGGACGGCAGTGCCGTCCTCTTCAACTCCGATCGAGAAGGGACGTTCCACATCCACCGCCTCGACCTGGCGACGAAGGTGATCACACCGGTCACGACCGGGGAGTCGAACGACTACGAGCCGGCCATCTCGCCGGACGGCACGCGGCTCGCGTTCACGTCAGACCGACGCGGAACGGACCACTACGATGTCTGGCTCGCGGGCATCGATGGCAGCGCCCCGACGCGGTTCACGGTCGGCGACGACAAGGAGGTCGGGGACAGCTACGCGCCGTCGTGGTCGCCCGACGGATCGAGGATCGCCTTCACCTCGAACCGTAGTCACGACTTCGAGGTGTATGTGCAGCCCGTGG
>DASSZA010000198.1:0-7069 GCA_035703005.1 Candidatus Limnocylindrales bacterium | reverse complement strand
TCCCGTCGGTCGCCAGGTCGAGATCCGCGTCCTTGAGCACGACGACCGCGTTCTTGCCGCCGAGCTCGAGGCTCAGGCGCTTGAGGCTGCGGCCCGCCCGCTCGCCGATCGGCCGGCCCGTCTCGGAGCTGCCCGTGAACGAGACGACGCGGATGTCCCGGTTGTCGATGATCGCGTTGCCGATATCGCCGCCGGCGCCCGTCACGAGGTTGACGACGCCGGCCGGAAAGCCCGCCTGGTCCATGAGCTCCACGAGCAGCGTCGCGCACAGCGGCGCGTCGGAGCTGGGCTTGAACACGACGGTGTTGCCGGCGACGAGCGCGGGCATCATCTTCCAGCACGGGATCGCCATCGGGAAGTTCCAGGGGGTGATGATCCCGGCGAACCCGATCGGCTGGCGGATGCTCATGGCCCACTTGTCGGGAAGCTCCGATGGGACGGTGTCGCCGTGCATCCGGCGTCCCTCGCCAGCCATCAGGAACGCGATGTCGATGCCTTCCTGGACGTCCCCGCGGGCCTCGGCGATGACCTTTCCCATCTCGCGGGTCATCGCCTGCGAGAGGCGCTCCTTGTTGTCGGCCATGAGCTGGGCGAAGCGGAACAGGATCTCGCCGCGCTTCGGTGCCGGGGTGCGCTGCCACATCGGCCGCGCGGCCCACGCAGCGCTGACGGCCATCGCCACATCGGCCTTGGTCCCCTGCTGGAACCGCCCGATGAGCTCGCCGTTCGCGGGGTTGCGGCTCTCGAACGTCCCGCCGCTCGTCGAGTCGCACCACTCCCCGGCGATGTAGTGATGGAATGTCGGCGCATCGCGCGGCGTCGGCGCCGTGGTCGTCGGTTCCGCGGTCTGCGTCATGCGGCCACCCTTTCGAACGCGGCAGCGACAGACCCGCCGCCACCGAGACACAGGGTCGCGAGGCCGTAGCGGCCCTCGCGACGGTCGAGCTCGTGGAGGAGCGTCGCCACGATGCGCGCGCCACTCGCCCCGATCGGATGGCCGAGGGCGATCGCCCCGCCGTTGACATTGACCCTGTCCCAGTCGAAGCCGAGCTCGCGACCATCGGCCAGCGTCTGGGCCGCGAAGGCTTCGTTGATCTCGATGAGATCGAACGCCTCGATCGGGAGCTCGATGCGGTCGAGGAGGCGCTTCACGCCCTCGACCGGGGCCAGGAACAGCCACTTCGGCGCGACCTCCGCCTGGGCGTAGCCGACGATGCGCGCGAGCGGCTTCAGGCCGAGCCGTTCGACCGCTCGCTCGCTGGCGACGACCGTCGCCGCGGCACCGTCAGTGATGCCCGGCGCGTTCCCGGCCGTGACGGTGCCTTCCGTCGCGTCACCGCGATCCTCGCCGGTCGGCAGCGGGAATACCGGCTTGAGCTTCGCGAGCGCCTCCGCGTTCGTGTCCCGCCGCGGGTTCTCGTCGGTGTCGACGACGGTCTCGCGACCCTTCGAGTCCGTGATCGTGACGGGCGCCATCTCGGCGTCGAACCGTCCGGCATCGATCGCGGCGATGGCGCGCTGGTGGCTCGCCAGCGCGAACGCGTCCTGATCGGCGCGGCTGACCTTGTCCTTTATCGCGACGCGCTCGGCGTGCGTGCCCATGTGGCAATCCTCGATGGCGCACCACAGGCCGTCGGCCACGGTCGAGTCGATGAGCTTCGCGTCGCCGAGCCGGAGGCCGAAGCGCGCGCCCGGGAGGAGGTAGGGGGCGCCGTTCATCGATTCCATCCCACCGGCGACGACCACGTCGGCGTCACCGGCCTTGATCTCGGCGGCCGCCAGCATGATCGCCTTCAGCCCGGAACCGCAGACACGGTTGATGGTCGTCGCGCTGGTCGTGTCGGGGAGGCCCGCCTTGAGGGCCGCCTGGCGCGCCGGTGCCTGCCCTGATCCGGCCTGGAGGACCTGGCCCATCAGCACGTCATCGAGCTGTGCGTTGGCCGGGTCGAGCCCCGCACGCTCGACAGCTGCCCTGATCGCGACGCCGCCGAGCGTGGTGGCCGGCACGCCGCTCAACGCCCCGCCGAACTTGCCGATCGGCGTGCGCGCGGCGCTGACGATGAAGGTCTCCCCGTTGGGCTGATGCATATGTCGAGGATACGACGAGCCCTCGCGATAAGCGGCAGGTAAGCGACCGTCCGCATCCTCATCCGGATGGACGACCTGAGGATCGGAACGATGCTGAGGGCGATCCGTATCCGGAAGGGCTGGCGGCAGTCGGATGTGGCGGCCAGGGCTGGCGTGTCGCGGTGGGTCGTGATGCGGATCGAGCGTGGGCGCTTGGCATCGATCCCGTTCGGAAAGATCCGAGCGGTCGCGGCTGCCCTGGATGCGCGACTGGACGCGACGATCCGGTGGCAGGGAGGCGACCTACCTCGCCTGTTGAGTGCGCGGCATTCGGCGATGCATGAGGTCATGGCTCGCTACTTCGCCGATCTCGGGGGCTGGATCGCCGAGCCTGAGGTTTCGTTCTCGATCTATGGCGAGCGCGGGATCATCGACATCCTCGCGTGGCACCCGCAGCGCCATGTCTTGTTGGTGGTGGAGCTCAAGACCGAGATCATCGACGTCAACGAGATGCTCGGAACGCTCGACCGGAAGCGCCGGCTCGCCCTCGAGATCGCTCGCAAACGTGGGTGGCGACCGGTCGCGGTGTCCACGTGGTTGGTCGTGGCGCCGGGTCGCTCGAACCGCCGAGCGATGGCCGATCATGCGACGGTCCTGAGACTGAAGCTGCCCGCTGATGCCACGGCGATGCGTCGCTGGTTACGCGACCCGCAGGGTCGCATCGACGCGGCGACCGTGATGCCAAATGTGCAGGGTGCGCACCTTGGATCAGGCGCGGTGGCGGTCAGGCGAGTGACGAAGCGGGCCACACGCGGCGACTCGCAGACAGATCGCCGTCGCGCTCCGGGCTGAGCCGTCTGCCGCGACGAGTCTCGGCCTAACGTGCGGGTGGTGCACCAATGGCCACGCTCGACCGAACGGATGCCCGCTCGGCTCAGGAGACGCGTCGTTAGCCGCCCTTCGCCCGCTTCAGCACCTCGCCAGCGACGATCTCGCGGTGGATCTGGTTCGTACCCTCGTAGATCTGGGCACCCTTCGCGTCGCGCATCAGCCGTTCGACGCCCGTCTCCCGCGAGTACCCACTCGCCCCGAACAGCTGCACCGCGTCGGTCGTGACGCGCATCGCGACATCGGAAGCGGTCCACTTCGCGATCGACGACACCTCGGCCAATGGCTCGCCGCGGTCCTTCGCGGCCGCAGCTTCCCGGGTGAGGGCGCGTGCCGCCGCCACGTCCCGTGCCATCTCGGCGAGCATGAAGCGGAGCCCCTGCTGGTCGGCCAGCGGCCCGCCGAATGCCTTGCGCTCGCCGAGGTATCGGGCGGCGGCTTCCAGCCCGGACCGCGCCAACCCGACACACGCTGCAGCGATCGAGATCCGCCCCTCCCCGAGCGCCGAGAGCGCGATCCTGTAGCCCTCGCCCTCCTCGCCTAGCCGGTTCTCGGCCGACACCTCGCAGCCGTCGAAGATCAGTTCCGCGGCCGGACAGGACCGGATGCCCATCTTCTTCTCGTGGGCTCCGAACCGGAACCCGGGCATCCCCTTCTCGACGAGGAACGCGGCGATGCCCTTCGATCCCGCCGCCGGGTCGACGGTCGCGAACACCAGGTATCGGTCCGCCTCGGGCGCGTTCGAGATCCAGATCTTTGTCCCGGACAACCGGTAGGACGCGCCGTCGCCAGAACGCTCGGCGCGCGTCCGGATGGTCGACGCGTCCGATCCGGCATGCGGCTCCGTCAAAGCGAAGGCCCCCAAAGCGTCCCCGGACAGCATCGCGGGGAGCCAGCGCGCCTTCTGCTCGTCCGTCCCCCAGGTCACGACCGGGTACTGCGACAGGATGTGGACGCTGAGGGTCACGGCGGACGCCATGTCCGCCGCGCCGAGCTCCTCCATGACGAGCGTCCACGCGAGGTATGAGAACCCAGCCCCGCCGATCGATGTCGGGAACGGCGCGCCCGCCAATCCGAGCGAAGCCATGCCCTCGAAGATCGACCGGTCGAACCGCTCCTCCTCGTCGCGCGCGATCGCACTCGGGGCGACCTCGCGCTGCGCGAACTCGCGCGCGGTCGCCTGGAGCAGCCGCTCCTCCTCGCCGAGGGCAGGAACGGCCGCGACCATCAGCCGTCGTCCCTCGGATACGTGTAGAAGCCCTGACCGGTCTTCTGCCCGAGATGTCCGGCATCGACGAGGTCGACCAGTACCTGCGGCGGGCGCATGTGTTCGAGGCCGAGCCCGTCCTCCAGGACCCGCATGATCCCGAGCACCACGTCGAGCCCGATGAAGTCGGCCAGCTCGAGCGGCCCCATGGGATGGTTCAAACCGATGCGCGCGCCGGTATCGATGTCCTCGGCGGTGCCGACCCCTTGCTCGAACGCACGCATCGCCTCGGCGAGGAACGGGATGAGGATCCGATTGACGATGAACCCCGGACGATCGGCCGATTCGATGACCTTCTTCCCGAGCTCTTCCGAGAGGCCGCGGATCGCCTCGACCGTCTCGTCGGTCGTATCGGCGGACCGGATCAGCTCGACCAGCGGCATCACCGGAACCGGGCTGAAGAAATGCATCCCGACGAAGCGCTGCCGCCGCTCGCCGGAGACCGCGTCGGCCAGTCGACGGATCGCGATCGAGCTCGTGTTGGTGGCGAAGATCGCCGACGGCTGCGCGAGCCCGTCGAGTTCGCGCCACAGCGCGGTCTTGACGCGGAGATCCTCGAAGACAGCTTCGATGACGAGGTCTGCATCGGCGACGGTGGCGGGATCGGAGGTTGCCGTCAGCCGCGCGAGGATCACATCGCGTTCGCCGGACTCCAGGCGACCCTTGGCCACGGACCGCTCGAGGTTCCCGGCGATTCGCGCGCGTCCGGCGTCGGCGCGTTCGAGATCGGGCTCGTAGACCGTCACCTGCTTGCCGATCGCGGCATGGACCTGGGCGATGCCGTGACCCATGAGGCCCGCGCCCGCCACGAAGACCCGTTCGATCGTCATCGCGGGCTAGGGTAGCGCGCCGTCACGCCGGCTCCGGCCGGTGAACGAGCGAATCGCGCCGTACGGCGAGGACGCCCGCGCCCAGAGCTGCGATGAACGCTGACACGATCCAGGCGCCCCCAAGCCCGATCGAACCCGCGAGGAAGCCGAGGACCGCGGGCGAGATGCCGAAGGACAGATCGACGAACGCGGTCGTCGTCCCAACGACACTGCCACGCTCGTTCTCGTCGACGCGCGACACCGCGACGGCGAGCAATGCCGGGAAGAGGAACGCGATCCCGGACGCGAACACGGCGGTGCCCAGGTAGACGCCGACCGGGTCCCGCACGATCCCCAGGATCGCCATCCCAAGCGCCGACCCCACGAGCGCGAAGGCGGACAGCGGTACCGCTCCCACTTGGTCCGGGAGCCGAACGAACACGATCCGCAGCGACACGACGATCAGCGCGTACTCCGCGAGGACCGGCCCCGCCGCGCCTATCCCGACGCTCTCCAGATACAGCGGGACGAACGCAAGGAAGCCGGCCATGCCCCAGGTGCCGGCAAGCAGCAGCGAGCCCGGCAGCAGCCCAGCGCGGTGGATCAACGGGCTGCGCTGCGGCTGTCCACCGGGATCCTTCGGGCGGAGGGCGACCGGTGCGGTCTCCGGGACGAAAAGGCTGATCACCGTCGTCGCCGCCGCCATCACGGTTGCCGCTATCCACACGGCCGTGTAGTCGCGCGCCGCGAGGATGGTCTCGCCCAGGAACGGCCCGAAGGCGAGACCGAGATACACCGCCAGCGACCCGACATTGAGCGCCTCACCCCGGCGTTCCGGCGGCGCCAGATCGCTGATCGCCGCGATCGCGGACACGAAAAAGAAGGCATCGCCGACGCCGAAGATGGCACGGGCCACGATGAACATCGGCAGCGTCGTCACGAACAGGTGCAGCACGAGGGCCGCGACCGTGAGCGAACCGCCGAGGATCAGCAGCGGTCGCCGGCCGAAGCGGTCCGACGCCCATCCGACGACCGGCCGCAACGCCAGTGCCGCTACGGAGAAGACACCGATCGCGATGCCGACCCCAGTCGAGTCGGCGCCGAGCGGGCCGGCCGCGAATCTCGATGAGACCGGCAAGACGGTGTTCCCGGCCGTGAAGAACGCGAACGCCGCGATCCACAGGAGGACGAATGCCCGGCTGAACAGCGGTGGGCGGATGCCAGGCGATGTCCTGGTCACGCCTCCGCCTGACCGATCGCCTCGAGGAGTCGGTCGGCGGCTGCATATGGATCGAGCCGATGCTCGGCGACGTCGTCGATCACCGAATCCGCCACCGTGGCGAGCAAGGGCTCGCGCAGTCGGTCGGCGAGTCGATCGGCCATCACCGCGCGGATCTGGGCGAGCGCGCGTGCCCGACGCGCTTCGGTGGCCTCCCCGGCATGGGCTGCCGCCCGGTGCCGATCTAGCGCTGCCAGTAGCTCCGGGACGCCCTCCCCCGACGTCGCGGTCGTGACGAGCACCTCGGGGCGCTTGGGTGCCGGTCTCCCCGCGGTGGCATCGCCGCGCCCCACGGTCGGCACGAGCATCGCGCGGAGCTGGGCCGCCGTCCGCAGCGCGCCTGGCTTGTCGCCCTTGTTGACGACGACGAGGTCGGCAACCTCGAGCAGGCCGGCCTTGATCGCCTGGACCTCGTCGCCCATCTCGGGCGCCTCGAGGACGACGGTCGTGTCAGCCGCCGCGGCGACCTCGACCTCGCTCTGCCCCGTCCCGACGGTCTCGATCAGCACGAGGTCGAAACCCGACGCGTCGAGGACCGCCGCAGCGGCGGTCGTCGTCGACGCGAGTCCGCCGGCGTGCCCGCGCGACGCCATCGACCGGATGAAGACGTCGCGGTCGTCGGCGTACGACTGCATCCGGACGCGGTCGCCGAGCAGCGCGCCGCCGGTGATCGGCGAAGACGGATCGACGGCCACGACCGCCACGGCTCGACCGGCTTTGCGCGCGATCGCGATCAGCGCCGCGACAAGGGTCGACTTG
>DASSZA010000140.1:0-34878 GCA_035703005.1 Candidatus Limnocylindrales bacterium | reverse complement strand
GACGTAGGTGGCTCCTTCTGCGAACGCGCCGATCAGCCCGTAGGCATCCACACGCGGCGGTCGACGACCGTCGCCTCGCGCTGGCCGCAGATCGATCTCGAGGACGGCGTCGACGACCTCCATCCGCTCGATCTCGATGGCCAGCCCGCCCGCGGCTCTCGCGCATGAGGGGCCGAGGTGGGCGAGCGCGTCCTCTGTGACCCAGCCCGGTTCCCTCGTCATCGTCAGCAACCGAGCGACGTCGTCGGTCGCTCCACCGGCATCCGCGACGCCGACGAGCCGTTCATCGGTGTCCCAGCGGCGCCGCTCTGCCATCGGACGTTCGCCCGGTTCAGCCCTTGCGCTCGAGGATCGGCCGCGCGACGTCGGGCTTATCGACGACGAAGGCGAACATCGCGCGATCCCCCCAGCGCCCGAGGAACAGGTGCCCGTGGATGTTGACCCCGGCGTCGGCGAGGGCTCGAGACAGCCGAGCCATCCCACCAGGCCGGTCGTCGACCTCGGTCACGAGGGACTCCCCCTCGATGTAGACGTAGCCCATCTCGTCGAGCACGGCTTTCGTCGTGTCGTCGTCGGCCGTCGTCATGATCACGTGACCCGAGTCACCGATGCTGCCGCCGCCGATCGCGCGAAGGTCGACGCCACGAGCAGCGAGCGCCTCGGCGAGGTTCGCCATCGCGCCCGGTTCGTTCTTGAGCTGGACGACGAACTGGTTGGCCATGGGGCGACGGTCCTCCGCGTGGCACTGGGCCTCGCCATCGTACTCGGGCGATGGCGCGGGCGGCTCAGGCTCCCAGCCCGACCCGAGACTTCGTGCGAGACACGGTCGAACGCGCCGGGGCCGGTTCGGGGGCCGGCTTGCTTCGGACCGCCTCCAGGCGCGTCGCCTCCTCCGGCGACCGGAAGAACGGCACGAGCGTGAGCGCCGCGATCAGGGCGAACCCGAGCAACCACCCGGCGATGACATCACTCGGATGGTGTTCGCCGAGGTAGACCCTGGAAACGCCGATGAGGATCACCACCGTGACGAGCGCAGCAGTCGCCTTGCGTGAGATGCGGACCGGCAGCGCGAACAGCACGCTCGCGACGAGGACGATCGACCGAAGCGCGTGGCCACTCGGGTACGAGTCCATGCCCGGCGTCGAAAGCGGCGTCGGATCCCAGAGCAGGGCGATCGCGAACAACGCTGCGCCGATCACGGCGCCCCAGCGCCAGCGCGTCCGCCAGAACACGATGACAAGGAGGATCGCGAGGCCGATCCACAACAGGTCTTCGGTCTCGGACATCTTGAGCGGGATCTGATACGTGACCGACGGTCGGGCGAGCGGCAGGACTGCCTTGATCGCGTCGCTCACGACCGCGGCCGCGACGTAGCCCACCGCGATGTAGACCGCCGCGCGGCGCGCGCCGGCGGCCCACACGAACCCGGCCGTGATCATCGAGAAGAAGGCAAGGATGTCGGCGACGCCGAGCTCGGAGATCGCGACGAACGCCGGATCGAGCGGCGTGCCGTGGAACCGGCTCAACGCGACGAGGCCGCTCGTGTCGACAGTGGACGTCAGGCCCGCGAACACCAGCATCGAGACCGCGACGAAACCACAGATGCACGCCAGCGCGAGGACGGCGAGAGGGACGCGGTAGCGGTCATCGCTCAGGACGGACACAGCTTGCGCAGTAGACCACGCAGCCGTAGAACGTGCAGGCGAGCAGACCGCCGAGCGTGCTAGGTTCGAGGGGTGACACTGACGATCCTGCCCGACGCTGTCGCGGCAGCCCTGGACGCGCCGGTCCCGGGCGCTCGGATCAGCGTTGAGGCGGCTGGTATCCCGTGGTCGACTTTGGTCTGGGGAGCGGCCGATGCTCGGCCCCTGCTGCTGATCCACGGCGTCACGTCATCCGCGGCCGTGTGGTGGCGGCTGGGTCCCGCGCTCGCTGTGACGGGTCGACGGGTGATCGCCCTCGATCAGGCCGGCCACGGCCGGACCGGTCATTGGCAGGGCCATCATCGGTTCCGCGACAACGCAGCCGACATCGCCGCCTTCATCCGCGCAGCCGGCCTCGACCGCACGGAGCTCCAGGTCGTGGGCCATAGCTGGGGCGCGGTCACGAGTGCCGCCCTCCCCGTGGCGGGCATCAGGCCGGCGACGACGGTGCTGCTCGATCCACCGGTGCTGCCCTTCGGACGTATCTCGCTCGAGGCGAGTGATCCGAGCCAGCAGCCGGCGGTGTTGCTCGCCGACGCCCTTGCTGCAGTTCGAGCGGCGGAACCTGGCTGGACCGACCGGGACGTGCAGGCGAAGGCAGAAGCCGTGATGGAGCTCGACTTGGAGGCCGCGAGAGCCGTCCTTCTGGACAATGGCGACTGGGACGGCGGGCTGGCCGACCTTCGCGATCCGGCGGCGACGGGGCTCGATGTTTGGCTCGTCCGTGGCGACCCAGCGACGGGTGGCTATGTCGACGATGACGCCGCTGCCGCCTTCGCGAAGATCATCGGGAGCGACCACGTCCTGACGATCGCGGGAGCACCGCACTCGCCCCAGCGCACGCACCCACGGGAAACGGTCGCATGTTTCCTCGGGGCGCTCGGGCCGGCCTGAGCCCGCCGTCCTCGGCTAGGCGCTTCCGCGGCGGATCGCGACCGCCCGCCGATACGCCTCAACGTACCGCGGCGCCGGTCCCGTCGACCAGTCGAAGTCCGCAGCCATGACCCGGTCGACCAGGCGGTCCCACACCATCCCGCCCTTCGCGCGCAGCGCGAAGGCGCGGTCGCACGCCTCGAGCAGCGCTGCCGGCGTCGCCTCGTCGAAGACGAAACCGGTGCCGGAGCCCGGCTGCCTCGTCACATCGACGACCGTGTCCGCCAGGCCGCCGGTCCGTCGGACGATCGGTGGCGTTCCATACCGCATCGCGATCATCTGGCCCTGACCGGACGGCTCGAAGCGCGACGGCATCGCGAAGAAGTCGGAGCCCGCGTAGATCCGCCGTGCCATGTCGCGATCGAACCGCTCGATGAGCGCCACCTTGTCGGGCGACGCCGCCGCGAGCTCGCGGAACGGATCGGCCAACTCCGCGTGGCCGGCCCCCTGGACGATCAGGCGCGCGCCTCGGCGCAGCAGGTCCGGTGCTGCTTCCGCCAGCAGATCGAACCCCTTCTGCGGATCGAGGCGGCCGATCATCCCGATGACTGGTCCAGCGTCGGCCGGATCCATCCCGTTCCTCGCCAGCAGGTCGGCACGGCAAGCGGCCTTTCCCGATGGGTCCGCGCGCGAGAACGGTGCCGCGAGCGCGGCGTCGTGCGCCGGGTCCCACACGCTGTTGTCGAGCCCGTTGAGGATGCCGAAGAACCGATCGCCCTTCGAGCGCAGCAAGCCATCGACGCCCATCCCGAACTCCGGCGTCAGCGCCTCGCGTGCGTAGGTCGGTGAGACGGTGTTCACGATCTCCGCCGCCTCGATCCCGGCCGCGAGCAGATCCACCCCGTCCACGTTCTGACCCGGCGCGCCATCGCCCGGACGGAGCCCGAGCTGGGGCAGGTCAGCGTTCCACGTCCAGCCGTGGTACGCGAGGTTGTGGAGTGTCGTGACTATCGCGGCTCGGGCGATGACCGGGTCGTCCGCATACGCGCCGCGACGGAAGATGCCGGCCGGTCCGGCCTGCCAGTCGTGCGCATGGATGACGTCGACGGGCGTGTCCTCGGTCCGCAGCGTCTCCAGCGCGGCCCGCACGTACAGCCCGAACCGCCACGCGTTGTCCTTGTAATCGCCTGCTGCGTCGCCGTAGAACCCGGCTCGGTCGAATGCGGCCGGATGGTCGATGAGACGGAGCCGGTAGCCGTCCGCCTGGACGTCGATGAGGCCGACCTCGCTTGATCCTGTGCGGGCTCGCGGATCCGGGACGGCGAGCGTCCGCTCCGAGAGGACCGCCTCGGGTCGTGGTTCCGGCACCCCGCGATAGCGCGGCAGGAAGACGTCGACGGGTCCATCGATGCTGTCGTCGCCGAGCCCGCCGACGGCCCGCGCGAGCGCGTCGACGACATCTGCAAGGCCACCCGTCTTGGCCCACGGCTCGCACTCGGACGACAGGAAGGCGACTCGCAGACCCACGCGCGGCATGGTAGTCGGCGGCATCGCGGGCGCGCCGGTCTCGTGCGACTAAACCGGTTCACGTGGAGAAGCGACCCGGTATGATGCGCCGCCATGGACCTCGTCTCCGTCCCCTCCATCCCGGCCGCATCGTTCCCACTGCCGCCGCGGCTCGAGGGCCTGAGGCGCCTCGCATACAACCTGCACTGGGCCTGGGACCCGCGGACGCGGAACCTCTGGAGCCTGATCGACCGGACAGCCTGGAACCGCTACCGCAACCCGATCCCGGTCATCAGCGGGCCGACCGACTGGGGGCGACTGCTCGAGGACGAGAAGTTCCTCGCCGAATACCAGGACGTCCTCGCCGAGTTCGACCGGTACATGGCGAACGGCGCGGGTCATTGGTTCCAGCGCAAGTACGGCGACAAGATCGAGGGCCAGATCGCCTACTTCTGCGCCGAGTACGGGATCCACGAGTCGCTCGGCATCTATTCGGGCGGCCTCGGCGTCCTCGCCGGCGACCACATGAAGTCGGCCAGCGACATGGCCCTCCCGTTCGTCGGCGTCGGGTTGCTCTACCGCAAGGGCTACTTTCGCCAGACCATCGACGCCGACGGGCACCAGGAGCACGCCTACCCCGACTACGACCTCAGTCGGCTGCCGCTATCCCGGGTCCAAGATGCCGAGGGGCTGCCGCTCACCGTCGACCTGCATCTGCCCGGCCGACGGGTGGCCGTCGCGGTCTGGCTGGTACAGGTCGGTCGCGTGCCGGTCCTCCTTCTCGATACCGACATCGTCGACAACGCGGTCGAGGACCGGCCGATCACGAACATCCTCTATGTCCGAGGGCGCGAGATGCGCCTCCACCAGGAGCTCGTCCTCGGCATCGGTGGCGTCCGCGCGCTGCGCGCGCTCGGCGTCGAACCGGCGGTGTGGCACCTGAACGAGGGTCACTCAGCGTTCCTCCTTGCCGAGCGAGCCCGCGAGTTCGTCGCCGCCGGCAAGACGCTCGGCGACGCCTGGGCCGAGGTGAAGCGGAACGCCGTGTTCACCATCCATACCCCGGTCTCCGCCGGCAACGAGCGCTTCGAGGCCGACCTCGTGCGCCGCGTGGCCGGCCCGCTCCTCGACGCCGGCGGCGTGCCGGTCGAGAAGGTGCTCGAGCTTGGTCTCGGCACGGACGGGGACCGCGGTCAGTTCGACATGACGGCATTCAGCCTTCGCCTGACGCACGGCGCGAATGCCGTCAGCAAGCTCCATGCGGCGACCGCGAACGCGACGTGGAACAGCATCAAGAACGACGGCATCGCGGCGGTGACGAACGGCGTCCACGACCCCACATGGGTCGGCCAGCCGGTCGACGAGCTGCTGGCACGCCATCTCGACGCCGACCTCGCTCGTCTCGATGCGGGGTCGCGCCAGGACCACTTCTGGGAGCGTCTCCCGAAGATCCCCGGCGACGAGCTCTGGGAGGCGCACCTGCGTCAGAAGCGTGAGCTGGCGATCTTCGTCCACGGTCGCCTGCGCAGCCAGCTCGCTCGCCACGGCGAATCGCCCGCGGTCCTTGCCGAGGTCGAGACCATCCTCGACCCAGGCGTGCTGACGATCGGCTTCGCCCGACGATTCGCGACATACAAGCGAGCCGGTCTGCTGTTCACCGACATGGACCGGCTGGCTCGGCTGCTGTGGCACGCCGACCGACCCGTGCAGGTCATCTTCGCTGGCAAGGCTCACCCCGCCGACCGGCCCGGTCAGCGCGTCATCCAGGAGATCTTCCAGCACTCGCGCTCGCCGCGATTGCGCGGTCGCGTCTTTATCCTGGAGGACTACGACATGCGGGTCGGCCGCTTCCTCGTCCAGGGCGTGGACGTGTGGCTGAACAACCCGCGGCGACCGCTCGAGGCGTCCGGGACGTCGGGGATGAAGGCCGCGCAGAACGGCGTCCCGAACATCAGCGTCCTCGACGGCTGGTGGGACGAGGGCTACGAGGGCGACAACGGCTGGGCGATCGGCGGTCGCGAGCAGAACCCCGACGAGGCGGCGCAGGACTGGTCGGACGCCGAAGACCTCTACCGACTGCTCGAACAGGAGCTCGTGCCGACGTACTACGACCGCGACAAGGACGGCGTTCCGCGCAAGTGGGTCGAGGTGATGCGCCACGCGATGGCGTCGTCGCTGTGGGATTTTTCGACGACGCGGATGCTCCAGGAGTACACCGAGCAGCTGTATCTGCCGGCCGCCGGCATCGAGGTCGCCGCGGCGCCGCTCGAGCCACTGGTCACCGAGGCCGGCTGAGGGTCGTGCCGCCGCGCATCTCGCTTGCGCTCGCCCTCCACAACCATCAACCGGTCGGCAACTTCGGCTGGGTCTTCGCGGATGTCTTCGAGAAGGCCTACGCGCCGATGGTCGATGCGCTCGAGCGGCACCCGACGATCACGCTGTCGCTGCACTACACCGGGCCGTTGCTCGACTGGCTGCTCGCCGAGCGAGCCGACACGGTCCATCGCCTCCGCGCGCTCGTCGAACGCGACCAGGTCGAGATGCTCGGCGGCGCCTACTACGAGCCCGTGCTCGCGGCGCTACCGGAGCGCGACAGGATCGGCCAGCTCCGCCGGATGGCGGAGGCGGTGGAGACGATCTTCGGGCACCGGCCACGCGGGGCCTGGCTCGCCGAGCGGGTCTGGGAGCCGGACCTCCCCACGTCGCTGGTCGCGGCCGGGTACGAGTGGACGATCCTCGACGACGCCCATTTCCGCGCCGCGACGATCCCCGAAGACAGACTCTGGGGCCCGTACACGACCGAGGACCAGGGTGAGCGGATCGAGGTCTTCGGCACCGAGCAAGGCCTCCGCTACCGGATCCCGTTCCGTGATGTCGAGGACGTCATCGCCTACCTGCGGACCCACGCGACCGAGGTGGGCGACCGGCTCGGGGTGATGGGCGACGACGGCGAGAAGTTCGGCGGGTGGCCGACGACGTGGGAGCATTGCTGGGGCGAGCGCCAGTGGGTCGAGCGGTTCTTCACCGCACTGGAAGAGAACGGCGACTGGCTGACGACGACGACACCGTCGGCCTGGCTCGGAGACCACGCTCCGATCGGCCGGGTCTACATCCCGACGGGTTCGTACGTCGAGATGGGCGCGTGGGCGCTACCGGCAGACGAGGGCGTCGAGTTCGAGGCCGTCCTTCACCGGGCGCAGGATCAGCACTTGCCCGAGGCCCGCTGGCTGCGAGGCGCGTCGTGGCGCAACTTCCAGGTCAAGTACCGCGAGGTGAACGATCTCCACAAGCGGATGCTGGCCGTCTCCGGTCTGGTCGTGGCGATGCCCGATGGGCCAGCGCGCGACGAGGCGCTGACGCACCTCTACCAATGCCAATCGAACGACGTGTACTGGCACGGGTTGTTCGGTGGCATCTACATCAGTCACATGCGACTTGCCACCTGGGAGCACGTCATCGCGGCGGAGGACCTCGCGGAGGCGGCGGCCGGATCGCGGGTCAGCGCCGAGCGGCGCGACACGGACATGGACGGCGTCGATGAGGTCCGCCTGGCGGACGACGGACAGGTCGTCGTCGTCGACCTCGCGGAGGGAGCGGGGATCGGCTCGTGGGATATCCGCTCCGTCCGGCACGCGTTGACTGCGGTGATGCGGCGTCGACCGGAGGCCTATCACCAGAAGCTGCGTGCGATCGCGAAGAAGGACGCCAGTCGCCGCAGGGCCGGTGATGAAGGCGATGCCCCGGTATCGATCCACGACACCATCAAGACCAAGGAGCCCGGGCTGGCCGATCTGCTCGTCTACGACCTATACGAGCGTCGCTCGGGCCTGATCCGGGTCCTGCCGGACGGCACGACTCCTGAGGCGTGGGCTGCGGTGCAGGTGAGCGACATCGGCGACCTGGTCGATGGCGCGTTCGACATCGAGGAGTTGGAGACCGGACATCTCGTTGCTCGTCGCGAGACCACGATCGCCGACGCGGACGTGCGGGCGACCAAGACCATCGAGATCGGCGGTGAGCGCGATGCGCCGACGCTGACGCTGACCGTCGACCTCGAGCATCGTGGCGGGCCGGACGTCGTGGCGCGACTCGGCGTCGAGTGGGCGTTGACGATGCTCGGCGGTGGCGGAAACCCGGCCGCCTGGTGGGAGGTCGGCGGGACACGGACCCCCCATGACGGGCATGGGTCGGCGAACGGCATCGACGCGATCGCCCAGGGGAACGACTACATCGGGATCGGCGTGACGTCATCGACGACTGCCGCCGACGCCTGGTGGGCGCCGATCGAGACCGTATCGAACTCCGAGGATGGCTTCGAGCGCGTGTATCAGGGCAGCGCGTTGCTCCTCTCGTGGCCAGTGACGCTGCGCCGCGGTGAGCGGTGGTCGCGGACCATCGTCAACGCGGTGGAGACGACGGCGCCGGATCGATGAGCCGTCCGTCCCTCGTCGTCCATGGTCACTTCTACCAACCGCCGCGGCTCGACCCGTTCACGGGCACGATGCCGCGCGATCCGACGGCCGCGCCCGCGCACGACTGGAACGAGCGGATCAGCGCCGACTGCTACCGACCCAACGCCGAGCTCGGCAACCTCGCGGCGATGTCGTGGGACGTTGGCCCGACCCTCGCGGGCTGGCTCCAGGACGGTGACCCGGTCGCGTACCGCGGTTTCGTGGATGGCGACCGAGGCGTCAACGCGATGGCGCAGCCGTTCCACCACGCCATCCTCCCGCTGGCGAGTGCCGCCGATCGCCGGACCGAGATCCGCTGGGGGTTGCGCGATTTCGAGGTCCGTTTCGGGCGTCGCGCGACCGGCATGTGGCTGCCCGAGACCGCCGTGGACCTGGACACGCTCCGGCTCCTGGTGGACGCCGGCATCACCCACACGATCCTCGCCCCGTGGCAGGTCGACGGTGGCCCCTCGATCGACACCCGTCGGCCGGTCAGGGTCGATCTCGGTGGCGGTGCGTCGATCGTGGCGGTCCCCTATGACGCCGGGCTGTCGACAGCGATCTCGTTCGATCCGTCATCGACCGTCGACGCCGACGCGTTCATCCGGGAGCGCCTGATGCCGCCGTTCGCCGCAGACGATGGTGCGGGCGGGCTCGTCGTCATCGCGACAGACGGTGAGCTCTATGGACACCACCAGCCGTTCCGGGAACGGTTCCTGGCTCGGCTCGTCGGCTCGACGGCTCGGGTCGATCCACCATACGCGACCCCACCGTTGGCCGACGCCATCGCGGCCGCGGAGGTCGGCGGCCTCCCGGCGGCCGGATTGCGCGAGCGGACGTCTTGGAGCTGCCATCACGGGATCGCGCGATGGCTGACGGATTGCCCGTGCGTCGCCGATGGTTCGTGGAAGACGCCGCTCCGCGCTGCGTTCGACCGACTGGCTGGAGGGGTCGATACCGCGACCGAGCGGCTCGCCGCGGGCCTACCCGGGGCGCCCGACCCCTGGATCGCGCGCGAAGCCTACGTCGATGTCGTGATCGGCGCGATGTCGCGCGAGGCGTTCGCATCGGAGGTGCTGGGCGCCATGTCTGACCCAGATGAACGCGTGCTCATCGATCTCATGGATGCGCAGCGCTGGCGACTCGCGATGTTCGCGAGCTGCAGTTGGTTCTGGGACGTGCCGGATCGCGTCGAGACCGCGAGCGCGCTTCGCGCTGCCATCCGCGCGGCCCGGCTGATCGACGCGCTTGCCGGGAGCGAGCTCGAGCTCCGGCTGCTCGACGATCTCCGGCTCGTCGAGGGCGCGACGGGCGATGGAGTCCAGCTCACCGACCTGGCGCTGGATGCGGTGGGAGCACCGCTTCCCGCCCGTCCCGGTCCCGGGAATCCGTCAGCCCGCGGCCTGCGCGCCACGGGCTGACAGGGGTCCGGATTGCTATAGTCGTCTGGCCACCGAGGATATTTGGACTACCTCGCTATGTCAATCGAACCGACGAGTCAGTCGCCGATCGCCGCCGCAGTCGCTGCCGGGGGCGGTCTCGACGTCGAGCGCGACTCGGACGTGCCGATCTCGACGCAGATCTTCTGGCAACTCGCCTACCAGATCGACTCGGGCCGCCTGCTCCCCGGCTCGCGGCTCCCACCGGTCCGCGAGCTCGGTGCCGCGCTCCGGGTCAACCCGAACACCATCCGCGCGGTCTACCGCAGGCTGGCGGATGGCGGCTACGTCACGAGCCGGCACGGGGCCGGTACCCATGTCGCCGACCGGCCGCCGCAGCGTCGCGGGAACGAAGCGCTCGCAGGCATCGTGGCCGAGCTCCTTCGGCGGGCTGCGCACGCGGGGTTCACGGCCGATGAGGTCGCCGCCGCGACGTTCGCCGCGGCGACGGAGCGCAAGCGGCCCGGGCCCCTCGTCCGAGTCCTGTTCGCCGAATGCACCAACGCAGATGCCGGCTACGACGCGGAACGGCTGGTCGATGCGTTCCCCGGCATGATCGAGGCCGAGGGCGCCCTGATCGATGACCTGCCGGAACGCCTCGACAAGTTCCACTACGACCTCGTCGCCACGACGACGTTCCACGCAGACGAGGCCCAGGTCCTCGCCGCGGGCCGACTCCCGGTCGTCGCGATGCTCGTCGGCCCGGGCTACCTCGAGCTCGTGCACGAGATCGCCGGGCTTCGGCCGGGGTCGCGCGTCGGTCTCGTCTGCGCGAACGAGCGCGGCGCCGAGAACATCCTCGAGACGCTCCAGCTCTCGGGCACGTCCGGTGTCGAGATCGTGCCGGCGCTGATCGGCGAGACCGACGGGCTGCGCATCGTCGACGAGACCGCGGACCTCATCCTCATGTCGCGCGAGGCGCTCGCCGCGGGCCTCGACCGCCAGATGCACGATCAGGACCGCATCCGCCAGTGGTCGTACGAGTTCGACCCGGCCGGGTTGGAACTCCTTCGGCGAGCGATCGAGCACGTCGCCGCGGAGCGGCCGACTGAGGTGTCCGCCGTCTGACGTCGCGGACCGGGGCGTGCCATCCTTCGCCGATGGACGCCGCCGCGGGCCTGGACCTCCACGGTTCGCGCGACTTCCACGTCCGCAGGACCGCCCGCGAGCGCTACGACATCGACGACACGCTCCTCGGGATCCGCGGTGACCTGGCCGTCGCCGACCTCGCCGCGATCCGTGTCGTCGCTCAGCGGATGAACGCCGCGCGACCGCCGGAAGCACCGGGCGTCACGGCTGGCGAGATCGGGGCGCTCGGCCTGCTCCACGAGATCGGCCATCTGCTCATCGCCCGCCAGGCTGCGCGTGGGGAGCCGAACATGGCGACGGCGATGCGCGACATCCGCCGGCGCCTGCATGAGGAGCTCGATCGGCTGCTCGATCGATTCGGGGCGGCGTTCCCGGCCCCCGGCCCGGAACCGGAACCGCGCAGTGTGCAGCTCGAGGAGCTGCTGCTCACGAGGGTGAGCAACGAGAACCCGGCGATCGGACCGCTCCGCGAGCTCGTCGACGACCGGATCCTCGGCGAGGGGACGCGCTACGACGATGCGATCGCGGGCCTCGAGGAGGTCTTCGCCGAAGGCGAGCCGCTCGATGTCGGAGACGGGACGCAAGCATCCCTCGTCGAGCTGCTACGGATGCCGGCGCGGCAGGCACCGACCTCGCTCGCTGGGCAGTTGCGCTACGTCCGCGATCACTGGGGGCGCCTTCTCGGTCCGGAGCTCGACGCGCTCATCGGGCGGCTCGACATCGCGATCGGGATCCTGGCGGAGGAAGAGCACGCGCTCCACCAGCGCTTCGGCGGCCCATCCGATGGCCGCGAGGTCCATGCCCCGTCGTTCCGCGGCCTCGGCGACGAGCCCGAACGGTTCTCCGTCGACTCCGCCTGGATGCCGCGGCTCGTGCTCATGGCCAAGAGCACGTACGTCTGGCTCGACCAGCTCTCGCGTCAGTTCGGCCGCGACATCCGAACGCTCGATGCCATCCCCGACGAGGCGCTTGACATGCTGGCCTCCTGGGGCGTGACCGGCCTTTGGCTGATCGGGCTGTGGGAGCGGTCGGTCGCGTCGGAGCGGATCAAGCGCATGCGTGGCAATCCGGACGCCGTCGCGTCTGCTTATTCCCTCGACGACTACAGGATCGCGGACGATATCGGGGGCGAAGCCGCCTACGCGAACCTGCGCGACCGCGCCTGGTCACGCGGCATCCGCCTGGCGAGCGACATGGTGCCCAATCACATGGGCATCGACTCCCGCTGGGTGATCGATCATCCCGAGTGGTTCCTGTCCCTCCCCTACCCGCCGTATCCGGCGTACACGTTCACCGGGCCCGATCTCGCCCCTGACGAGCCCGCCGGGATCGTGCTCGAGGACCACTACTGGGACGACAGCGACGCGGCCGTCGTCTTCAAGCGCTTCGACCGCAGAAGCGGGGCAGAGCAGTTCATCTACCACGGCAACGACGGGACGAGCTTCCCGTGGAACGACACCGCGCAGCTCGATTTCCTCAAGGCCGAGGTCCGCGAGCAGGTCATCCGGACCATCCTTGACGTCGCGCGTCGGTTCCCGGTCATCCGCTTCGATGCCGCGATGGTGCTCGCCAAGCGCCACGTCCGACGGCTGTGGTGGCCGGAGCCCGGTGCCGGGGATGGGATCCCTTCACGCGCCGAGCACGCCATGAGCCAGGCGGAGTTCGACGCCCTGATGCCCGTCGAGTTCTGGCGCGAGGTGGTCGATCGTGTCGCGGCGGAGGTCCCCGACACGCTGCTCCTGGCCGAGGCGTTCTGGATGCTTGAGGGCTACTTCGTGCGGACGCTCGGTATGCATCGCGTCTACAACAGCGCGTTCATGCACATGCTGCGGGACGAGAACGGCGCGGGCTACCGGAAGCTGATGCGGGACACGCTCGAGTTCGATCCCGAGATCCTCAAGCGCTACGTCAACTTCATGAGCAACCCCGACGAGAGGACCGCGGTCGAGCAGTTCGGCAAGGGCGACAAGTACTTCGGCGTCGCGACGGTGATGGCGACGATGCCAGGACTCCCGATGCTGGGTCACGGGCAGGTCGAGGGCTTCAGTGAGAAGTACGGCATGGAGTTCCGGCGCGCGACGCTCGACGAGCACGCCGATCCGTGGCTCGTGGAACGGCACCAGCGCGAGATCTTCCCGCTCCTTCACCGGCGCGCCTGGTTCGCCGAGGTCCACGACTTCCTGCTCTTCGACTTCCACACCGACGGCGGCGGCGTCGACGAGCATGTCCTCGCGTATTCCAACGGGAATGGGCCGACGCGCTCACTCGTGGTATTCCATGACCGGTTCGCATCGACCGCCGGGACGATCCGCGAGTCCGCGGCATACGCGCGCAAGTCGGCGAGTGGCACGAAACGACTCGTCCGACGTTCGCTGGCAGAGGGCCTCGGCCTGCCCGACGACCCTGCGATGTTCGTGACCTTCCGCGACGCGCGCACGGGCCTGGCGTACCTGCGGTCGTCTCGCGACATCCATGAGCGAGGCCTGTGGCTGACCCTCGACGCCTACCAGGGCCACGTGTTCTGGGAGTTCCGCGAGTTACGCGACGGCCTGTCGGGTCAGTGGCGGCGACTCGCCGAGCGCTTGGGCGGACGCGGCGTGACGTCCCTCGACGACGCGCTCGTCGAGCTGCAGCTCGAGCCGGTCCATACCCCGCTCCGGGCGCTGTTCGACGACGGCCATGTCGCCGCCGTCCTCGACGGCACCGCGACGGACGCCGATCTTGACGCCCTGGAGGATCGGCTGGCCGCGTTGCTCGGGGCCATCGCGCGGGCTACCGCAGTGACCGGCGATGCGATCACCACGGCCGCGCGCATCCGGGACGAGGCGGCCGCCGCGTACGGCGATGCCGCCGGCCCACTCTCGCGCGAGGACCGAGCTGCGCTCCTTGGCTGGCTCGTGCTGTCGCGCATCGGCGAGCTGGCACGCGGCGCGGACGTGGCGGCCACCAGCCTCGCCTGGTACGACGAGCTGCGGATGGCACCGGTCATCGCCGCCGGGTTCCGGTCCGCGGGCCTCGACGAGGCGGCGTCGTGGTGGACCGCCGATCAGGTCCGCGTCCTCCTTGCGCTGCCTCGACCGTCGACCATCCGTGGCCGCGGTCGGAACGCCGACCTACGGCTCATCGAGGCGTGGCTCACGCGGGACACCGTCCGCGCCGCGATGGGTGTCAACACCTGGGAAGGCGTCGAGTGGCTCGACCGCGACCGGTTCGAGAACCTGCTGCGCTGGGCGGCACGGCTCGATGCGATCGAGAGGGGCGGACGCGCCGACGACAAGGTGGTGAGTCGACTGTCGGCCGCGGCGGAAGCAGCGGGCTACCGGATCGAGGGCCTCCTCGCCTCGCTCGCCCCGCCTCCGCCACGGACGCCGCGAACGCCGCCGACGGAGCCCTCCGACCGCACGTCAGAGACCTAGATACCCGGCGCGGCATCACCCGACTCGGATGATGCCGAGCGTCGCGAAGTCCCCCAGCATTCGCGTCTGGTGCCGCGAGCCCGCTGACGCGTTCGTGTCCGGGCCGGGCCATGATGTCTGGAGGGAACTAGGTGGTGAGCTTGCGACGCCGACTGGCTGGTCGCTCGGGCCTCCCGCTCTTGCTCGGCCTGCCGGTGCTGCTGGCCGGCTGTTCATCGATCCCGGCGACGACGACGACGTTCGGCGACATCTTCTGGTCGTTCGTCGCGTTCTTCTTCTGGTTCATGGCGATCTGGATCTTCATCACGATCTTCGGCGACATCTTCCGCCGGAACGATCTGACCGGTGGCATGAAGGCGGTCTGGATCATCGTGCTGATCCTCCTGCCGTTCCTCGGCGCCATCATCTACATGGTCACGCGACCGAAGATGACAGCCCAGGACCTGCAGATGATCACGCAGGCCGAGGCGGCCCAGAAGGCAGCAGCGGCCGTCTCCCCGGCCGACGAGCTCGCGAAGCTCCAGCAGCTCCGCGCGGCGAACGTCATCAGCGAGGAAGAGTTCCAGGCGCTGAAGGCCAAGACGCTCGCCTGATCCACTCGCGTACGCGCACTCGACGCGGCCGGCCGACTGGCTGGCCGCGTCGTCATGTCCGGCGCGTCAGCCGAACAGCACCCGCCGCAAGATCGACGTCGGCGGCGCTCCGTGGCTGATGACCGCCTCGAGATGGTCGCGATAGCGGAATCCAGGCGTATCGCCGAGACCGCCGGGGAGCTCACCCGGGCGGATCGACGCGGGGTCGGCGCCCGCGGCTGACGCCGCTCGCCGGCGAGCCTCGAGCTCGATGTCCCACATCTCCATCGAACCCGCGAAGTACGTCGAGAGCTGCGTCGATGACAGACGGGCTCGCCGGTACTTGTTCCGGGCCTCGGAGTCCTCCTGGAACCCACCGTCGACCATGAGATCGACCGCCTCTTGCTCGGTCATGCCGTCGCAGTGGATGCGCGCGTCGATGATCGCGTTGGTCGTCGACCGCAAGTAGAACTTCCAGTGGTTGAGCAGGAGCGCCGGATCGTCGGCGCCGTACCCGGCGTCCATCATCACCTGCGTCACGTAGACCGCCCAGCCCTCGTGGAAGAGGCCGCTCTGGAACACGCCGCGCGGCAGCGTGGCCGTCCGGTTGGCATAGATGCCCTGGAGGTAGTGGCCCGGCACGGCCTCGTGGATGGTCAGCAAGCGGAGCATCCGGTCGTTGTCCTCGCGTAGGTAGGACTCGCGCTGTTCCGCCGTCCAGTCGTCAGGGATCGGCGTGATCGCGAAGAACGTCGTGAGGCCGCGCTCGAGGACGCCCGGTGAGATGAGCATGGCGCCGCCGTAGGCGCGCAGGAATGTCGGTGTCCAGCGGATGTCGAGGGGCTCATCGACGATCCCGATGAGATCGTGTTCCGTGCAGAACGCTTCGATCCGCGCGTTCTCCGCGCGACAGAAATCGAGCAACGCGTCGGCGTCCTGGTGCTCCGCCGCGATCGCGTCGAGCACCCCGCGGACGAGTGGGCCATCCTCGGAGGCACGGGGTTCGCCGGGGCGCCAGGTGGACCAGAGTTCTCCGGCGAGGCGGACCATCTCGCCCCGGACCGCCTCGTATTCGCGCTCGGCACTGGCCAGGATGTGCTCGGGCGTCAGTGCCTCGGAACGCATCGTGTAGCGCATCTTCCGTGCGAAGAGATCGCGGCCCAGACGGCCGTCGCCTTCGCTCCTGGGCAGCACGACCTCCTCGAGATGGTCACGCAAGTCGTCGAGCGACGCCCGGGCGGAAGCCGCCGCCGCCTCGAGCCGCGGTCGCACGGCGACGACCGCCGGGTCGTCCGAGCCGGCAGCGGCCGCGAGCGCCTCGTCGATCAGGTCGGCGATGCCGGGTAGCTGTTCGATCGCGGTCTCGGTCTGGAGTCGCCCGACCGGCCGCCCCGGGCCGGCGCCGACAAGCGTGCCCTTGGCCGCGTCGGTCACCACGTCGATCGACTCGAGGCGCGAAGCGACGCTCGCGAGCCGTTCGGCGAGCGGCGCGAACTCCTGTGAGAGGAGTGTGAACAGTCCGTCACCCAGGAGGTACACCCAGGTCAGTGGATCCCACGTGTCCTCGCGAAGCTCGGTCTCGCCGAAGCGCATCGCTTCGAGCTCACCGAGGACGAGGTCCCGGTCGATCGCCTCGTCCGGTGACAGGTTTGCCGGATCGAGATCGCTGAAGCTCGCCTCCCACGCATCGATGAAGGCAAGCGTCGCGTCGCGCGTGGCAGGTGACCGGTCCGGCCACCGGCCGTCACGTCGATGGTCCCCGATCGCCGTGGCGACGACGGGCTCGAGATCGAAGAAGGCGTCAAGGAACGCTGCGAACGTGTCGGAGAAGACGGACATGCGCGGGAGTGTAGGCGGGCGGCGTGCTGCGAGGCGGTCGTTGCCCGCTACCATCCAGCCGTGGGCCAGACATGGGTGACACCGGTGACGCTGACCGGTCGGCGAGTCCGGCTCGAGCCGCTCGATGAGCGGCATCTCGAGGACCTCGCCCGCGTCGCGTCGGACGATGTCGTCTTCCGCTGGATCACCAACAAGCCGATGGATGACAACGCGCTACGTGCCTGGTTCGACACCACGCGTGCGACCGCGGACGAGGGGTCCGAAGTCCCGTTCGCCACGATCGACCTCGCGTCCGAGCGGGCGGTCGGGAGCACCCGCTACATGACGATCGCGCCCGAACATCGACGCCTCGAGATCGGCTGGACGTGGCTCGGCGTCACCTATCAGCGGAGCGGCGCGAACCGCGAGGCGAAGTTCCTGCAGTTGAGTCACGCGTTCGACACGCTCGGCGCAGAGCGCGTCGAGTTCAAGACGCACGCCAGGAACGTCGCATCGCGGACGGCGTTGCTCGGGATCGGCGCGACGTTCGAGGGCGTCCTGCGCCACCACACGATCATGCCGGACGGGTCGAACCGGGACTCCGCGTTCTACGGCGTCATCGCCCCCGAATGGCCGGAGGTCAAGGCGCACCTCGAAACGCTCGTCGCGCGATGACGCCGCTCGACCGGCCGATCCGGACCGTCGACTACCACACGGCCGGCGAACCGTTCCGGATCGTGACCGCCGGCGTCCCCGAGCTCGAGGGCCGACGCATCCTCGACCGGCGCCGCTGGGCGAAGGACAACATCGACGAGGTCCGCCGACTCCTCGTCAACGAGCCGCGCGGCCATGCCGACATGTACGGCTGCTTCGTCACGCCGCCCGACGACGACTGGGCCGATCTCGGCGTCGTCTTCTTCCACAACGAGGGCTACTCCACGGCATGTGGTCACGGAACCATCGCGCTCGTCACATGGGCGATCGACTCCGGACGGATCACGGTCGAGCCGGGCGCACGAACCGTGGCGGTGACCGTCGACGTACCGAGCGGTCGTGTTACCTGCGAGGCCCGGCTCGACGAGGACGGCAAGGTCGAGGCGGTCCGGTTCCGCAACGTGCCGTCGTTCGTCCTCGCGCGGGACGTGACCGTCCGCACGTCCGGTGGCCTCGTCACCGTCGATGTCGCGTTCGGCGGCGCCTTCTACGCGACGCTCGAGGCAGCCACGGTCGGGCTTGGGCTCACGCGCGCCGACCTGCCACAGCTCGTCGCCCTGCAGCGAGAGCTCCGGCCGGGGCTGGAGCGGTCGCTCGATGTCGTCCATCCGGCTGGGCGCGATCTGGCGGGGATCTACGGCGTGATCTTCTGGGAGCGCCTCGGGGCCGCGGAGCAACGCAACGTCACGGTGTTCGCCGACGGCGAGATCGACCGCTCGCCGTGCGGGTCAGGAACCTCTGCCCGGCTGGCCGTCCTCCACGACCGCGGGGAACTGGCGATCGGTGAGGCGTTCCGTCACCACTCGCTCGTCGACTCGCAGTTCCAGGCCTGGATCGTCGATGAGGGTCCGCCGGTCGGCCGCCACCGATCGGTGATCACGGAGGTCGAGGGGTCCGCGTACCGCACGGGCGAAGCGATGTTCTCGCTCGACCCGCGCGACCCCCTCGGGACCGGCTTCCTCCTCCGCTGACCGGCTATGCTCGCTCGGCGACTAGCGCGATACGGAGGACGATGTGAGGGGTTTCCTTGTCAGCACGGCGGTGACGGCCGTCGCGTTCTTCATCCTCGTGAAGTTGTTCCCGTCGATGTTCACGTTCACCGGCGACGCCATCAACCTCGTGGCGATCGCGCTGATCTTCGGCGTCGTGAACGGCCTCATCGGACCGATCGTCCGCCTGCTCGCGCTCCCGCTCCGGTTGATGACGCTCGGGCTGATCGGGTTCGTCATCAACGGGGCACTGCTGCTGCTGACCGCGTTCATCGCCGATCAGCTCGGTCACGGTCTGAAGGTCGGCGACTTCCCGCCGGATCTCCTGACCGCCGACACGATCGTAGCCGCCGTCCTTGGAGCGATCATCCTGAGCGTCCTCTCGTCGGTCATCCGGCTCGCGATCCCTGACTGACCTCGCCGCTCACCTCCGCCGAGCCGCCGCGCGCTACGAGACGCCGGCGTTCGTCACCGACCTCGCCACGCTCGAGGCGGCGTGTCGTGACGTCGTCGCCGCCTTCCCGGACCCGATCATCCGCCAGTACTCGGTCAAGGCGAACGACGTCCCGGCGGTGATCGCCGCGGTCACGGCGAACGGCTTCGGGGCGAACGTCGTGTCGCGCGGCGAGTGGGCGCAGGCCAGCCGTGCCGGCGTCGCGAACGAGCGCACGACGCTCGAGGGCATCGGCAAGACCGGGGCGGATCTGGCTGCGGCCGCCCGCGCAGCCGCCGACGGTCGGCCCCTGCGCTGGATCGCGCTCGAGTCGCCGGAGGAGGCGGCGGCACTGGCAGAAGAGGTGGCACGGATCGGCGCGCCGGCGCTCGACGTGCTGTACCGGCTCAACCCCGACGTCGCCCCGGAGACGCTGACGGGTCTGGCTGTGGGAGCGGGCAGCACGAAGTTCGGCATGACCGAGACCGAGATCGCGACCGCGCTCGACGCGGGCGGCGGCCCGAACGGCCGACTCCGCCCGCGAGGCATCCACCTCCACGTCGGATCGCAGCTCGGCGCGGTCGATGCCTGGCGCGATGCGGTTCGTAAGGCACTCGCGCTCGCCGCGCTGTGGCGCGGGTCGATCGACACGTTCGACACCGTCGATCTGGGCGGAGGTTTCCCGGTCGGTCCCGGCGGCGAGCCGACGCCCACGCCAGGGCGATTCGCGCGCGAGCTTGGGCCGTTGCTCGACACCGTTCCGCCCGACCGTCGACCGGTCCGCCTCGCGATCGAGCCCGGTCGCGTGCTCGTCGCACGTTCCGGGTGGCTCGTCGCGCGCGTCCTCCATGTGCGTGACCGGTCCGGCCGCCAGATCGTCCTGGACGCGGGGATGACCGAGCTGATCAGGCCGGCCCTGTACGGAGCGCACCACCCGATCCACGCACTGACCTCGCTCGGGCGGCCGGTCGACGCCGTCGGCCAGACACGCTCGCCGGCCTTGGCGCCCGCACGCGTCGAAGGCCCGATCTGCGAATCGACGGACGCACTCGGCACCCACGATCTGCCCCCGCTCCAGCGCGGCGACCTGGTGGCGATCGCTGACGCCGGTGCCTATGCCGCATCGCAGGCCTCGACCTACAACGGCCGACCGCGGCCGCCGCAGGTCCTCCTCGCCGCGGACGGGAAGCTCACGCTCGGCCGGCGCCGCGGATCCCTCGCCAGCCTGGCCTGAGGCGCCGGTATGCTGCGCCACGTGGTGCGCCCCGTCGCCTCCCGGTCCCTCGTAGGCTTGCTGTCCGCGCTCGTCGCGATCGCGCTCGCGCTCGGCCTTGTACTTCCTGTCCTTGCCGCGGAACCAGGTCCACCGTTCCCCGAGCCACAGGTCGACCGCGCCGTCTACGACTACGCCGCCATCTTCTCGCCGGCCGAGATCGCGAAGGCGGAGTCGACGATCGACGCGATCGAAGCGCGCACCGGCGCGGAGGTCGTCGTCTACACCGAACCGGCGGACTACGGCGTGACGACGGAGGAGACCGAAGCCCGCGCGCGTGCCCTCATCGACCAGTGGGGTATCGGGCGGAAGGGCTTCGACGACGGGATGGTCCTGTTCTTCGACATCGACCCGTCCGGGGAACATGGCCAGGTCCAGCTGTACGCCGCGCCGGGTTTCGAAGCGACCTACCTCACGAACCAGGACCGTCAGAAGATCTTCGAGGACGACATGGTGCCGTTCCTCCGGCAGGCGAACTTCGACGGTGCGCTCGACATCGCGATGCAGCGCATCGATGCCGTAGCGACGCCTGAAAACGCCGCGCGCCTGCAGGTCGGACGACAGGTCAACGCGGTCATCGGCCTGATCGGTGCACCGATCGTGTTCCTCGGGCTGTCGGGCTGGGCGTTCTTCTCGTGGCGACGCTACGGCAAGGACCCGGTGTACCTCGACGACCCATCGATCCTGATGCCCGCGCCACCGCCGGACCTGACAGCGGCCTCGGGCGCGTTCGTGATGGACGGCCACTCGTCGCGACGAGCGCTTACGACCGCGATGCTCGATCTCGCTTCGCGCGGCCAGATCTCGTTCCGCGAGGACAAGGGCATGCTCGGGCTGTCGCACAAGGTCGGCGTCGAGACGTCGCCCGAGGCCGGTGACGCCATCGAGGAAACGCAGCGTGCTCGCAACGCGCGCAAACCGATCGGCCCTGCCGAGGACTACGCGCTGCGAAAGCTGCGGGCGATCGGAGATGGCGAGAAGGGGTTCATCGAGCCCGACAAGCTGCCCGAGTTCGGATCGAGCGTCTCGGAGTTCGATTCGAAGCTGGAAGACCACGTCGTGAGCCGTGGCTGGGTCGTCGAGAGGCCGAGCCGTGTCGTGGCGCGCTGGGTCGGCAAGGGTGTCCTCGCCATCCTCGCGGGTGGCGCCGCCATCTTTCTCGGCGTGAACCTGCCTGCATCCGGACTCGTGCTCATCGGCGGCGCCGCCATCGCCGGCGGCATCGTCGTTTGCCTGTTCGCGCGAAGCATGCCGCGGGTGACGATGCCGGGCGCGATGGTCCGGGCGATGCTCGCCGCGTACAAACGGACGCTCGAGAAGACGATGGCGCAGGCGCGCTCGATGCAGCAGGTCGTCGACCAGGCTGGGTTGACCTGGCTCGAGACGCCGGACCAGGCGGTCGTGTGGGGCACTGCGCTCGGCCTGCAGGGCTCGATCGAGGCGGTCCTCCAGCGGTCGCTCGAGGACGTCCAGCAGCAACCACAGCTGGCCACGTCGACGTACTTCCCGACCTGGTACCGCACGGCGGATGGCTCGTCGTTCGCGAGCGGCCTCGCATCGGGCAGTGGCGGATCGATCTTCTCCGCGTCGCCCGTGCCGGACCTTGGCGGGATGATGTCGTCACTGGGGACGATCGGGAACTCGCCCTCCTCGTCGGGGAGTGGTGGGGGCGGTTTCGGCGGTGGCGGGTCGGGCGGCGGAGGTGGCGGCGCCGGAGGCGGGTTCTAGCCGCGCTTCAGGGCTAGATCCCGAACATCGCGCGGCAGACCTCGAGCCCCTCGACCATGACGGGCGGGCGCGGTCGAGACCGCCATCCATCTGCGGACATCCGGAACCTCTGGGTCTCGCGGGCGATGCCTTGGGGCGCAAGCGAGCCTCGCCCATTCTCTTCGTAGCCGAGCCCGCGTGAGACCGCGTTGGACGCGGCGTTGTCGAGGAAGGCGGCCGATTCCGCAAAGCGGGCGCCGAGCCCGTCGAAGGCGAACCCCAAGACCGCAGAGCGCATCTCCTTCCCGAGGCCCCGACCCTGGGACTCGCGACCGAGCCACGACCCCGTGTCGATCGTGCGGTGGATCGGGAACGAGCGACCCACGACGGTCTGCGCACCGATGGGTCGACCGTCCATCTCGACCATCAGGTTGAGCTGCCAGTGATCCACGGACCAGGCAGCGCGGCACTCCCAGTGGTGGGCGAGGAAGCCTTGGTCGAAGGCCGCCCCTTCGGCCGTCGTCCAGGCCACGCCGAACGGCATCTCGTCAGGCGGGTGGATGCCCGCCTTGGCGACGGCCAGCAGCAGGGCGAGATCGTCGTCGGTCGGCAGCCGAAGGACGAGATGCTCCGACCGGATACGCAGCTGGAAGAGCGGCCAGACCGCGTCGAGCGGCGCGACCGAGGGCGCGACGGATGGGTCGACGGCGGCCATGGGCACCCGACGCTACACTCCGGCCATGGGTGCTGTCGAGACGATGGAAGAGTTCTTCGAGAAGCTCAATTCCGGCGATCGCGAGGGCGCGGTCGCGATGATGGACGAGAAGACCGAGATGCGTGTGCATGTCGGCGACAACGTGCAGACGCTGCGCGGCGTGGAGCGTGTCGGGGGCTGGTTCCTCCGCAGCGATGCCGGGCTGCGCATGATCCCGGGCGACATCCGGGACACCGGGAACACCTACGAAGCGGACCTCCTCGTCGTCCGTCCCGGCGCGCCGACCCAACACATCGATGCGACGTTCCGCGTCGAGGCGGGACGGATCACCGCGATCAACATCGCTCCCAGGTAGTCCCCCGTGGGGGAGTCCCGCGGCCGCGGGCTGCCCGAGCGTCGCTAGGCCGACGGCGACGCGGACCCCTCGGACGGGACCTGCTCGGTCTCGGGCAACGGGATGACGATCTCGTCACCGACGCGGATCCGGTTCGGGTTCTTGATCGTGTCCTTGTTCGCCGCGAGCAACGCGTCGAGCGAGACGTTGAACTTCCGCGCGATCTTCGACAGGGTGTCGCCGGTCTTGATCGTGTAGACCGTCGGGGTGGGCTCCGGGATCGGCGTGGGCGATGCGGAGGCGGACTCCTCCGCGGACGGTGACGGACTCGCACTCGGTGCCGCGCCCGAACCGCCGTCACGGCCCACACCGAGGACACCCGGCAGGAAGAACAGGATCACGGCAGCGAGCACCACACCGCCGGCGAGGATGGCGATCGTCGGCACGCCCGAGATGCCCGATAACCCGGCCCTCGTCTTGATCGACGGATACGCCTCGTATCGGCGCGACTTTTCCCACGAGGGGCCATCGTGGTCGCTTGCCGCCGCGGCGGCAGCGGCTCGCTCGCGCTCGCGATTCCGGTCACGCGTCGAGCTGACGGTCGGGCGACGGCCCGCCTTGGTCGGTGGTGGACGGACCTCGCCATGCGACTCCGAGGCCTCGGCTTGTCGCGCGGCCTTACCCACGAGGCCGGCGAGGTCCGGATCCGCTGGCGAGGACGGCGTGTCCGTGGGCGTCCACACCGGACGGTCCGGCGGCCGCGCCGTCCACGCAGCGTCGAGATCCTCGCCCCGCGCGAGGCGATCTGCGGCGCTGCCGGCCAGACCCTGCGCCTCCTCAGGCACGTCCGACTGACTCGGGGTTCCACCTCGAGGCGTCCCGCCCGACGCGGCGGCACCGGCGGCCGCGCCGGCGGCGGCTGACGAAGCCCATGGAGGCGGGGCGGCCCAATCGCGCGGCGGGTTGCGTCGGGGGCGTTCCTCGATCGGCAGGTCCTCAGGTGGTCGAACCCACAGATCCTCGTCGTCACCGTCGGCGGCGGGGTCGTCACCGGCGCCCGCGCCGGCCGCAGCAGACGCCGCGACGGCGGCCGCCTCACCGTCATGACCCTCCGCGCCGGGGACCGCATGCGCCGCTTCACGTCGCGCCCAGTCCTGGAAGGTCGGACACACAGGGAACGCGGACGAGAGGCAATACGCCTCCTGGTGCGCGAGCGCACGGGGAGCTGGCTGCGCCTCGGCGAAACAGCGATGGCGATGGTCGGGGCGGTCGGCTCTGGCGTCCCGGTCGTCTTCCAGCGCGACGAAGGGGCAGGCCGGTGAACCGTCCGCGCTGGGCAGCCCTCGGTCCGTCATCGGCCCGATGATACCCGCGGCGGTCGCACAAGAGTCGCGCTCGACGAGCCGTCGGGCCGTCTCCGGATATCACCGTCAGGATGCCGCTCCGCGATGATTCAGGCGTTTGACATGGCCCCGGGGGGCTCGGAGACTTCGAGGCGCTTCCCGAGACGGTAGGGTGGATACCCCTCGGCCCAGTGAGAGAAGGAGTCCCATGTCTCGACTGACTCGTTGGCTCGCGCCGACCACCACCGCCAGCGCCCACTGCGACCTGCCGTGCGGCGTGTATGACCCCGAGCAGGCTCGCATCGAGGCGGAGTCCTGCCACAGGATCCTCGAGAAGTACGCCGCCAACGAGGACCCGACGTTCCGCGGTCGCGCCATCCATATCAAGGAAGAGCGCGCCGAGCTGGTGAAGCACCACCTCGACGTCCTTTGGCACGACTACTTCAAGCCCGAGCACCTCGAGAAGGTCCCGAACCTGCACGAGATGTTCTGGAACGCGAACAAGCAGGTTTCGAAGGTGAAGGCCTCGACCGACACCGCGGACAGCCAGAAGCTTCTCGACATGATCGACGAGATCCACGCCGCCTGGAAGGCGACCGGCGGCGAGGAGAAGACCCGCGTCGCAGGCCGCCCGGGCTGAGCGCTCGCAGATGCGCATCCCGAGGCCCCGCCGGTCGGCGGGGCCTCGTCGTACCGATCGCCTGCGCCAGCGCCTCCGAGGCCCGTGGCGGATCGCGATCCGCCAGGCGAGCATGGAGCCGACGCTGGGCGATGGTGACTGGCTGCTCGTAGACCCGACGACGGCGCGCTGGCCGAGGCGCGGCTCGCTCGTCGTATTCCACCAGCCCGATACGGGCACGCTCGCCGTCAAGCGCGTCGCTGGGACGCCTGGCGACCGGATCCCGTTCCGCGAGGGGTACTTGGAGCTCGCCGACGACGAGGCGTGGCTCGTCTCGGATGCCGACGAGGCGATGACGAACGCGGCCGGGTACGGCGCGCCGATCGATTCCAACCAGTTCGGGCCTGTGCCGGTCGAGCTCCTGGTCGGGCGGGTCTGGTTCCGGTATGCGCCGGTGCGGCGGCTGGGACCGATCAGTCGTCGGCGGGACCATCGGGGCGTGGACGAGGAGGACCGGCGCCGGTAGCTTCCCCCTCGGTATCGAGCCCTGTCGACCGCTCGAGCCTGCACTGGGGACCCGTGACCGCATGACTTCCTCGATCAACCTCCGCGCGCGCGCCCTTGGCGTCGCCGCGATCGCCCTCGTCGCCGCCGGGTGCGGCGCGACACCGGCAGCGTCCGGTCCGGCCGCTTCGGCGGCCGCGTCGTCCTCCGTATCACCGATGGCGACTCCGTCCAGCGAGTCTTCCGTCGAGGCGTCGCCGAGTGTCTCGGCAAGTGCGCCCTCTGCGGCGTCGGCGACTGCCGGGGCGAGCATCTCGACGACCGGCCGGATCGCTATCCCCGACCACAGGTTCGCCGTAACGCTGCCGGACGGGTGGACGCGTATCGACCTCGAGGCGCAGGACATCGACGCGCTGATCGAGGCAGCCGGTGCGCAGAACCCCGACCTCGCGAAGGTCTACACCCAGCAGATCCGGGCGATGGCCGCCCAGGGTCTGGTGCTGTTCGCATTCGGCCCCGACATGACCAAGGGCACCAACCTGAACGTCCTCTCGACGTCGAACATGGGCCTGAGCCTCGATTTCCTCGAGCAGGCGAACCTCGCCCAGGTCAAGGCGCTCGCGAACGGCGCGATCACCTCGGAGCGCGTCCAGCTACCGGCGGGCGAAGCGCTCCACCTGCGCTACGCGCTGTCGACCGCTACCGGCGCGCCATCCCCGACGATCGAGCAGTACCTGCTGATCAACGGCGACAAGCAGCTCGTCGTGAGCTTGACCAACGCGTCGCAGGCAGAGGCCTCCGCGATCGCCAAGTCGATCGAGCTGCTGTCCTAGCGCGCGGAGCCATCGCTCGTCAGGCGCGGACCGGTTCGGGAGCTGCCGCCAGGTCGATCCCGGCGGCCCGGCAATCCTCGGCGAACGACGCCTGCGCCTCGAGCGTGGGTGACCAGCGGGTCGGGAAGGCGACCAGGCGGTCGAGCCCGATCTCCTGCATGCGCGCGAGTCGATCGACTCGCGGCTGACCGGCATCGCGCATCAGCTCATCGCGTTCATAGAGTGAGAACCGGAGCGTCGCCGGGTCGCGTCCTTCAGCCTCGCACCGATCTCGCACGTCGCGCATCCGCTCGACGATGTCGTCGGGCTCGATGAAGACGAAGTTCAGCTCGTCCGCGTAGCGGATCGCGTAGCCTGCTGTGCGCTGCCGACCGTTCCCACCGACGATGATCGGGATGCGCGGTTCCTGGAGCCCGCGCGGCACGTTGATCGCGCCGCGGACGTGCGCCATCGCGCCCTCGTAGGTCGATCTACCCGGCTGGAACATCGCGCTGATGATCTCGAGGTGGTCCCCCAGCGCGTCGAGCCGCTCAGCGAGTGGCGGGAATCCGTAGCCGTAGGCGATCCACTCGTCCTTCTTCCATCCAGCGCCGATGCCGAGCTCGAACCGCCCGTTGCTGATGACATCGATGGTCGACGACAGCTTCGCCGTCAGGGCCGGGTTCCGGAATCCCGTGCAGACGACCATGTGCCCCAGTCGTACCCGCTCGGTGACCATAGCGAGAGATGCGAGGACCGAGAACGACTCGAAGGTGATCTCGTCGGTCGGCTCGGGGACGGTATGGAAATGGTCGAAGACCCAGAGGGACTCGAAGCCGAGCGATTCGGCCTGGCGTGCCAGTTCCACGGTCCGTGCCCAGGCGTCGGCGGGCGGCCAGCCGTCGTAGTCGCCCTTCCAGCCCTGCGGCGCCATGAGCCCGACCTGCATGTCGTACCTCCATCATCGTGCCCCGGGACCCGAATCGTCTCACGGACGAGCCTCGCGCGAGTGGGCCTACGGTGCGGGCCGAACCGACGACGGCATATCGACCGCCCGTATCCTCGGGCGCATGGAGATGACCGCCTTCGACCCTGAGCTGCCCCTGCCCGATATGGCGGACCCCTGGGTCTCGACGTCGCAGCCGAGCCGTCGTGGAACGCCGCCGTTCCACATGACCGACATGATCGAGGCGGAACCGGCGATCGCAGCACGCATCCTCGAGCGACACGAGGCCGTCGGGAGTGGCGCCGCCGAGCTCGCGCGGGTCATCCGGCGGACCATACGTTCCGGTGACCGAGTGGTCGTGACGGGCTGTGGCACCTCCGAACACGCGGCGCTCGGCGTCGCGGAGATCCTGCGTGACGCGGTCCGAACGGCGGATGTCCGCCCGCCCGGCCACGCGGCGCGGCACGAGCCGGTCGCGGCACAAGCCTTCGAGCTGTCGCTCGACCCGCCGTCGAGCGGGCTCGTCATCGGTATCTCACACGAGGGCGGGACCGCCGCTACGAATGCCGCCTTGGACGCGGCCAAGGCGGCCGGGGCTCGGACAGCGATCATCACGGTGACGAGTCGGTCGCCCGGAGCCGCGTTGGCCGACGTCGTGGTCGAGACGGGCGAGCTCGACCAGAGCTGGTGTCACACCGTCGGATACCTGAGCCCGCTGGTCGCGGCGACCGCCGTCGGGGCGCATCTCATCGGACGGGCTGTGGACGGCGAGCTGCGACAAGCTGTCAGGTCGCTCGTGGCTGCGGGCGTCGAGCGGGCGAGCGTCACTGAGGCGGCTGCTGGTCGCCTCGCGGAACGCAGGTCGATCGTCGTGATCGCGTCGGGCGCCGATCGCACGGCGGGCCGCGAACTGACACTGAAGATCGAAGAAGGGACCTGGATCCCGACGGCGTACCGGGATCTCGAGACGTTCCTGCACGGCCACCTCGCGGCGACCGACGACGCCCAGGGGCTCGTGCTGATCCTGTCCGACCGGGAGGCACGTGAACCACGCCTCCAGCGTGCGACCGGAGTATTGCGGGCGGCGCGGACCATCGGGATGGAGGCGGCGGCGATCATCGCGGCCGATGCCGCCGTGGACCTGCCGACCGAGCTCACTCCCGCGGGCCGGATCGTCATCCCCGAGGCGGCGTCACTCCCCTCCCCGGTCGCCGCGCTCCTTGGGACCGCGACGCCGCTCCAGCTCCTGACCGAGCGGATCGCGCGAGCGCGCGGCGTCGACCCGGATGCGATCCACCGGGATGTCGACCGCTACCGGGAAGCCGCGGACGCCGCGGAGGGCTAGGCCCGGGCGGGCCACCACCGCCAGCGCGATCTGCACCACGCGCACGAACGGTCGAAGGAACGATCGGCGACGACCGCTCGACCGACGAACGGTGCACCGCACGCACGCTTCAGCGAACGAAGGACTTCAGGGATCGCCGGCCGATGGATCGACCGTTCGTGCATCCGATGCAAAGCGCGGCCGGATCCGTCGTCGTTAGGGCGCGATCTTGCGTGAGACGCACCAACGGTCGAAGGAACGATCGGCGACGACCGCTTGACCGACGAACGGTGCACCGCACGCACGATCCAGCGAACGAAGGGCTTCAGCGATCGCGGTCCGGCCGATCGATCGACCGTTCGTGCATCCGATGCAACGCGCGGTCGGATCGGCACGGTCAGAGCCGCGCGATGATCTCCTCGCCGATGACGTCGACCATGTCCAGGTCCCAGGGGATGAAGTCCTGGAACATGATCCTCTCGATGCCCGCATCGGCGAACCGCGTGACCTGGGCGCGCGCCTGATCCGGCGTGCCGTAGATCCAGCGGAGGCGACGCTCCTCGAGCCATGCCTCGCCCGTCTCGGCGTCGTTCCCGAAGGCCGCGAGCAGCGTCCGTTCGCGTTCGACGACCTCGTCCTCCGACCGGCCGACCAGGACGCCCGCCATCGTCGAGCGTGCCAGCGTGTCCGGATCGCGCCCGATCGCGCGGCACGCCTCGTCGAGCTTGGTCCTCACCTCCACCGCCCGATCCGGCGACGCCGAGCTCAGGTTGTACTCATCGGCATAACGAGCGGCGAGCCGAAATGAGCGGGGCGATCCGCTACTACCGACGATGATCCGCGGCCGCTTCCCTCCCACGTTCGTGGACGGCCTGCCGGGGACGTCCACCGGTCGCGGCCGGAACAAGGCATCCTCGATCCTGATCCCGCTCAGACCCTCGAACGACCAACCGTCCGGCTCGCCCCACAGCCCGTGGAGGATCGCGAGCTGGTCCTCGAGCATGTCCGCTCGCTCCTCGATCGGCGGGAACGCGAGTCCGAGCTGACGGTGCTCGATCTCGTTCCAGCCCGCACCGACGCCTACCTCGACCCGCCCGCCGCTCATCTCATCGACCGTCGTCACGACCTTGGCGAGGACGCCCGGGTGACGGAAGGTCACCGGTGAGACGAGGGCACCGAGGGAGATCCGCTCGGTTTCGCGCGCCAGGCCGGCGAGGACCGTCCAGGCGTCGGTCGTGGGTTGGCCGGTCTCCCCCGGGAAGCTCGCGAAATGGTCCGAGCGGAAGAACGCGTCGAACCCGTTCGCCTCGGCACGCTTCGCTGCGGCCAGCTGGTCCGCGTAGCTCATCCCCTGCTGGGGCTCGAGCATCAGCGCATATCGCATCCAGTACTCCTGCGGTCGGCGTCAATCATCCGTATTGACGCGATATTCCATTCTGGTAGGATAGTTCACGTGACACGAATGATTCCGGCCGAGGGCCCCGACCCCGCGGCCTCGCCACCTGATGACCAGGTGGAACACATCATCGCCGACTTCCGGACGGCGATCACGACGCTCAAGGTGCTCTCGAACGAACGCGTCCTGAAGCTCGGGCTGAGCATGGCTCAGCTCAACATCCTCTACACCCTCAAGCGGTGCGGCGAGATGCCGATGAGCAGGCTCGCCGAGATGCTCAACGTCTCCCTGTCGAACGCGACGGGGCTCATCGATCGCATCGAGGAACGCGGCCTCGTCGAACGAACGCGGGTGCCTGAAGACCGCCGGATCGTCCTGATCCGGGTCACCGCAGCGGGCGAGCAGTTGCTCCGTGAGCTCGACGTCCTGAGCGACGACCTCCTGCGGTCCGTTCTGGGACGACTGACTCCATCGGAGCTGACGGCGGTGGGCACGGCCTTCACGTCGATCCGCGACGCTCTCACCGAGGTAGCCGGCGGTCTGCCGGATCGCCACGGCGTCTCCATCCCCTCTCCACGATCCTCGTCGACCGTGCGGGGTGGCGAGCGACCCACGCAGCCGAACCAATAGGGAAGGACAGAGTTCATGGAAGCATTCCCGGTCGCGGACGAGCGGACTCCGTCGCTCGCCGATGACCCAGCGTTAGGCCTGAGCCAGCGCGCGAAGCTGGAGATCCTCTTCGCGGTCATGCTCGGCCTGTTCCTCGGCGCCCTTGACCAGACGATCGTCGGTCCCGCGCTGCCGACGATCGTGACCCAGCTGTCAGGTAACGACTACTACGTCTGGGCCGTCACGATCTACCTGCTCACGAGCACGATCAGCGTCCCGTTCTGGGGCAAGCTCTCGGACATCTACGGCCGCAAGCCGATCTTCATGATCGGCATCGTCATCTTCCTGATCGGCTCTGCCCTATCAGGCCTGAGCCAGAACATGGGGATGCTGATCCTCTTCCGAGGCATCCAGGGCATCGGCGCCGGGTCGTTGTTCCCGGTCGCACTCTCGATCATCGGCGACATGTTCAGCCCGGCCGAGCGTGGTCGGTACCAGGGCCTCTTCGGCGCCGTCTTCGGTGTCGCGTTCGTCGCGGGCCCGCTCATCGGCGGCTGGCTGACGGAGAACGTCGGCTGGCACTGGATCTTCTACGTCAACATCCCGATCGGCATCGTGGCGCTCTTCGTGATCGATCGACTCCTGCCGGTCGTCAAGACGAAGAACGCGACGAGGAATTTCGACATCCTCGGCGGGGTGATCTTCACGATCGCGATCTCGTTCCTGCTCATCGGCCTGACCAACAAGCAGTTCGGTGACTGGACGGACCCGACGGTCGGTGGGTTCATCCTGATCGGGCTCATCGGCTCAGCGATCTTCGCGTTCGTCGAGTCGCGGGCCAAGGAGCCCATCGTCCCGCTCGACCTCTGGAAGAGCCGCGCGTACTCGGCGTCGATGGTCTCGATCTTCTTTGCCGCGTTCGCGTTCTTCGGCGCGATCGTCTTCCTGCCGCGCTGGTTCCAGGTGGTCGAAGGCTTCACGCCGACGAACTCCGGCCTGGCGGCACTCCCGTTGGTCATCGGGCTCATCTTCAGCTCGATCGTCTCCGGCGTGCTCGTCGCGCGGACCGGGCGCTACAAGTTCCTCCTGGTCGGCGCGATCGCCCTCCTGGGTGTCGCGACGGCGCTGATGACGCAGCTCACCAAGGACACCCCGGTCCCGATCGTGTGGTTCTGGATGTTCCTCGCCGGTCTCGGCGTCGGCCCGACGTTCTCGGTCTTCACGATCGTGATCCAGAACTCGGTGCCGTTCCGCCAGATGGGCGTGGCGACGTCGAACCTGACGTTCTTCCGGCAGATCGGTGGATCGGTGGCGCTCGCGTTCGTCGGCACGATCTTCGCCGACGCGTTCCAGAACGACCTCGTCCCGCAGCTGACCGCCGCGGGCGTCCCCGGCCAGATCGTCCAGGGCTTCCAGCAGGGTCAGGGCACGTTCGACATCAACAACCTGACCGGCGTCGGGAATCTGGCCAACGCGATCCTCGCGGCCGTCCCGCCGCAGTTCGTCGAGGTGGTCCGGCCGTTCGTGCCGAACATCATCGAGGGCATCCACGGGGCCTTCAGCCTCGCGGTCGGCCAGACCTTCTACCTCGGCGTGTTCGGAGCCGTGGTCGCCGCGGTCGCCGCCCTGGCGATGAAGGAACTTCCGCTGCGGGCGTCGAACGCCGCGCCCGTACCGAAGACCGAGGCTCAGACCCACGGCCAGCCCGCCCCCGTGAAGAGCGCGCCGGCAGCCGACTGAGGCCGTCCTCGGCGATACCCATGTCCTTCCTGTTCGACGGCCCCGGTGGCACCGCCACCGGGGCCGTTCCGTTTTCCGGTCTACGATGGCGGCGATGACCTCGACCACGGACATCCACCCGGCTGCGTTCCCGCCTCGCCTCCAGGCGATCGGCACGGACGGGGCACCGTTCCGGCCGTTGCTCGACGTGTCGGCGCTGCCCGAAGGCACGATGCGGCGCGTGACGATCGGCGAACTCGACGTGCTGCTCGTGAACACGGACCGTGGCGTATTCGCGACCGACGATCGGTGCCCACACATGTCGGCGCCGCTGTCGATCGGCGACCTCGAGGGGTGCATCGTCCACTGCCCGCTACACGAAGGTAAGTTCGATCTGGTCAGTGGTGACACCGCGCAGATGCCGACGACGGGTGGCCTCGATGCCGACGGCGTGTACCACCCGACGTGGTCGCCCGCCGGCAAGGACCCCAAGATCGATCCGCCCGGCAAGAAGGCCGAGGCGCGCCGGCTGACCCGCGTCCGGCGACTCCGCTATTACCCGGTGCGGATCGCGAACGGGGCCATCGAGGTCGCGATCCCCGGATAGCTCAGGCGACACCGCGAAAGCTGACAGATGTCCACCAGGCGAGCACTGGTCAGATCCGCCGGAGGCTCGCCGCTCCCGCCCCGCACGACCTGGGGCGCAGTGCGCCCATTCGACTGTCAGATGACTCGTTCGGGCGACATCTGGCAGGGATCACCTGACCAGTGCTCGCGTGGCGAGCATCTGGCAGGGATCTGGCCGGTCCGACGCCAGGCGACCGCCAACCCGCCCGCTAGGTCTCAGCCTGCTCGGGCCGCTTCGCCGGCTTCTGGACATCGCGTTCCTTGATCGGCTTGGTATGCGGCTCCGTCTCCGCGGCGTCGTCCCGGTGCGTTCGTGCGTACGCCTGGATGATCTTGACGGCCTCGTCCGTGTCGTCCGTGAGCCGGAGCAGGTCGACGTCCGCCTTGTTGATCGCCGCTTCCGCCAGCAACGTCGCGCGGATCCAATCGATCATCCCGCTCCAGTATTCGGACCCGATCAGGACCACAGGGAAGTCCTCGACCTTGTGCGTCTGGATGAGCGTCAGCGCCTCGAAGAGCTCATCGAGCGTCCCGTAACCGCCCGGGAAGATCACGAACGCATCGGCGTACTTGACGAACATGACCTTGCGGGCGAAAAAGTAGCGGAACTCGATGCCGAGATCGACGTATCGATTGAGCCCTTGCTCCTTCGGAAGCTCGATATTGCAGCCGATCGATAGCTGGCCGCCCTCCTGGCAGCCGCGATTCGCGGCCTCCATGATCCCCGGCCCGCCGCCGGTGATCACCGCGTAGCCGGCCTCGGCCAGCTTCCTACCCAGGTCCCGGGCCATCGCGTAATAGCGGCTGTTGCGGCTGGTCCGCGCGGATCCGAACACGCTGACCGCAGGACCGACCTCCGCCATGGCGTCGAAGCCCTCCACGAACTCCGACAGGATCCGTAGCGCCCGCCATGGGTCGGTATCGAGGAACTCCGGTGGTGTCGGCCGCTCGAGAAGTGCCTCGTCCTCGGTCTTCTTGAGCCGGTGGCCCGCCAACGATCCGGCTTGGGGCCGGATCGTGACTCGGCCGAGTCGACGGCGGTCGGGGGCATCAGTCACGATGCGAAGGATGCCACCCGTCGAGATGTCGCGAGGACGCCGATGCGCGGGAGCGTGATCCTGGGCGTCCTGCTGGTGCTGGTCGGTCTGGTGTGGGTCGGCCAGGGCCTCGGGTTCCTGCGCGGCTCGAGCTTCATGGTCGACGACACGCGCTGGGCCGTCGCCGGCGCCGTCTGCGCGGTCGCCGGCGCCGTGCTCTTGATCAAGGCACGACGCCGGTAGGGATCGCGGAGGTAGTCCTAGGACTTCACGAACGCGACGACATCGAGCCCGGCACCTTCGTGCCACCGCGAGCCGACGAGCAGGAGGTGGCCGGTCACCGTGTCACGGCGAAGGACCGCGGACGTCATGTCCTTCGTTCCCGCGATCCGCCGACCGAGCGTCCAGGTGCCGTCAGGGCGGCGCGCGATGTCACGCGTGTCCCGCTCGGTCGTCAACGCCGCGTACAGCCTGCCTGTCGATGCGTCGAGCGCGAGCGATGGCGACGTCACGAGCGCCGTGATCCGCTTGACGGTCCACGCTCCGCTCGCGTCCGTCCCGAAGTACGTTCCGGGCTTCACGTCGGGCGACTCGCCGTCGGTGCAGCCGCCGCCCCACATCGGGTGGACGGCCCATGCCATGTAGGCGCGGTCACCGGCTCCCAGGACCAGGGATGGGGTGTCGAGCTGCATCACCTTGCTGCTGAACACCGTGCGTGTCGAGAGGCGCCCGTCCTGGACAGTGGCGTAGCGGATCGAGCTGTCGGTCGTGTACGCGATGCGGGCACGTCCGTCGTCCCCGACGCGCAACGAGGTACCCGTCGCACCGGGGATCCGCAGCGATCGGAACGTCCCGCGCGACAGCGAGCCGTACCAGACGGGGCCTTCGCGGTTCTGGGTGACGAAGGTCT
>DASSZA010000135.1:0-11284 GCA_035703005.1 Candidatus Limnocylindrales bacterium | reverse complement strand
CGGCGCCGAAGGGCGCCGGCTTCTCCCCGTCTAGAGCCTGATCGACCGAAGTCGATCGGCGGCCTCCTCGGGCAACAGGTCGCGCTGCGGCTCCGCGAGCAGCTCGTAGCCGACCATGAACTTGCGCACCGTCGCGGAGCGCAGCAGCGGCGGGTAGACGTGGGCATGGAGCTGCCACGCGTCGGTGGTGGCATCCGCTCCGAAGGGCGCCCCATGCCAGCCCATCGAATACGGGAACGGCACTCCGAACAACGCGTCGTAGCGGCGGACCAGGTCCCCCACGATCGCGGCAAGGTCGTCACGCGCCGCGTCGCTCGGATCCGTCAGGCGAGGCGTGGGTTCGCGCGCCACGATCAACGTCTCGAACGGCCAGACGGCCCAGAACGGGACCACGACAAGCCACGACGACGACGCCGTGACGACACGAGGGCCGTCGGCCTCGAGAGCCGCGATGTCGAGGAGCAGCCGCCGCCCGGTGCGACCGTGGTGCGCACGCTGGGTCGCGTCCTCCTTCGCCGGCTCGCCGGGGAGAGCCGATCCGGCCCAGATCTGACCGTGCGGATGCGGGTTCGAAGCGCCCATCGTCTCGCCGCGGTTCTCGAAGACTTGCACCCACCGCCACGTCCGCCCGAGCTCGGCGGTCTGCTCGGCCCAGACATCGATCACCCGCCGGACCGCCGCCGTCTCCATGTCCCCGAGGGACACGTCGTGGCGCGGCGAGAAGCACACGACCCGCGCGGTGCCCTGCTCGCCGACGGCCCGCAGGAGACCGTCGCCGTCCTCCCACGCCCCGTCGGACGTCGAGGGGCGAAGAGCAGCAAAGTCGTTGGTGAAGACGAACGTGTCCGTGTACGCGGGGTTCCGTTCGCCGTTCGCCCGGACGTTTCCGGGGCACAGGTAGCAGCCGGCGTCGTAGGCCGGACGATCCGTGGCACTGGGTCGCTCAACGCTTCCCTGCCACGGGCGGGCGTCGCGGCCGGGGGAAACGAGCACCCACTCGTCCCGCAGCGGATCCCAGCGCCGGTGGGGCTCGGCGAACAGGAGCGTCGGATCAGTGCCAGCCATCGACCCGCCTCGCGCCGGTCGACGGCAACACTTCGAACATGCGGGGGACGAGGCCCGTCTGTGCCGCGTAACGCGTCGAGATCGCCTCGGACAGTCGGTCGATGGCGTCCCGTCGCACGAGATCGACCGTACACCCGCCGAACCCGGCGCCGGTCAGCCGCGCGCCGAACACGCCGTCGACGGCCATCGCCGTATCGACGAGCGCGTCGAGCTCCGGGCTGCTCACCTCGTACAGGTCCCGGAGTGACGCGTGACTCTCCAGGAGCAGCTCGCCGACCCGCGCGTGCTCGCGTGCCTCCATGGCCGCTGCTGCCTCAAGGACACGAGTGTCCTCCTCGACGACATGCTGCGCTCGACGCGCAAGGGCGGGCTCGAGCGAGCCGGCGCAGTCGGCGAGCATCGCCGGCGTGACGTCACGGAGGCTCCGGACGCCTGGATGCGTCCGCGCGATCGCGGCCACCGCCGCCTCGCATTGGGCGCGACGCTCGTTATAGGCCGTGCGATCGAGTCGGCGCGGGGACCCCGAGTCGGCGACGACGAGCGCGACGTCATCAAGACCCAGGGTCACGGGGCGGTACTCGAGCGACCGACAGTCGAGGAGCAGCGCCGCCCCTTCGCGGCCATGCGCGGATGCGAAGGGGTCCATCAGGCCCGACTGCACGCCGACGTACCCGTTTTCGGCTCGCTGGGCGATGCGGGCAAGCTGCATCAGATCCGAGGTCGGCGCCGTACCACCGGATAGGGCCAGGGCCGAGGCGAGCTCGAGCGCCGCCGAGCTCGACAACCCGGCTCCCTGCGGGAGGTCGGAGCCGAGGACGCCTCGGAACCCTTGCGTCCCGAGGCCCGCCTCGGCCATCGCCCACGCCGTGCCGGCGACGTAGTCGATCCAGTGACCTCGGCGTGGCGCGATGGCGTCAAGGTCGAAGGACGTGGTCTCGTCCGTCGCCGCGAGTGTCAGGGTCACGCGCCGGTCCTGGGTCGGGACGAACGCGATCGCGATCCCCCGATCGATGGCGATCGGCAGCACGTAGCCCTCGTTGTAGTCGGTGTGCTCACCGATCAGGTTGACACGGCCTGGTGCGTGGACCACGACGATCGACCCGGGATCCGCGGCTGCCGTCGGCTCGATGTCGCTGAGGCGATCGGCGAGCTCGCCAGGCTCGATCATCCGGCGAGACCGAGCCGTTCGAAGTACGGCAGGCGGTCCAGCGGAGCCGGAACGTCCAGCTCCCATCGCCCGCCGTCGCGAACGACACCTGTGTCGTCGCGCCATGTCCCCGACGGCAGATACACGTCGCGCGAGCGGGCACCAGGCTCGACCACGGGCGCCACCAGCCAGCCGTCGCCGAGCATGAACTCGTCCCAGATCGTCTCGGCCTCCCGGTCGTGGGGGAACGCATAGAGAAGCGGTCGGACGATCGGCGCCCCCGAGGCGACTGCCTCTTGAGCGAGCCGCTCGATCTCGGGAGCGAAGCCGATATGCAGCTCGGCTGCATCACGCGTGAGCCGTGTCACCTCCTGCCCGCGTTCCCAAGGCGCGACAGAGAACTGCATCTGGGGCAGGAGTGCGTTCACCTGCGCCCAGCGAACGAGCAGCTCGTCGTCCGCGTGCTGGCCGCCGTACTCGTTGCCGCCGATCATGTCGGGGAGGACGAACGGATACCCGATGAGCCCGAACGTCAGGGCCTGCGTCAACACCGCCTGCAGGCCGTTCCCGAGCCCCCACTCGCTGTGCTTGTCCCATTCCCGTAGCAGGACGGTCCCGCGTTGGTTGCGCCAGGCCGTCCGGACGTCGCTGCCGGGGAAGCGACGACTAACGAACTCCGCGTAGCGGTGCGAGTAGTCGTTCGGCGCAAGTTCCCCGGTCGTGACGGCGTCCGCCGGGACGTAGCACGCCTCGCCAGCGTCGAACTTGAAGCCATCGAGCCCCGTTTCGCGCTGGAGCCGCTCGAGGCCATCGGCGAACCACCGCTCTGCGCGGGGGTCGCTGATGTCGATGAGATGTGCCGGGTCGTGCCACCACGTCACGACGTGCGGCTCCCCACTCGGCCTTCGAACGACATACCCCTCGGCGACCGCTTCCTGCGCCAGTGTCGTATTCGGGTCGATGAACGGCACGATCCACGCGGTGACCTGGATCCCGCGAGCGTGGAGGCCGTCGATCATCCGGCGCGGATCCGGGAACCGCTGCGGATCGAAGGCGAGCTCGCCGTACTCGACCTGCCACTTGTCGTCGATCTCGAGGGTACCGATCGGAAAGCCCGCGGCCTGGATCTCATCGGCGAAGCGGAGGCACGCCTCCTGGTCGATCGCCTCCTTGAAGCGCGCCCATGTCGTCCAGATCGGGAGCGTGAGCGAGCCTGTCCGTGGCGGCGCGGCCGGCTTCCCTGCCCGGGCGACGAACGCGCCGTGAGCATCGGGCACGTTCTCGGCGACGATCAGCGTGACCCGAAGGCGATCGCCGCCGAAACGAAGCGTCAGGCGGCCGTCGCCACCGACGGTGTCCACCGCGAACGGGCGCTGGTTCGCGGGCGCATGCACGCTGAGTGCCGGTTCCCAGGTCGGGACCGTCGCGCTATCCGGCGGCTGGTTCAGGCTGACCGTGGTGACGTCGGGATCGCCTGGCGCGACCCATAGCGCGACGCCGGTCGCGGTGAACCAGACGGGTTCCAGGACGTTGCCGACCCCGGAGATGCCGTTGTCCCAGGTGAGGAAGGGCGAACGCTGGAGCGCGACCTCCTCGAGCTGCCAGCGCTGGTGGAGGAGCTCGCCCATGCCGTACCAGTGGCGACCGCTCGCGAGGTCGATCGAGAGCTCGATCTGGTCGGCTTCCGGGGCGACGGCCTCGATGATGATCGCGTCCCCGTCGTGTCGGATGTCGACGCTCGCGGCTCGTGCCTCGTCGTCACGCCACCCGACACATGTCGGGACCGTGCCGCGCAACACGACCTCCCCCGCGCGACTGACGACCAGCTCGCCGTCAGGGCCGATCTCGGCCGTGACGCCAGTGCTGGACGCCGTCATCGCCGGCGCGCGGGGTCTATCGTCGGAGCCCATCACCGCATAGTCTGCGGCGATGGACGAACGAGCGGGCGGAAGGGTCCTCGGCATCGGCGAGCTCCTGTGGGACCTCTTCCCCGACGGCCCGAGACTCGGCGGCGCGCCGTTCAACGTAGTCGCGAACCTGCGTCGGTTCGGTCACCCCGCCGCGTTCGTCACCGCGGTCGGGGACGACGACCTCGGGCGGGCGGCGCTTGCAGCGGTCGACCGGCTCGGTGTCGATGGCACGTTCATCGGCGTCGCGCTCGACATGCCGACAGGTACAGTCGCTGTCTCGCCCGACCCCATCGAGGGACATCGATTCACGATCGGGTCGCCCGCGGCGTACGAGTCGATCGGCGACAGTGGATCGCTCGTCGCACGACTCGCGGCATGGACTCCGGACGCGCTGGTCTACGGCACGCTCGCGCAGCGGTCCGCCGGCGTCCGCGATGTCACCCATCGCGTCGCGACCGAGATCCGACCGTCATACCGCCTCTACGACGTCAACCTCCGCGAGGGCTGTTGGACCCCTGAGCTCGTCCGGGAAGTCCTCACCGACGCGACCATCGTCAAGGTCAACGAGAGCGAGAGCGTCGTGCTTGCCGATCTCCTCGGCGTCGATGCGTCGCCAGCCGCCCTGGCAGCCGTCCTCGCGGCTCGCCATGGCGTTACGACGTTATGCATCACCCGCGGCGGGAACGGCGCGACCCTCGTCATCGACGGCAGCAGGTATGACGTCGATGGCATCCCGGTCGATGTGGTCGATACGGTCGGCGCAGGTGACGCGTTCGCCGCCACGCTGCTCCACGGCATCCTCACCGAAACGCCGCCGGAGGAAACACTCACGTTCGCGAACCGCGTCGGCGCGCTCGTCGCGACCCGGTCCGGCGCGCTCCCACCGTGGAGTGCGGACGAGCTTGGCTAGGGCCCTAGACGGCGACGGGCTCGCGGTACTCCCCGAAGACGCCTCGTAGCACGCCGCACATCTCACCGAGCGTCGCGTATGCCTCGGCACACCGGATGAAATGCGGCATGAGGTTCGTCTCGCTCGAGCCCGGGCGGGATGCTGCGTCGCGCAGGCCGGACAAGGCAGCCCCCACCGCCGCGGCATCACGCTCGCGCCTGGTCCGTTCGAGCCTGGCCAGCTGGGCCTCCAGCGAACCCTCCGGCACCTCGAGGACCGGAACGCTCGTCTGCTCGCTCTCGTCGACATACGCGTTCACGCCGACGATCCGTCGTTCCCCGGCATCAAGCTCGCGCTGGTAGCGATACGCGGCGTCGGCGATCTCGCGCTGCGGATAGCCCTCGGCGATGGCCGCGACCATGCCTCCGCGCCGGTCGATCTCGTCGAGATAGCGCCAGACCTGGCGCTCGGTCTCGTCGGTCAACGCTTCGACGAACCACGACCCGCCGAGGGGGTCGACGGTCGCATCGACGCCGCTCTCCTCGGCGATCACGTGCTGCTGGCGCAGCGCGAGGAGGGCCGCCTCGGCGGTCGGCACCGCGAGCGCCTCGTCGTAGGCATCGGTATGGAGTGACTGCGTCCCGCCGAGGACGCCGGCGAGGGCCTGAAGCGCGACCCGGGTCAGGTTGTTGAGCGGCTGCTGCGGCGTGAGCGACACGCCGGCGGTCTGGGTGTGGAAGCGCATCCAGGCCGAGCGCTCGTTCTCGGCTCCGTACCGCTTGGTCATGAGGTCGTGCCAGATCCGTCGGCTCGCGCGGAACTTGGCGATCTCCTCGAAGAAGTCCGAGTGCGAGTTGAAGAAGAACGACAGGCGCGGGGCGAAGTCGTCGATCCGCAGACCACGCTGCAGCGCGTCCTCGACGTAGGCCATGCCGTCGGCGATGGTGAACGCCAACTCCTGGACAGCCGTCGCACCGGCCTCCCGGATGTGATAGCCCCTGATCGAGATCGTATTCCAGCGCGGCAGCTGGCGGGTGCCGAACTCGATCGTGTCGGTCACCAACCGCATCGACGGCTCCGGCGGGAAGAGGAACTCCTTCTGGGCGATGAACTCCTTGAGGATGTCGTTCTGCAGGGTGCCTTCGAGCCGGTCCCGTGGCACACCCGCCTTTTCGGCCGCGACGATGTACATCGCCCAGATCGGCGCCGCAGGCGAGTTGATCGTCATCGAGGTCGAGACCTTGTCGAGCGGCAGACCGGCGAGCAGCACCTCCATGTCGGCGAGGCTGCTGACGCCGACGCCGCAGGTCCCGAACTCGCCCTCGGCTTCCGGGTCGTCGGTGTCATAGCCGTACAGCGTCGGCATGTCGTAGGCGATTGAGAGCCCGGTCTGGCCCGCCGCGAGCAGCTGGTGGAACCGCGCGTTGGTGTCCTCGGCGGAGCCGAAGCCCGCGAACATCCGCATCGTCCACAGCCGACTGCGATAGCCCGTCGGGTGGATGCCACGCGTGAACGGCGGCTCACCGGGCAGGCCGATCCGCGCCTCGGCATCGGGTCCAAGCGACCACGGGCCATACAGTCGCTCGATCGGCATATCGCTCATCGTCGTGAACGATGGCTTGCGCTCCGGCGCGCGCTCGAGCGCAGGGTCGAGTCGCTCGCGCTCCCAGTCGCGCTTGCGGTCCGTCATGCGGCCGACTCTAGCACCGGCTCCGATCGATCCCTCGGTCACGCTCCCGCGAAGGCGTCGATCGCCGACTGGATCTTCGGGTCAGGCAGGTCGTTCGTGATGACGACGTTCACGATGTCGGGCTCAGCCGACGGCCAGACCACGACCGTCTGTACGCGGTCGCCGGTCATCGTGTCGATGCGATGGCCGGATCGCCCCGCGATCTCTGGCTTCGTGACGCCGGTGATCGTCGTCCGGTTCGCCGTCTGCGCGCTTGAGCCGTAGAAGTCGGCGACCTGGTCCGCCGTCAGCCCGGGCGCCTGGAACACGACCAACGCCGCCGCGCGTTCTCCGCCGAAATCCCAGGTCCCGCCGGCGAAGCGGACCTCGTCGAACCCCGCCTTGGCGAGGCTGCCGAGGCTCTCGGGGTCGCAATGCCGCCCTGAGTCGAGTGTGTCCGGACCGCGTCCCTCGTAGCTCGTCGGGATGCGCCTTTCGAGTTCGGGATACGCGCCGGCGACCCGTCCCTCGACCGGGCAACCGGCCGCGACGTCGAACGATGCGGTCGCCCCGCCGGCGCATCCCGCGACCGCGGCGAGCACGAACGCCAGCACAACCAGCGCGTGAACGGACGTGCGGCGGCTTGGCACAGGGAGTGGATGGGTCACGGGAAAAGCCTACCGGCGACCGGCCGGCGGTGCCTTCTGACACCTGGTACGAGCGTCCCACGGATGGTGCCCGTGTGCGCCCGACCATCGCCGTCCTGATTTCGGGACGAGGGTGCCATTGCCCTTCGGGGTGCCGGAGCCCAGCATGTCGACCAAGCCGACCTGCGATCGAACCGGGGACAGCACCTGGGGCGTCGGTCACGGAACGGGGAACGGACGCTCACTCGAGGAGGTTCGAGGGAGGGATCCCGGGCCCCGATCACGAGCCGAGTAACCGGATCATCGGCCATCAGGCCCGTAAGAGCGTTGGGTTGGCAGCACTGATCGGACCATCGCCGATCGCCCTCCGGGTATCCGGGGGGCGATCATCTTTTTCCGCTCGGTTTCCGGCCGCGACCGGCGGCGGATCGGCGCGCGGTCAGGCGGACCGGGTCGCCCGCGCCGGTGTCGGATGGGACCGCCGACCGACGCCACGGGCATCGAGGTCGCCCTGGACGACGCGCGCCGCCGCGACGAGCTCCGGGTCTCTCGTCACGGTGCTCGCGACCCAGTCGATGTAGGACGGCTCGAACGCCGCGATCTGGCCGAGCGTGTGCCCGTGGAATTTGCCGAACTCGATGACGTGCTCGCGCGCTCGATCGAGGGGCGGCGGCTTCGGCCGTCGGAAGTTCCGGATCCGTCCGCGCTCCGATGGGCCCGTGGGCGTCGACGCGCGAGGCGCCTCGTTCCCCCGCCGCTCGGCGCGGGGCGGGGCTTGGCGCAGTCGCACGTCGGTCTCCGGGTACGCCCGGCCCGGCGAGCGAGGGATCGTCTGGTTCCGCGGCCGGTATGTCGCCGTTGTGTCGACCCGGCCGGTGACGGGGCGCGTCGGTCGGGGCGCAGGAGGGCCGCCACGACGACCCGGCGCAGCGCCCACGTCGGCGGCCGGTGGGTGTTGCGCCTCGGTCGACTGCAGATCGCGGATCAGCGCCGCGTATGCGTCGTTGATCTCGGCCATCTTCCGGGTCGCCACCCGCGAGGCCGCCGGATCGTCACCGGTCAGGTCGGGGTGATGGGCCCGTGCGAGCTTCCGCCAGGCGGCCTTGATGTGCGCCGCGTCCGCTCCGCGAGCGACGCCGAGCACCTCGTGGGGATCCCGTTTGGCCACAGCCGAAGTGTACCGATGGCCGCGCGAGGAACGGGCGTCGGCCCCTCGCGCTTGACAGGCCGTCGTGCGTGCCGTCCCCTACGACGTGATGCGTCTCGTGACACGAGCCAGCCTGGCCGCTGCGATCGCGGCGGCCCAAGTCGGGCTCGCCTACCGCTTCGCCCTCGCGTATCGCGCACGTGCCGGGTATCCGCGACGCTTCCCGCCGACGATGTCGCCGGCCGATCTCGGGCTGCCGTTCGAGACCCTGTCGGTCCCCTCCGGCGGCGTCGATCTCCCGGCATGGTTCATCCCGGCCGGGTCCGGCGAACCGGGCCCGGGGGTCGTGCTCGTCCACGGCTGGGAGTCGGCCCGCGACCGCACGCTGCCGCTGGCGCTGTTCCTGCACGCGGCCGGCTTCCACTGCCTGACGATCGATGTCCGCGGCCACGGCGCCAATCCGCCGGAATCGATGCCGTTGACGGCGGGCGAGTTCGGGCTCGATGCGCTGGCGGCGTTCCAGGCGCTCGTCGCACGCCCGGATGTCACGAGCGGCGGGATCGTCGGTCATTCGATGGGAGCGATCGGCGCCCTGCTCGCGGGCGCCGCAGATCCGCGCGTCGCCGCCGTCGTGGCGACGTCAGCGCCAGCCGACCCATATCGCTTGACCCGCCAGACGTTCCGCCTCGCGCGGCTCCCGATCCCCGACCCGATCGCCTATCCGCTCGCGTGGCTCACGACCCACGTCTACCTCCGGCCGCGGCGGCACGTCGTCGCCGACATCTCCGCCACGGCCGCCGTGGCGAGGTACGCCGGCCCGATCCTGCTCATCCACGGCGATGCCGACGACGTCGTGCCGGTCGGTCACCTCTCGCGACTGGCCGCGGCCGCGCGTCGGTCGCGCGAGGGCGACCCGGACGCAGCGCCCGTCGAGACGTTGGTGATCGCCGCAGGTGGGCACTCGTGGCTGTACGAGGATGCGCGCTACCGCGCCGAGGTCGCGAGGTTCCTCGCGGCCCATCTCGAGGGCTCCCCTGCACCACTGCACGCCGCTTCACTTGCCGCGGTGACGCCAGCGGAGCGCGTGCCGGCGGCGGAGGAACGGTTGTCCGCAGTCGACACCATGCCGGGCGGCTTCCGAACGCTGGTCCGGGTCGCACTCCCCGGCGCGACGAAGCGCGTCGAGGTCGAGGCGCTCGCCGCTGCTGACGAACCGGGGCTGGGCTGACGGTGGCGCCGATGTCGGTCTGGGACGCCGTCTCGTCGCGACGCGTCGTCCGGCGATTCGCGGACCGTCCGCTGGAGGACGACCACCTCGATCGGATCCTGCGGGCCGGGCGCCGCGCGAACAGCTCGAAGAACCAGCAGCGCTGGGCGTTCATCGTCTGTCGCGACCGCGATCACCTGCGCGAGCTGGCCGAGGTCGGGCCGTGGGCCGGACACCTCGCCGGCGCAGCTGCTGCCGTCGCGCTCGTGACCCCGGATCCGTCCAAGACCGCCGCCCCGCTTTCGGTGATGTTCGACCTCGGCATGGCCGCCGACTCGATGATCCTCACGGCGTGGGAGCTCGGGATCGGTAGCGTTCCCGCCACCGTCTACGAACAGGATCTTGCGCGAAGGCTGCTCGGCTACCCGGAGGACCACCACTGCGAGTTCCTGCTGTCGTTCGGATACCCGCTCGACCCCGAAGACCTCACTCGGCCGCTGCAGGCGGGCGGCCGACGGCCGCTCGACGACATCGTCCACGAGGAGCGCTGGTAGGGAGCGACGCCGGACGATCGCCGTGCCACATCGCCGTGCCACATCGCCGCGCCACATCGCCGCGCCCGTAACGTGCGGCGTTCCTACCGACGAGGGAACCGGTGGATGTGGGCGCTGAACCGCTGGCTGTAACGTCAGGGGTTCCACGCGGCGGCAGAACGTCCCTGGACAGACGGCCATCCGCCCGTAGGAACACGGGGCGTTATGCGCCTGCGAGCCCACGGCCCGCGCGAGCGCGCCGCCGCGCCGCGGCCGCCGCCCCCCGGGCCTCGCCCGCCTCGACCGCTTACTGCCAGCGGAACGTTCGGGACGCCACGAAGAAGCAGCCGACCAGCCACGCGACGAGGACCGCGGCGCACACGTACAACGGCGCGAACGCCGCCCCGCCGACCATCACCTGACGGAGTGCGTCACCGAGGTACGTGAGCGGTATCAACCGCGCGATCGTCTGCAGGAAGTCCGGCATCGACGCGATCGGGAAGAACGTTCCTGACAGGAACATCATCGGGAACTGGACGACGCTGGTCATGCCGTTCGCCGCCTCCTCGGTCTTGGCGAAGGACGCGATCACGTAGCCGAGCGCCAGGAACGCCATCGCCCCGAGCGCGACGAATGCCAGCGCCAACAGCAACGAGCCGGTGATCTCGACGTGGAACGCAGCCACGCCGACCCCGACGATGATCGCGGTCTGGACGAGCGCGATGAGCAGACGCATCAGACGTTCGAGCCGACGAGCTGCCAGCGCCGCAGCGGCGTCGCGGCGAGCCGCTTGAGGATGAGCTTCTCGCGGTCAGCCACGAGCGGGATGGCCGCGAAGATGCCGACCTGCATGACCGAGAGCGCCAGCATCGAGGGCACGAAGTAGCTGATGAAGTTGAGGTTCTCGGTCTGGAGCGTGTCCGGCTCGGGCACGACGAGCGGCGGCCGGCCACCGAGGTTGACGACGCCCAGCACCGCCCCGACGGCCTGGTACACCGACGCCACGAGGTTCGACCGCGATGGGTCCGTGTAGACGACGATGGACGTCGGTCGGCCGCTGCCCGCCGCAC
>DASSZA010000086.1:0-5758 GCA_035703005.1 Candidatus Limnocylindrales bacterium | reverse complement strand
GCCGCCTACATCGCGCCTGGCTTCGTCGATGTCCATGTGCACGGCTGGGGCGGTCACGACGCGATGGGCGACACGGATGCGCTCGACGGGATGGCCCGTGCGCTACTGCGGCAGGGCGTGACCTCGTTCCTGCCGACCGCCGTAACGGCGCCGCTCGACGACCTTTCGGCGTTTGCCGATCGGGTGCGAGCGTGGATGCCGAGCGCCCCGGACGATGGCGCCGAGCCGCTCGGGTTCAATCTCGAGGGACCGTTCTTGGCCAACGCGCGCCGTGGCGCCCACGACGAGTCACAGTTGAGGGCGCCAGCTGACGTCCCGCCGGAGACGATCGACGTCCTACGCGAGGGCCTGCGGCTCCTGACGGTCGCGCCTGAGCTCGCCGGCGCGACCGACCTGATCGGGACGCTTAGCCGGGCGGGCGTGGCGGTGTCCTTGGGGCACTCGGCCGCCCTCGTAGACCAGGCGCGAGACGCCTTCGCTGCAGGGGCGACATCCACCACCCACCTCTTCAACGCGATGAGCGGGTTCGAGCATCGCTCGCCGGGTCTTGCCGTAGCGGCGCTGCTGGATGATGACGCCTACGTCGAGCTGATCGCCGACGGCATCCACGTCCACCCGGCGCTGTGGGAGCTGATCACGCGTCTGAAGCCGGCCGAAAAGCTGCTGCTCGTGAGCGACGCGGTCCCGCTGGCAGGCACCGGCGACGGCCGCGGCCGGATCGGATCGCTATCCGTTGACGTCAACGGCTGGCGCTGCACGGTCGTCGGTACCGACACGCTCGCGGGCTCCGTCATCGCGCTCGACACGGCCGTCCGCAACGTCGTCGCCACGGGGATCCCGTTACCGGCTGCGGTCGCGGCGGCGAGCCGAAACCCGCTGGCGCTGCTCGGCATCACGGATCGCGGCCGGATCGCCGTCGGCCAGCGGGCGGACCTTGTCGAACTCGACGAGGAGTTACGGGTGCGCCGCGTGATGCGCGCCGGGGCTCCCATCGACGCCTGACGCGGAGCGTCAGCGGTCGAAGAACTGCAGCTCCGCCTCGACGCGCCCGTTCCCGACGGTCATCAGCGCCCAGGAATAGCGCCGCTGGCGGCGCTTGTCGGTCGGTGAGCCCGGGTTCAGGAGGAGCGTCCCGTTCGGTCCCCGGCCCACCGACGGGATGTGCGAATGCCCGAAGCAGATCACGGCGACGTCCGGTTGCGGAGCGAACGTCAGCACCGCCCGTTCTGGGGTGGTGATGTGCGTCGGACCGATGTGCCCGTGCGTGATCCCGATGCGGACGTGCTCGAACTCGATGACCGGCGCATACCCGAAGCGCGAAGCTATCTCGGGTGGATCGTTATTGCCGGCGACCCCGTCGACCGGCGCGATCGCCTCGAGCAGGTCGACGACGAACGGTTCGGTCCAGTCGCCGCAGTGGATCAGTCGCTCGACGCCCGCGTCGCGAAAGCCACGGACGAGTGGCTCCGGCAACGATCGCCCGAACCTCGGCAGATGCGTGTCCGAGACCACCCCGATCCGCATCGCTCGCAAGCGTCAGCGCCGCGGCATCGCCTCGTTCGCTCGCTCGATGTCATCGAGGAGACGGATCGTCGCCTCCACATAGACATCGAGGCATCGTTCGCCGAATTCCGCTGAGGACCCGCGCGCATCGCCCCACGTACCCGAATGGGTCGCTCGGTAGACGGAACCCGGCGACGAATAGAAGAACGCCGCGTGGAGCGCGGCGAAGTCAGCCGTCTCCGGGAAAGGCGGCATCTCCTCGTTCGCAAGGTCGATGTCAACGAGGTCTGGGTCAAGGGCCATCACTGCCGACGCCTCAGGCCGATTCGCGTGCAGCGGCAGGAACTCAGCAGTCTGGTCCTCGGCCAACCCGTCCCAGTAGTTGATGGGGAACGCCCGTACGCCATCCGGCAGGCGATCCGCCGCACTCGCACATGCAAAAGCGATGGGGTACTTGTTGTCATAGTGGCCGTTGAGGAAGACCAGGCGACGAAACCCGATCGTCGCGAGTGATACCGCGATGTCCTCGATCAGCGTCATGAACGTTGAGATACGGACATGGACGACCCCGGTAAACCCCACGTGTGGGTAGGAGAGCCCGTAGTTGATCGACGGCGCGACGACTGCCCCGATCGTTGGAGCGATCCGACGCGCCACCTCGACGGGGACGAGGAAGTCACTACCGAGCGGGCCGTGCGGACCGTGTTGCTCGGTCGCGCCGACCGGGATGATCACGGTGTCGTGGTCGCGCAGGAAGGCCTCGACCTCGGGGTTCGTCATCTCGCCAAGGAACACGGTCGCGGGCTTCATCGGGTGCCTCCTCGTTCGGTCGCGGTCAGGGTGTCGCGCTCAGGCGACGGTCGAAGTCAGTTCGCCGATGCCCTCGATCCAGCACGTGACGACATCACCTGGCTCGAGATGGCGATCCGGGCCGGGCGCCGTGGTGAGCCGCACTGGCGTGCCGGTCGCGATCAGGTCCCCCGGCTCGAGCCGGATGTGCCGGCCGATGTAACCGAGGACCTCCGGGATCAAGTAGCGCATGTCGCTCGTCCGTCCGTCCTGGATCGCCTCCCCGTTGATGGTGCAGCCGAGACGGACATCGGTCGGATCGAAGTCGTCAGCCGTGACGACCCACGGCCCGACCGGACAGAAGCCGGGCATCGACTTGCCGAGCAGCCACTGGTCGCCGTCGAGCCACGGGTCGCGCGACGAGACGTCGTTGATGATCGTGTAACCCAAGACGCTCGCGTCCGGCCCGACGACGACGCCCAGCTCGCATTCGGCATCGACGTTCGGGGTCAGCGTCCGATCCCAGAGCAGCAGGTCACCCGGCCCCGCGATCGACGATGGCGCCTTGCCGTAGATGAGCGGGCGGTCGGGACGAGGGGTCGCCCCGGGGCCGTCGTAATTCAGACCGACGGTATAGATGGCACCTGGCTTCGAGACCTCGAGGCGCATGGGGTCAGGCCGTCGCCGTCGGGTCCGCGAGGAGCGGCGCGACCGCGGCGCGCATCACGTCCGCCATCCCCTCGACGCCGGTCCAGCGCTGGAATGCGATGGCGGCCTGCTGGATGAGCATCTCGGAACCATTCGCCGCCTTCAGTCCGCGAGCACGCGCGGCCGAGAGCAGCGGCGTCTCCGGTGGGACGTAGACGAGATCGAACACTGTCGCATCGCTCGGCAGCAGCTCGACCGGGATCGTCATACCGGCGCCGATCATCCCGACGGTCGTCGCGTTGACGGCAAGGTCGGCGGTCGCGACGGCGTCCCGGAACGCGTCCGAGCCGAGGCCCGCGACGAGTCGATCCGCCGTGCCGACCCCGCCGAATCGATCGACCAACGCCCTCGCGCCGTAGACGGTGCGGGCGGCGACGGTGACCCGCTTGGCCCCGCCGGTCAGCAACGCGAAGACGACGGCGTGCGCGGCGCCACCCGCACCCGCAACAACGACGTTGGCGCCGTCGAGCGGCCGACCCATCGCCAGCTCGACGCCGGCCCGGAACCCGGGTGCGTCGCTGTTGAACCCGACCAGCCGGCCATCGTCCGTTCGAACGACGTTGTTCACCGCTCCGATGGTCCGCGCGTCGCCCTCGACTTCGTCCACGAGGCGCGCCACGACCTGCTTGTACGGGGCCGTGACGCCGAGCCCGAGCCAGCCGTCGCCCCGCGCATCCCGGACGAAGCCGGCGACCTCATCCGCGTCGATCTCGCAAAGGACGTACCGGCCGTCGATGCCCGCCGCTTCGAATGCCGCGTCATGCATCACCTGCGAATGGCGACGCTTGAGCGGCTTGCCGATCAGCGCGACCTGCCGCGTCACGACGCGACGGCGACCCGGTCCCGGTTCGGCTTCCGGACGGGTCCCGCAGAAGCCGGGAACTGCACGTTCGGGATGATCTCGTCGACCCATGCTTGGAGCTGCTTCGGGTCCGGGGTCATCGTGTGGAGGATGAACTGCTCCACGCCGGCATCGACCCGAGCCTGCAGCGAGGCGATGATCTCGTCCGGCGTGCCGAACAGGTAGACCGTCTCGAGGTACTCCGGGCCGCGCTCACCGCTCATGACCTTGAGGAACGCGCGGTGCTGTTCCTCGCGCGCCTTCTCAGGGTCGTTCGTCAGGACGAGATGGAGGAAATTCTCGTGGGCGACGGACAGCCCGGAAGGATCGGCACCGTTCTCCTGGAAGAACGTCTGCAGTTCGTCCCAGTCGCGCCGGATGTCGGGTGGCGGACAGGTCGGGCGCGGGATCCAGCCGTCGGCGCGTAGGGTGCGCGCCTTGACCGACTCGACGAACTTCGGCACATCCGGTGACTTCGGGTTGGCGAGCTGCGACCCGCCGCCGACCCAGAGGGCCGGCCGCTCGCCGGTCCGTGGCTCGATGACCACGTCGTCGACCGAGTAGTACTTACCGTGGTAGGTGACGGTCTCGCCCTCAAGCAGCGGCAGCATGATGTCGAGCATCTCGTCGGTGCGCTTCCCGCGCTCGGACTTGTGGACGCCGACCGCCTCGTACTCCGCGTCGTTCCAGCCGACACCAGCCCCGAGGACGACCCGGTTGTCGGACAGGAACTGGAGCGTCGCGAGCTCCTTGGCGAGGAGCACCGGGTTGCGCAGCGGCATGATCAGGATCGACGTCCCAAGGCGCACGCGCTCCGTGACCCCGGCCGCCACCGCCAGCGACAGGATCGGCTCGAGCCAGTTCACGGAGTAGAACCGCTTGCCGACCAGCAGGTGATCCGTGATGAAGAGCGAGTCGAAACCGAGGTCCTCGACCGTCCGCGCGAACTCCTTGATGCCGCGGGCACGCTCGGCGCCATCGCCCTCCCACACGTAGGAGGGCAGGAAGACCCCGAACCGGCTGACGTCACTCATGGGCAGATGTCCTCTTTGGGTGTGGGCTATCGGCGGCGGTCATCGACCGCGGTACTGGGGCTCGCGCTTGGCGAAGAAGGCCTCGGCGCCTTCGAGCATGTCCTCGGTCGCGAAGACGCGGTCGGATGCGTCGAGCTCGGCGGCGAGGCCGGTGGCGAGGTCTGCGTCCGTCGCGAGATCGACGAGACGTTTGGCCTCGCGGACTGCCACGGGACCGCGAGCCGCGATCTCCGCGGCGATCTCGTCCGCGGCTTCGCGGGCCTTTCCCGCGGGCACGACGCGCGACACGAGGCCGATCCGCTCGGCTTCGTCGGCGGTCAGGGCACGACCGGTCAGGATCAGCTCCTTGGCGCGTGCCGCCCCGACGACCCGTGGCAGACGCTGCGTTCCGCCAGCCCCCGGCGTCACGGCGAGCCGAACCTCGGGCAGTCCCAATCGGCTGGTCTCCGAGGCGACGCGGATGTCGCAGCACAGCGCAAGCTCGAGACCACCGCCGAGCGCGTTGCCTTCGATCGCGGCGATGGTCGGCATCGGCAGCCGGGCCAGACGATCCGCGATGCCCGATTCGAGGGCGTGCCGTTCGCGGCCCTTCGGCCCGCGCTGCGACTCGAACTCCTTGACGTGCGAGCCGGCGGAGAATGCTCGGTCACCGGCCCCGGTCACGACGACCGCCCGGACATCGGCCGGGAAGGAGCCCTCGAGGATGTCGAGGGCAGCGCCCATCTCGGTCAGGAGTTCGCGCGTGACGAGATTCAGCGGCGGGTTGTCCAGCGTCAGGTGCGCGACGGTGCCCAGTTCGAGGCGGATGAGCGTCATGCGACCGGGACCTTCGAGGGTGTGACAGCCTCCGTCGCGAAGTCACCAGCGAGCCCCATCGGTCCGG
>DASSZA010000199.1:0-8688 GCA_035703005.1 Candidatus Limnocylindrales bacterium | reverse complement strand
AGTCTACGGAACCGGCACGACGCTCGGCCGGTCGACGCGGTGATACCGCGGACGCATCGTATGAGCCGGCCAGCGTGTCGCGGCAGTCAAGCGTCGCGCGGTTCCAGGATGACAACGGCCGTCTCGCGCGACCGTCGGGCGGCCCAGCCCTCCTGGTTCGCGCCGTTGTACTCGGCCCACCGAGCCCACAGCCGAGGCCGCTCGGTCGGTGTGGCGATCCGGCCATGGACGGCACGCGACCCGCCGGGAAGCTCGACGACCACGTCGGGCTGGGCCTGGAGGTTGAGCCACCAGGCAGGCTCCGCATCACCCCACCCGTTCATCGCCATGGTCACGATGTCCGGACCGTCAACGAAGTACGCGAGTATCGCGATGCGCTCTTCGCCCGAACGCCGCCCGATCGTCCGGAGCCGCATCAACCCCCACTTCTCAGCAGATGGATCGCGCAGCCCCAGGCGACCGCCGGTGACGTCGTACAGAGCTCGGTGGCCGATCCATGCCGCTCGGATGAACCATCTGGGCGGAAGGAACGCGGTCGGTCGCTTCTCGGGGACGGTGTCCCCGGGCGAAAGGTCGGCGCTCATGGGAGCCTCCTCTATACGCTGTATACTTATGGCGTAAGTCTAGGCATACGATGTAAGGCTGTCAAGACTTACGCTGTATTCGCTAGAGTGGCGACATGACGGCCGAAACGGGAGCGACCACCGAGCGCCGAGCTCCACTGAGCCGAGAGCGTGTGCTTGCCGCCGCTGTGGACCTGGCAGACCGGGAAGGGATCGACGCACTTAGCATGCGGCGTCTCGGGACCGAGCTCGGCGTCGAGGCGATGTCCCTGTACAACCATGTCGCGAACAAGGAGGACGTCCTCGACGGGATGGTCGACGTCATCCTCGGCGAGATCGACTCCGCGCCAGAGGCCGGCGAGTGGAAGGCGAGGCTCCGGGGGCGGATCCTGTCGGCGCGCCGCGCGATGCTGAGGCATCCCTGGGCGTCGGGGGTGATCGTCTCCCGCAGTCAGGCGAGCCCCGCGATGATGAGCTACATGGACGGCGTGGCCGGGATCTTCCTTCAGGGTGGTTTCTCGGTCGACCTGTTGCACCACGCCATGCACGTCCTCGGGAGTCGCGTCCTTGGCTTCAGCCAGGAGCTCTTCGATGACAGCAACGAGCTCGTCCAGAGCCCGGAGATGAAGGCCCTGATGCTCCAACAGATGTCCGCGGCGTACCCGAACATCACTGAGATCGTGCGCCAGGTCCAGCACGACGAGGCATCGGTCGTCGGCGCGGGGTGCGACGATCAGCTCGAATTCGAGTTCGCTTTGGACTTGCTGCTCGACGGTCTCGAGCGCCGCCGGGCTTCCGAAACGACCGCAGGCGGGTAACGACACCGCGACCCACGCGTCTGATGCTGTCTAAGCCAGTCATAGCGACGGGAGCCCAGATGACGGAGATCGCAGAGCAGTCGCGTCCGACTGGGATCCGTGTCTTCGCGCGGCATGTCGGCGCGTGGCTCGTCGGGCTTGGCCGCGGCGCGTGGCTGTTCCCATTGGATCTCATCTTCAAGTCGGTCGGGCTTCGATACGGCTGGTTGACCCAGCTGTTCAAGCGGACTCCGCCACCGATCCTCGCCGGCCTCGGCCAGCTGCGAGCGGAACGCGCGGCGTGGCGTGCCGGAAAGAACGTGCCGGCATACCGCGAATTCCTCGAGGAGGGGGCGGTCGATCCGGACGACCTCTTTCCTCTCGGCATCCTCGGTCGGTTACCAGAGACCGAGAAGAAGAACTACATCGACCGTTATGGACTGATGGACCGCTGTGTCGGCGGCGACGTCCCCTACCCGGGCACGACGATCGACGAGTCCAGCGGGTCGACCGGGACGCCGTACAACTGGATCCGCGGCCGGCGTGAGCGCGAGGTCGCCCACCGCAATATCTCGTTCTTTGCGCGCTATGCGTTCGGACCAGGACGCCTCGTGACACTGAACGCGTTCTCGATGGGCGCATGGGCCGCGGGCATGAACATGAGCCTTGGCATGACCCGCCACGGCATCGTCAAGTCCATCGGTCCTGACATCGACAAGCTGCTGTCGACGCTGTCCTATCTCGGTCCGAGCTACCGCTTCCTGATCTCGGGCTACCCCCCGTTCCTCAAGCACCTCCTCGATGAGGGTGCGCGTCGCGGCTTCCCGTGGCACGACTACGAGATCCATGGGCTCGTCGGCGGCGAGGGTATGACCGAGGAGCTTCGCGATGTGCTCCTCGAGCGGTTCCGCTCGGTCTACTCCGGGTACGGCGCGACCGATATCGAGATCGGCATGGCAGCCGAGTCGCCCGTCAGCGTCGCGCTCCGCCGCCTTGCGCGGCACCGTCCGGACGTCCGCGAGGCGCTGTTCGGCAGCGATCCTCGCCTCCCGATGGTCTTCCAGTACAACCCGCTGATCCACTTCCTCGAGGTGAACGAGCTGGGCGAGATCGTCTGCACGGTCTCTCGGCTCGACCTTCTCGCGCCGCGCATCCGCTACAACGTCCACGACGAGGGCGGACTCCTCGAGTTCGGCAAGGCGCGCGAGCGGCTCGCGGACTTCGGATTCGATATCGAGCGACTGGGCGAGTTGGCGGAGACCGCCGGGCCGCGCGGCCCCTTGCCATGGTCACGCCCGATCCCACTGCCCTTCCTGTGGGTGAACGGCAGACGCGACGCGACCATCAGCGTCATGGGCGCCAACATCTACCCGGAGGACATCGAGACCGTCGTGTACAGCGACGCGACACTCGTGCCGCGCCTTCATTCCTTCCTGCTCTCGACGGTCGATGATGAGCGGGGCGTACCGCGGCCCATGGTCGCGCTCGAGCTCGCTGACCTCGCCGGCGTGGACGACCGGTGGCGGACCGCGATGGCCGACCAGCTTCGCGATGGGCTGACGCGGCTCAATATCGACTACCGCTCCTCGATCAAGGAGTTCCCGGACGCGATGCGACCGATCGTCGCGACCTACGCGCTCGGTGAGGGCCCCTTCGCGGCCGACGCGACGCGTATCAAGCAGCGGCGGATCGTCCAGCCGGCGGGCTGATCCGCGCCGCGCCGCACTCGCCATGTCACCTTTTCGCCGTATCGGCGCCCTATGCAGGTGATGGAAAGCGCTGCCGCTGTGATCGACGCTCGGCCCGACATCGAGGGCCTGTACCGGACCGACGGTGATCGGCTATGGCGCGCGATCTATGCCTTCGCGGGTGACCCGGAGATCGCCAGCGACGCGGTCGCGGAGGCATATACGCAACTCCTGCGGAGAGGCAGCGCAGTTCGCGATCCGGCGGCGTGGGTGTGGCGCACGGCATTCCGGGTCTCGCGCGGGTCCCTCAAGGCTCGCGGCCGGGACGAGCAGGTCGCCCTTCATCAGCCACCCCATTCGGATGCCTACATCGATCAGGACCTGCTCGACGCGATCGGGCAGTTGCCCGACGGGCAGCGCGCGGCCGTCGTCCTCTTCTACTACGCGGACCTACCAGTCCGTGAGATCGCCGATCGCCTCGGCAGCAACAGCCTCGCCGTGCGCGCGAACCTGACGCGTGGGCGCCGTCGCCTTCGGGACCTTCTGGGAGATCGCGATGGATGACCTTCGACGCCGGTTCGCGACGCTCGACGGTGTCCGCGCACCCGACCTGTGGGACACGATCGGCGCGCGTGCGGCCGACCTCGGGCCTGTCGCGACGGTCACCCCCGTGAGCGAACCTGTGTTGCGCTCTCGTCGTTCTCCTGGGCGGCCGCTGATCGTCCTCCTCGCGGCGGCCGCGTTGCTGGTCGCGCTGGTCGCCGGTGCCCTGGTGATGGGATCGGGCCTGGTCAAACGTCCCGCCGTCGTGCCCCCGGAAGTGTCCGCGTCGCTCGGGCCGATCGTGACGCCGACGGCAACACCGTCCGCCAACCCGACGGCTTCCGCCGCAGCGCAAGGTCCGGTCCGCCTCGTCGCGTACACCGTCAGCGAACCGATCAAGGACTGTCAGGAGCCCGAGCGATCCATCTGCAACGTCGACCGCCTCTGGACTGTGAACCCGGACGGGACCGGCGCGCACAGACTGCCGCAGGACTCCGTCCGAGGGGTCCTCGGCTGGACGAGCGACGGCTCCCGGATCATGTACTCGGACAACGGCAACCTCGCGATGACGGACGCGACAGGGTCGACGACGGCGATCGTGCCGAGTCGCCCGTGGTGTCCAGCTGGCGCCAAGCGGATCGACTGCCAGATCACGTTCGTCGAGGGCGGAGCCGTGTCCTCGACGACGCTCGTTCCCGACCAGACGCTCTGTCCGGCCCAAGTCCGGGACGACAACTGTCAGGCGAACATCGAGGAAGGCGTCGCGGTCGCACCCGACGGTTCGCGGATCGGCTATGTGCTGTCCGAGGGGCGCGAGCTCGACATCTCCACGGTCGTGACATTCGACCTGTCGTCCGGGCGAGTCACCAGACTCCAGTCCACGCGCAGCGGGGGCCCGTTCCAGTGCCGGACGAGTGCGAGCGAAGGCGTGAACGGCCGGCCGACCTGGGCACCGGACGGCACGAAGCTCGCCTTCGAGCGGCAGGTGATCGGCCCGCTGCGAAACGGCGCCTGCCAGGCGACGGTCTTCGTCGTCGACGCCGACGGAGGCAACCTCGTCCAGCTCGTCCCGGAGCGGATGGTCGCGCTATCGCCGAGCTGGTCGCCGGATGGGACGAGGATCGCGTTCCACTCGGCCACGCCGAGGCCCGGCTATCCGTCCGACGAGCGCGCGCTCACGGCCGACATCTACACGATCCGACCCGATGGCCATGACCTTCAGCAGCTGACCGACGACGGGACATCGATCTTCCCTCGGTGGACGAGCGATGGCCGGGTCGTCTATCGCCACCTTCGCTCGATGTCGGACCGAATCGAGACCGCGGCGACCTGGGTCATGGACGCGGATGGCGGCAACAAGACGCGCATCGCCGCCGACGACATCAGGGCGTTGACCGAGGCCGGATGCACCGTCTGCCCCTACGGGCCGGCATCAGGCGACGCGTACTGGCAGCCGCAGCCCTAGGCGCAGCGATATCCGGTCGCTCGAAGGGGGTTGGTACCGCATACCGGATTCGAACCGGTGATCTCCGCCTTGAGAGGGCGGTGTCCTAGGCCTCTAGACGAATGCGGCGTCGGCCGTCGGGTGGGGACCACCACGACGGCCGACAGGATACCAAAGGAGTCCTGCCCAGGCGCCCGGTCGACCCGGGCACCCAGGCTCGATCTCAGCCGGGGCGAAGCACGTAGAGCCCGTCGACGGCGACCGTCGGTCGACCGACCGTGCCGAGGACCTGGATCCGCAGCGTGTGCCGGCCGTCCTTGAGGGCCGCAGCCCAGATGACGTCACGTGCCTTGAATGTCGAGCGGTACGTGTCGACGGTCGCGACCAGGCGCCCATCGACGATGACCCGCGCCTTGCCGCGCGTCGGGCCGACGGGGCCGGCCCATGCGACCGAAGCCCCATCGAACGTGTACGTCGCAGACGCGCTGCGAGCCTTCGTCCAATGCGCTCGGCGGTTGAGATAGCTCGCATAGTTCGCGAAGGCCCACGTCCCGCTGTAGTGGATCTCCGCTGACGAGTCCGACAGTGCCGTCGGGATCGTCCGGTCGGAGGACCGCCAGTCGCCGGCCGCGCCGTTGCGGTCGACCGCACGGACCCGATAGCGCACCTCCTGCGCCGACGGGAGGACGTGACGAGCGACGCTCGACGTCTGTGAGGCGAGCGGGAGCCGCACCCAGTCGGCGGACCCGACGCGGTACTCGAGCTGGTAGCTCTGAAGGCCTGCGTCAGCGGACTGCAGACCCCAGTCGACCACGACCGGCACGCCGGCCGTGGGGACATCCGAGCTTGCCGAAAGGAGCACGACGGGACGCGAGACTTGCGGTGGATCGCTTGCCTGCGGCCGTGGCCGTGGACTGGGTGTCGGAGCCGGCGTCGGAGCAGGCGTCGGATCCGCGGTGGGGTCCGGTGTCGGTTCCGCTGTCGGCGCCGGGGTGGGATCCGGCGTCGCGGTCGGCTTCGGGGTCGGCCCTGCCCCATTCGACCCATCGGTCGGCGTCGGCGCCGCCGTCGGCGAGCCGGTCGGCGCCGGCGTCGGACTCGGCGAGCGCGTCGGACTCGGCGACGCGGTCGGGGCCGACGTCGGCTGTGTGGTCGGCTTTGGCGTTGCCGTCGGTGCCGGCGTCACCGCCGTCGTAGTGCTACCCGACGATGACGGGCCATACAGCCAATCGGTGAACCCGAAGTTCTTGCCACCACGTGCCGGCGGGGAGCCGTGGTACGACGTCCCGTAGCGACGATCGATCAGCCAGGTCTGCCACTCGTCGTCGCCGGTCGCGGGCCAATGGGCACGCTCATACAGGAAGCGCACCGCCCGCAGGATGGCCTTGTTCGACCACGACCACGCGTCGTAGCCGCCGGCTCGGAGGAGCTCCGCCTCGAGGACGGCGCCCTGCAAGGCTTCCCATGGGTAGCCGGTCGACGTCGGTGGCCAGTGGAGCGTTCCGCCTCGCCGCATGTCGTCGGGCAAGGCTCCGCCGATATCGATGCCGGACTTCACACACGGCGGATCGATGCCGACGGGCTGACTGGTGCTGCACTGCCAACTCAGATCGCCGTACGTGAAGCTGGCGTACGCGGTGCGGTCACCAAGCCAGCCACGGAACACTTGCGCGGTCCGTGCGAGCTGGGCCGAATCCCCGAGGTATCTCGCGATCGCCGCTCTCGCGGCACCTGCGTGGGTACCCCAGTTGTTCGGGCGACCTTCCTGGGTGCTGATCAATGTCTTGCCGCTCAGGTCCTCGGTGAGCACCCTTCGAAGCCACGGCCGGAACGTGTTCGAGTCGAACGACGCGTCCGCGGAGCCGAGGTCGATGAAGTCGGCAGCGAGCACGTACCCGGGAAGGTTTCGTGCGGCGGCGAGCGTGCGACCACCACTCTCGGTCCCGACGGCAGCCTTCAGCGCGGCGATGACGGACGTCCGGTAGGACGCGACGCCGGTCCGGGCGAACACGAGGGACTTGGCGAGGGTCGTCTGGTCGGCGGACTCGTCCTGGTTCGAGATGTCCGGGGTCCCGACCGACGAGTCGGCGCGTGCCTTGAGCGCACTCCACGCCGCGCCAGAGGTCGGCAGCGACAGGAGTTGCGAGCGGGACATCAGCATGTAATCCGATGCCGCGGCGGTGGGGCTGAGGCGGGCGATCGCGAGGATGGTCGCGACCGCGACGAGGATCGCCACGGAGTTGACGATCAGTGAGGGGATGGTCCGGCGAGACGCCCACTGGGCGCCGTTTGAGACCGCCGACATGACGCTCCTTCCTACCTGGACGCCGTCGGGGGACGGCGAACGAAGGCTGTCCGGGCGTGCCTCGACACGGACCCGGGGCTATCCAGGGAGCGGTGGGGGGAATGGGGGGCCGGCGACCGGTCGTCAGTGAGCGCGGCGATCGACCGCCGTTGGGGGACTCCCTGCGCCGGTCATTCTGGCAGACATCTCAAAGGCATGCTGCCGGGCGCAAGGGAGCATTACGCAGGCGTCACACGGGAACGGTGCCGTCGTGCACCGGAAATGACGCCGGACGAGGCCCAACGCGGCCCGATCGCGCCCCGAGCGACCCTAGAGGCGATGCGTTTCGAGGAAGCTCCGGAGGGCCTCGGCGACCTGCTGATAGCTCGATTCGCCGTGGATCAGGCCGTAGTGGGAGTGGGCACCGAACGGCTCGAACTCCGCGTCGAGCCATTCGGCCAGTCGCTCGGCGTCGTCGAGTGGCGTATAGCGGTCGAGACCACCGGCGATGACCAGCCGCGGCACTTCGGAGACCACGCGCCGGTCGACCGGAACGCCCGCGAGGACCTGACGTCGAGCCGCTCCCGACTCATGCGGCTTCTGTCCGAGGAGATGCTGGATGCGGAGCACGTCCGGCAGCGAGAGGTCGCGCTCATCACGGAGCAGGCGCTCGGGGAGCGTCTCCCAGCCGATGAGGCTGCGGCCGTAGACCTCGGGGACCTCGCGGATCTCGTACGGCCGAGCGGGCGGCCGAAGATCCCGGGGCATCTGCGGCGCGACCAGCACGAGGCCGGAGATCGCGACGCGTTCCGCCGCCTTCAGCGCGAGCAACGACCCCATGCCGTGGCCGACCGCGACGGTCGTCGGCCCCAAGCGGTCGAGTGCGGCGACGACGTCCTCGACATAGGTGTCGAACGAGAGCGTCGTCGGGTCCGCGGTCTGCGACCAATGGTGGTTACGCAGGTTGATCGCGTGGCCTTCCCAGCCTCGCCCCGCGAAGTACCCGAGGAACCGCTCCCAGACCCAGGACCCCGCGAGCTCGCCGTGGACGAACATCAGCGGCTTCCGCCGCGAGCGCCGCTCCGGCAGCCACGACTCGATGTAGATGCCGCGGTCGTGCAGCTCGATCTCGTCCTTGCGGACCGGCCGTCCGTTCGACGGCGGGACAGAAGCACGGGTCAGGATGGGCTCAGGGATCGTGTCGGGCATGCGGCTCACCATTCGTGGGGGTTGATGACCAGGCCGGTCAGGGCCTTGGGATAGAAGTAGGTCGATTTCTGGGGCATCACGTCGCCCTCACGGGCGACGGCCTCGATGGAGACGACCGGTGTCGGCTCGAGCAGGAAGGCGGCGTCGGCGCCGACGCCTG
>DASSZA010000097.1:0-2306 GCA_035703005.1 Candidatus Limnocylindrales bacterium | reverse complement strand
CCGCCACAGGGGTGCGACATCTGCCTGAGGGTGCCATCGACGGATGTCCATGTCCGGCATGCGGGGTTCCCGGGATGCTGTCCCGATGCGGCTTCCGAGGAGGGATGGTCGTGCACCAGGAGCGCATCGCATGACCCCGCGGCAGATCGATCTCATCAGGATGAGCTGGTCGGCGGTCGAACCAATCTCTGATGTGGCGGCGCGGCTCTTCTACGACCGGCTGTTCGACATGGACCCTGCGATCAAACGGCTGTTCGCGAAGACCGATATGGCGGCGCAGCGCGGCATCCTCATGCAGACGCTTGCGCTGCTCGTCTCGAGCCTCGACGACTTCGAGCGGGTCATTCCCGTCCTCCAGGCACTCGGCCGCGTGCATGCCGGCTACGGTGTGCGGCAGCGCCACTACGACACGGTCGAAGCGGCACTGCTGTGGGCGCTCGATCGAGGTCTCGGCGACGCATTCGACGACGAGACCGCTGATGCATGGGCGACCGCATACAGCGCCGTCGCGTCGGTGATGATCGAGGCGGCTGCCGAGGTCGTGGACGAGAGCGCCGCCTGAGGGAGGCCACCGGGCGCCGTCGCCACGGGCCCAGCGTCAGACGAGTCGCGAGAACAACTCGTTCGACAGCAGTCGACCGCGGGTCGTAAGGACGACGCGGTCGTCGTCGGTCACCGTGAGCAGTTCCGCGGCGAGGGCCCACCCGAAGACATCGGCGAGCGGCGGTTCGTGCGCAGCGGCGAGCGGGATACCGGTGTCGAGCCTGAGCCCGAGGATCAGCGCCTCGATCGCGGCGGACGAGTCGTCGAGACGATCCGCGCCGCCTGGCGGCAGGCTCGGCGACGTCGCAGCGAGCGCAGCGACGTAGGCGTCGAGCCGGGCGGCCGTCCAGCGCCGGTCGCGGCCGTCGAACGCGTGCGCCCCCGGACCGAGGGATTCATGCGGGCGCCGCTGCCAATAGGCGAGGTTGTGTCGGCTCTCGTGCCCCGGCTGCGCCCAGTTCGAGATCTCGTAGCCGCGGTAGCCGGCATCTGCGAGCGCCACGACGGCGTGGTGGTACTGGCCGGCCGCACGGTCCTCGTCCTGTCCGGGTCGGACGGCGTCGCGCCACCGGCGGGCGCCCTTCGTCGTGACGAGGTGGTCACCCTCGGGACCAGTGAGGCCCTCTGCGACCGGGTCGTCGAGCGAGAGCGCATATAGGGACAAGTGGTCGGGGGCGATCTCCAGCGCGGCATCGAGCGTCCGCATCCAGGTCGCCACGTCGGTATCGGGGATGTCGTACAGCAGGTCGATGTTGATCGACGGGATGCCGGCCTCGCGGGCGGCCTGGACCGCATCGACGACGTGCCGTGCCCTATGGCGACGTCCGAGCTTGCGCAGCTCCGTGTCGTCGAACGACTGTGCTCCGAACGAGATCCGGGTGATCCCCGCGTCGCGAAGCGTCGATGGGTCGCCTCGCTCGTCGGGTCCGGGGTTCGCCTCGAGGGTGATCTCAGCGTCGTCCGTGACGCCGAAGCGCTCGCGGACGCGGTCGAGCAACCGCGCGATCTCCTCGGCCGGCAGTAGGGACGGCGTGCCGCCGCCGAGGTAGACGGACTCGAGCTGTGGGCGGCGCCGACTGCCCGGCCCCCCGAAGGTCGCCTCGAGGGCGTCGGCGCGCAGCTCGAGCTCGATGAGCAGCGCCTCCAGGAACTGGCCGATCCGGTTGCGCGGGCCGCGCGCCGCAGACCCGGCGATGACCACGAAATCGCAGTACGGACACAACGAGACACAGAACGGGAAATGGATATAGAGCGCGACCGGCGGTCCCACGCCCGAGGATCGCTCAGCTGGCGTGGAGTTCCGGCTCATCAGTCCTGTTGCGCGGACTCCCGTGACCCGATGACGCGCCAGCCGTCCGGCGGTCGACGCCGGCGGTCGATCTCCTCGACCTCGCGTCCCTTCGGCAGGGTCTGACCCGTGTGGCCCGTGGCGAGGAACACTGCGAAACGCGTCGCGGCGTGGCCGAGGAAAGCTGCCGCGATCCCGCCGGTCACGGCGGTGAGCCAGCCGGCGATGAGACCGATCGCGAGCGTCAGTACCAGCAGGTAGCGGTCGCGACCCGGCGCCCCGAGTCGCGTCGTGAGGGCGTACAGCAGGGTCTGCATGATGTTCGCGAGGTTCGCGTCGAGGCCGACGGCCAGAAGCGAACCGAAGATCGCGCCGCGGAACGTGGCCTCGTCGATGAACGCGGTCGCGGTCGAGTTCAGGAGGGCGCCCGGATACGAGCGGATGTCGGGGAAGCGGATGCGCTGATAGCGCAGCG
>DASSZA010000095.1:0-22427 GCA_035703005.1 Candidatus Limnocylindrales bacterium | reverse complement strand
CTTGCGCGGGACCACCTTGTGGACTCGCCACAGGAAGTCGTGGGCGAGCTCCTCGGGGCTCGGGACCTTGAACGCGGTCACCGGTGAACCCTGCGGGTTGAAGGCGGTCATGACCTTCTTGATCGTGCCGTCCTTACCGGCCGCGTCGATGCCCTGCAGGACGACGAGCACGGCGTGCTTCGCCTCGGCCCACAGTCGATCCTGGAGCTCGGCCAGACGGTCGAGCTCCCTGGCGATCTGTCCCTCTGCGCGGTCCTTGTCCCAACCGGACGTGTCACCAAGGTCACGCTTTTCGAGCCGGATATGGGCGCCGGGCTTGACGCGGAGGGCGTCACGGAAGTCGGTCATGGCCGTATCGTCGCACGGCACGCTCGGTCGAAAGGACGACCCCCGCGAAGGAGCGGGGTACCATCGGAGGACATCCGAGCCCGTTGCCATGCGCCGAGGAGCGCTCCCATGACCGTAGCCACCGGAACCAAGCCTCATCCCATCTATCTCGCCGGCCGATGGGTCGATTCACCGGACGTCCTCCACGTGAGCAACCCGGCCGATCCCGACAACCCGGCGGGCTCCACGTACCACGCGACGAGCGATCAGTACGAGGAGGCGGTGACCGCTGCTGTCGACGCGTTCGAGGAGACGCGCAAGCTGCCCGCCTACGAGCGCGGTCGGATCCTCCGCGAGATCTCCGCGGGCATCAAGGCGCGTCGTGAGGAGCTCGGACGACTGCTCTCGCTCGAGGCCGGCAAGCCGATCCGTGACGCGCTGGTCGAGGTCGACCGCGCGACGTTGACGTTCCGCCTCGGCGCCGAGGAAGCGGAGCGGATCACCGGAGAGCTGATCCCGCTCGATCTGATGCCCGCCTCGAAGGACCGGGTCGGCATCACGCGGCGATTCCCGATCGGACCGATCGCCGGAATCTCCCCCTTCAACTTCCCGCTCAACCTCGCCGCGCACAAGCTCGCGCCGGCGATCGCGAGCGGCAATCCGATCGTCCTCAAGCCGCCGTCCAAGGACCCGCTGACGATGCTCACGGTGGCCGAGATCGTCGAATCGACCGGCCTCCCACAGGGTGCGGTCAGCATCCTGCCGATGACCCGAGAGCTCGGCGACCGGATGGTCGAAGACGATCGCTTCAAGCTGCTGACCTTCACCGGGTCGCCGTCCGTCGGCTGGCGGATGAAGGAGCGCGCCGGCAAGAAGAAGGTCGTGCTCGAGCTCGGCGGGAACGCCGGTGTGATCGTCGACAAGTCGGCCGATCTCGACTGGGCCGTCAAGAGGACCCTCGTCGGTGGCTACGGCTATGCAGGTCAGGTGTGCATCAGCGTGCAGCGGATGTTCGTGCACGAGGCGATCTGGGACACGTTCATGGATAAGTTCCTGGCGGGCGTGAAGAACCTGAAGGTCGGCGACCCGCTCGACACGACGACCGACGTCGGACCGATGGTCGACGAGCACCAAGCCGCGCGCACGCAGCGCTGGGTCGACGAGGCCGTCGCGATGGGCGGCAAGGTCCTGGCCGGCGGCAAGGCCGATCGCAACTTCTTCCCGCCGACCGTCCTGACCGACGTCCCGACCAGCGCCCAGGTCTGCAGCAACGAAGCGTTCGCGCCGCTCGTCGTCGCGTTCCCGTTCTCCGAGTTGGGTGACGCGATCGCGCGGGTGAACGACTCGATGTTCGGGCTCCAGACCGGCGTCTTCACGAACGACCTGATGGGCGCGTGGCAGGCCTTCAACGAGCTCGAGGTCGGCGGGGTGATCGTCAACGACATCCCGACCTACCGGATCGACCACATGCCCTACGGCGGCGTCAAGGACTCCGGGCTCGGGCGGGAAGGTCTGCGTTGGGCGATCGAGGACATGACCGAGCTCCGGATCATGGTCCTCGCACAGCCCGCCTGACATCGCCGTCTGTCACGGCACTGTCCGCGCCGCCCTCGACGCGGCGGTGGTCTACGACGGCGTTCGGTCGAGGCCGTTCCGGATCGCGTAGCGCGTCAGCGCGTTCATGCCTTTGACGCCGAGCTTCTCCGAGATGTTCGCGAGATGGCGGCGGACCGTATGGACGCTGATGTCCAGCGCGTCGGCGATCTGTGCCGGTGACCGTCCGGCCGCGAGAAGGCTCAAGACCTCACGTTCCCGCACGCTCATCGCGCCCGCCTCGAACCAACGGACCGAGTCATCTACGACGGCGCCGGTCACGCTGCTGTGGAGGTATCGGTCGCCTCGGGCCACGGCGTGGATGGCCTCGATCAGCTCGCGCGACTGCGCGCCCTTGACGAGATAGCCGGCAGCGCCAGCCGCCAACGCCTGCCTGACCGTCTCCGGGTCGCTGTGCATCGTCAGCACAACGACTCGCAGGTCCGGCTGTCGGGCACGGAGCGCACGTAGCAGCGGGATCGCGTCACCTTCCGGGAACGTCAGGTCCAGGAGCAGGACGTCGGGTCGCTGCGTGACGACGAGGTCGACCGCCGACGCATGGTCGGACGCCTCGCCGATGATCTCGAAGCCGGGCTCGCCTTCGAGCACCAGGCGAAGGCCCTCGCGGACGAGATGATGATCATCGACCAGCGCGACACGGATGACGCCGAGGACGCCCTGACGTGCCGGTCTCGCCCCCGGGGTCCCGGCAGACGGCCCCATCAATGGACAGCCCTGGGCGAGGCATCAAGCTGGACCTCGGGCATGGGTGCCGGTCGGCCGGTCGGAACGATCAGCGCCACTCGAGTGCCCCCGCCGCGCCGAGATCGCACATCCAGCTCTAGACCGTGGATGGTCGCTCGCTCGTGCATCCCATCGAGGCCAAGACCGTGGCCGCGTGCCGTCTGGTCGAAGCCGACCCCGTCGTCGCCGACGAGCAGCCGGATCATGTCGTCGACGATGTGCGCCGTGATCCAGACGTGTCGCGCGCGCGAGTGCCGCGCCGCGTTGCTGACGGCTTCCTGGACGATGCGGTAGACGTCGATCTCGAGCTCCGGCTCCAGCAGGCCGGGGGGTAGCGTCGCCGGATCGAATCGTAGTTCGACCGGGATCCCAGCCGACCGCGCGAGGTTCGCGAATGCCGCCCCGAGCCCCATCTCGTGGACTCGGGTCGGGCGCAACTTCGCCGCGACCTGACGCGTCTCGGCCAACGCTGACGAGGCGAGTTCCCGGGCACGAAGGACGGCACCATGTCGCGTGCCCGGGGTGCCATCCTCGGAGGCCGCGAGCTCGGAGTCCACGGCATCGAGCGTCAGGATCACGGCGGTCAACGTCTGCCCGACCCCATCGTGTAGCTCGCGGGCAAGGCTGGCCCGCTCCTCCTCGTGGGCGGTGAGGAGACGCTCGCTCGCCTTTCGATACAGCGCGGCGTAGTGGCGAGCCGAGGTCGAGACGCGGTCGGCGAGGATCGCGACGATCAACGCGATGGCGACCATCAGCGGCCATTCGGTGAAGTCGAGCTCCTCCTGGGTCGCGGGCACACCGACCATGTCCGAGAGGGCGATGTAGCCGACCATCACGGCGCACGCGACGGCGATCCGCCACAGCGCGGCAGACAGCCCGTAGACGAACGCGCCGATGGCCACGACGAGCCATAGGCCCTGCAGCAGGATCTCGGGATCGGCCAGGCGGAGGAACAGGGCGACGGCGAACCCGGCGCAGGCGAGGTCGACCAGACGCCGGAGCAGGACCGGGTCCAGGTTCGCGAGACGCGCAAGCCGATGGTCCCAGTCGGAACCCGCGATGGTCACCCTAACCCCCCAAGTTGGTTGAAGTTGAGTATAGGCAGGGGGTGTTGCGGGTAACCATCATTCCCCACCCGGTTTCCCGGGGGAACGTAAGGGTTGGTGGTGACCCGATGCACCACACGACGCCGTAGAGGGACGGCGTCTTCGCCATGGACACCCGGAGGGTGGGGGTCGTTGCCATGATGCGTGCCCTGGTCAGCACGGCTGTCCGTTTCCGTCTCATCGTGCTCGGGATCGCCGGTGTCCTCCTCCTGATCGGGGCGACCCAGCTGCAGTCTGCCCGGGTCGACGCACTACCGGAGTTCGCGCCGACGACCGTCGAGGTCCAGACCGAGGCGCTCGGTCTGTCGGCCGAAGAGGTCGAGGAGCTCGTCACGGTCCCACTCGAGGCCGACCTGCTCCACGGCGTCGCGTTCCTCGACAAGATCGAGTCCAAGTCGCTCACGGGTCTTTCGTCGATCGTCATGACCTTCGAGCCCGGCACGGACATGCTCAAGGCCCGCCAGGTCGTGGCAGAGCGGCTGACCCAGTCGCACGCGCTCCCGAACGTCGCGAAGGCGCCGGTCATGCTCCAGCCGCTTTCGTCGCTCAACCGATTCATGATCGTGGGACTCAGTTCGCCCGAGAAGTCCCTCATCGAGATGTCGGTGCTCGCGCGCTGGACGATCCAGCCGCGCCTCATGGGTGTCCCGGGCGTCGCCAACGTCGCGATCTTCGGTCAGCGCGAACGGCAGCTCCAGGTCCTCGTCGACCCCGCGCAGCTCCGACAGCGAGGCGTCAGCCTCGATCACGTCGTCGAGACCGCCGGCAACGCGCTCTGGTTCTCGCCCCTGACGTTCCTCGAGGCATCGACCCCGGGCACCGGCGGGTTCATCGACACGCCGCAGCAGCGCCTCGGCATCCAGCACATCCTGCCGATCCGCTCCGCGGAAGACCTCTCGAAGGTCGCCATCGACCGTGGCGCCGATGCCCCGCCGCTGACGCTTGGTGAGGTCGCCACCGTGGTCGAGGACCATCAGCCGCTGATCGGTGATGGGATCGTCGGCACCGGGAACGGGCTGATCCTCGTCATCGAGAAGTTCCCCAATGTCAACACGCTGGACGTGACGCGGAACGTCGAGTCGGCACTCGCCGCGATGCAGCCCGGCCTGCCCGGTATCGCGGTCGACACGACCGTCTTCCGCGAGGCGTCGTTCCTCGACGCATCGATCGCGAACGTCTCGCTGGCGGTGCTGATCGGCTTCCTGCTGATCGCCCTCATCCTCGGGGCGCTGCTGTTCGATTGGCGCGCGGCGCTCATCAGTCTCGTGACGATCCCGCTTGCCGTGATCGCGGCGGCGGTCGTGCTTCACCTCTCAGGGGTGTCGCTCAACGCGATCAGTGCGGTGGGGATCATGATCGCGGTCGGGGTGATCGTCGACGACGTCGTGGGCCTCGTCGACGGCGTGCTCCTGCGGTCGCGAACCCCGCGTCCCGGGGACGAGGAGCGCTCGCATGCGGACCTTGTCATCGAGGCGATCGTCGAGAGCCGAAGGCCGGTCGTCTATGCGACGTTCATCATCCTCGCCGCGCTCATCCCGCTCCTGTTCATCACCGGCGCGCTTGGCGCGTTCCTCCCGTCGCTCGTCGCGGCGTACGCCGTTGCGGTCATCGCCTCCCTGATCGTGTCGGTAACCGTCGGGCCCGCCCTGGCCGTGCTGGTCCTCAGGACCGCATCGGGCGAGCGACGGGAGTCACCCATCCTGCGGCGCATCCGCCGCGGCTACGCCTCGGCGATGGGCTGGTTCGTCAAGAAGATCCGGCCAGGCATCGTGATGCTCGCGACGCTGCTGGTCGGCGCCGCCGTGGTCCTGGGCCTCGCGATCACGCCCGCCGGCGGCGATGGGCCACTCCCGACCTTCCGCCAGCGCGACGTCCTGGTCCACTGGGACGGCGCGCCGGGCGTGGGACACCCCGAGATGAACCGGATCGTCTCCCGTGCCGCCGCCGAACTACGGACGGTGCCGGGCGTACGGAACGTCGGCGCGCACGTCGGCCGGGCGATCATGTCCGACGAGCGCGCGAGCGTGAACACCGGCGAGATCTGGGTCAGCATCGATCCAGCCGCCGACTACGACTCGACGCTGGACACGATCCAGGCGACCGTAGACGGCTACCCGGGCCTCGCCCGCTCGGTCACGACGTACCCGACCGACCGAGTCTCCGAGGTCTTCGGTGAGGCCGAGCCCGACCTCGCCGTCCGGATCTACGGACAGGACATGGCGACGCTCCAGGCCAAGGCCGGCGAGGTGCGCTCCGCGATCGCCGACGTGCTCGGCGTCCACGAAGCGGCCGTCGTGACGCCTGTGACGGAGCCGACCGTCCAGATCCAGGTCGACCTCGACAAGGCCGCCGCAGTCAACCTCAAGGCCGGCGACGTCCGGCGCGCCGCGACCTCATTGTTGTCGGGGATCCAGGTCGGCAACCTGTTCGAGGAGCAGAAGGTCTTCGAGGTCGTGGTGTGGGGCACGCCCGAGCACCGCGAGAGCCTGAGCAGCATCCAGGACCTGCTCATCGAGACGCCGGCCGCCGGCCTCGTGCGGCTCGGCGATGTCGCGGATGTCAGCGTCGCGCCGATCCCGAGCGTCATCGCCCGCGAGGGCGTCATGCGCTACCTCGACGTGACAGCCCAGATCGAGGGGCGTGATCCAGGCGCCGTCGTCAACGACGTGCGTGCGGCCGTCGGCGCGCTGCCATTCGACGTCGAGTACCACGCCGAGGTGGTCAGCGCGGCGGTCGAGAGTCAGGACGCTCAGCTCCGTTTGCTCGCGGTGACCGGCGGCGTCGCCATCCTGATCCTGCTCATCCTCCAGGCGGCGTTCGGCGCCTGGCGGCTCGCCCTGTTCGTCCTGCTGGCGATGCCGGCGGCGGCGGCGGGCGGGGTCGTGTTCACGCTCGCGACGGGACACCTCTTCACGATGGGAGCGCTCGCGGGCTTCCTGCTCGTCATCGCCATCACGATCCGCCATTCGATCGCGCTCATCGACCGGTTCCGGCGGCTCGAGGATTCCGGCTCGGTGGGCGTCGACGTCGCGCTCGCCGGGGTGCACGAGCGCCTCGTGCCGATCGTCACGACAGTGCTCGCGACGGCGGCCTTCGCCCTGCCGTTCATCGTCCTCGGTGACGTCGCCGGGCTCGAGATCATGCGGCCGATGGCGATCTTCGTCCTCGGCGGTCTGATCAGCGCCGCCGTCCTGATCCTCTTCGTGGTCCCGAGCATCTACCTGCTGTCCGGGCCGAGCCCCGAGTCCGAGACCGAGTCCCTGCTGAGTGAGCCGCCGGCCTTCGAGCCGACGGTCGCATAGGAGCGAGCGAGATGACACGACATCGCTGGTTTATCACCGGGCTCGCGGTCATGGCGGTCGCCCTTGGTGCGTGCAACAGTCCGACGAGCTCGGCCCCGAAGGTCGAAGCCATCACCATCGAGGAGGACGAGGCGTCCGGCCTCAAGACACTCACCCTGTCCGAGAAGGCCGCCCAGCGGCTCGGCGTCGAGACGGCAGAGGTCGCCGCGGCCGGTTCCGGGATGTCGATCCCGTACGCCGCGATCGTCTACGACGCGCAGGGCAAGACCTGGACGTACGTCAACGAGCAGCCGCTCGTCTACAAGCGCGCCGAGATCATGGTCGACGACATCGCTGGCGGTACGGCACGACTGTCGGCGGGTCCGCCCGCCGGGACGCAGGTCGTGACGACCGGCGCCGCGGAGCTGTATGGCGCCGAGATCGGCGTCGGCGGCGGCCACTGACCTTCCCCGGCCCCACAGCCACATCCCGAGGGGATAGCGACAGATGATGCGACGGATCATCGCCACCAGCCTGCGGTTCCGCTTCATCGTGATCGCGCTCGCCGCGTTCATGCTGATCTTCGGTGCGGCACAGGTGCGGGCCATGCCCGTCGATGTGTTCCCGGAGTTCGCCCCGCCGAAGGTCGAGATCCAGACGATCTGCATCGGGCTGTCCGCCGAGGAGGTCGAGCAGCTCGTCACGGTCCCCATCGAGCAGTCGCTTGCCGGGATCGAGGGGCTCGAGACGATCCGCTCGAAGTCCGTCATCCAGCTGTCGCAGGTCGTGCTGCTGTTCAAGCCAGGGACGAACGAGCTGAAGGCGCGGCAGCTCGTCGCTGAACGGCTCGCTCAGATCACCCCGTCACTGCCGACCTGGGCGGCGCCGCCCGTGATGCTCCAGCCGCTGTCAGCGACGAGCCGTGTCATGAAGATCGGCCTGAGTTCGGACTCGGTCTCGCAGATCGACATGTCGATGATCTCGTACTGGACGATCCGACCGCGGCTCCTGAGCGTGAAGGGCGTCGCCAACGTCGCGATCTGGGGCGAGCAGCTCGACATGCTCACCGTGCAGGCGGTACCCGCCAGGATGGTCGAGAAGGGCGTCGCGCTGACGTCCGTCATGGACGCGGTATCCGAGACGCTCGACGATGGCCTCCTCCAGTTCAACCCGGGGAACTTCACTGGGACGGGCGGCTTCGTCGACACACCCAACCAGCGCCTGGTGATCCGGCACATCCCGCCGGTCGTCAGCGTCGAGGACCTGTCTCACGTCACGGTGCCAGGTCGGGACGGCCAGCTATTCCCGCTGACCGACGTCGTCGAGCTGGTCAACACGCATCAGCCGCTCATCGGCGAGGCGGTCATCAACGACGGGCCGGGCGTCATGCTGATCGTCGAGAAGTTCCCGTGGGCGAACACGCTCGATGTCACGCGCGGCGTCGAGGACGCCCTCGAACAGCTCAAGCCGGGACTCAGCGGGATCGCGGTCGATCACACGATCTTCCGGCCGGCGAGCTTCATCGAGCTGGCACTCCACAACCTGTCCAACGCGCTGATCCTCGGCAGCGTCCTCGTCTTCGTGATCCTCATCCTCTTCTTGTTCGAGTGGCGGACCGCGCTGATCAGCCTCGTGGCGATCCCGCTCTCGCTCATGGCCGCCGCGATGGTCCTGTGGGTCCGCGACGTGACGATCAACACGATGGTGCTCGCGGGGTTCGTGATCTCGGTCGGGGTGGTCGTGGATGACGCCATCATCGATGTAGAGAACATCACGAGACGTCTGCGCCAGGCGCGCCTCGAAGGGAGCCAGCGATCGACGGCGTCGATCGTCCTCGATTCGTCGCTCGAGGTCCGCAGTGCGATCGTCTACGCCACCCTGATCGACGTCATCGCCGTATCGCCGGTGTTCTTCATCAGCGGGTTGTCGGGCGCCTTCTTCCAGCCGCTGGTGATCTCGTACGGCCTGGCGGTCCTGGCGTCGCTCCTGGTGGCGCTGACCGTCACGCCGGCACTCGCCTTCATCCTGCTGCGCAACGCCCCGATCGAGCGTCAGCGCTCGCCGATCACGAGGCGCCTCCAGGACGGTTACTCACGACTAATCGCCCGTCTGCTTCGGACGACGCGGCCCGCGTTCCTGACGGTGGGCATGGTCAGCATGGTCGGCATCGCCCTCTGGCCGCAGCTCGGCCAGTCGCTGCTCCCGGACTTCAAGGAGCGCGACTTCCTGATGCACTGGGTGACGGCGCCCGGGACCTCCGTCCAGGAGGAGACGCGTATCAGCGTCGCCGCCTGCAAGGAGCTTCGTGAGATCCCCGGCGTCCGCAACTGCGGGTCGCACATCGGGCAGGCGTTCGTCGCGGACGAGCCTTACGGGGTCGAGTTCGGCGAGAACTGGATCAGCGTCGATCCCTCGGTCGACTACGACAAGACGCATGCCGCGGTCCTCGAGGTCGTCAATGGCTATCCCGGTCTGCGACGGGACGTCCAGACCTACCTCAAGGAACGCATCCGCGAAGTCCTCACGGGCTCCAGCGACGCGATCGTCATCCGCATCTACGGACCCGACCTCGCGGTCCTCAAGGACCTCGCCGACGATGTCGAGGAGAAGCTCGAATCGGTCCCGGGGATCATCGATCTGCACTCCGAGCAGCTCGTCAAGATCCCGCAGATCCAGGTCAAGGTCGACCTGGCGAAGGCGCAGCAGTACGGCGTCAAGCCCGGCGATGTCCGGCGGATCGCCTCGACCTACATCGCAGGCGAAGAGGTCGGTGACATCTTCAACACCGGCAAGGCATATGACGTCGTCGTGTGGAGCAAGCCGGAGAGCCGCGACAGCATCTCCGACGTGGAGAACCTCCTGATCGATACCGCGAGCGGCGGCAAGGTGCCGCTCAAGGCCGTCGCGGCGGTCGCGGTCGCCCCGACGGCCGGCCACGTCAACCACGAACAGACGGCCCGCCGCATCCACGTTGACGCGAACGTCAGCGGGCGTGATCTCGGCGCCGTGGTCACCGACGTGAAGGCTGCTCTGGCCACGGTCGAGTTCCCGCAGGAGTACCACCCGGAGCTCTTCGGCGAGTTCCAGGAGCGCCAGAAGGCCCAGGACCGGCTGCTGCTGTTCGCGATCGCCGCATCGGTCGGCGTGCTGCTGCTCCTCCAGGCGTCGTTCGGGAGCATGCGGCTCGCGATCCTGTCGTTCCTGACGCTGCCGTCCGCGCTGGTCGGTGGGATCCTCGCGGCGTGGCTCGGGTCAGGCGTGATATCGCTCGGTGCGCTCGTCGGGTTCTTCACGGTCCTCGGGATCGCGGCCCGGAACGGGATCATGATGATCAACCACTTCCAACACCTCGAGCGTCACGAGGGCGAGGAGTTCGGGCCCGCCCTCGTCATCCGCGGGGCACGCGAACGCCTCGCGCCGATCCTCATGACCGCGCTCGCGACGGGCCTTGCGCTGATCCCGCTGGCGATCGCCGGCGACCTCCCGGGCCATGAGATCGAGCACCCGATGGCGATCGTGATCCTGGGCGGGTTGGTCACCTCCACCCTGCTCAACCTGTTCGTCGTCCCGGCGCTGTATCTGCGGTTCGCCAAGCCGAAGAACGCCCCCCGGCCGGCAGAGGCGTCGGTCTAACGGCCGGCGCCCGCGTCAAGAAGCTCGGCGAAGTCCGTCAGCCACAGCGCCGGGGCGCCACCATGGCCCTCCATCTCGGAAGGGTCGAGCCCGTCGAGCGAGCGAGTCGCTGGCTGCCGCCGGATCGCCAGGCCGGATCCGACCAGCTAGGGTGACCCGCCCGGGTCATCCGCCGAAGAATTCGCTCAAGGGCGTCGCGGAGCAGGACTGCGCCAGGCAAGGGAGGGCCCAGGCGTCCTCGATGGTCCGCAGCACGCTGTAGTGGTCGTGCGGCTGCTGGGACCTGAACCCAGCCGGGACGTCCGGCGCGGCCACGATCGTCGCTACGTGGCCACCACTCGGATCGTTGCCCGCGTCCTCGTCGAACGTGACGATGAGGAGGCCACCGGCCGCGAACGCCTTGCTGTCGAGGATGGTCGGGACGAACCCAGACAGCCACTTGTCGGCTTCGGTCGCGTTGCAGTCATGGGCGGCGTGGCATTGGTTCGGGATGATCAGCGAATAGTCGACATCTCCGGGCTTGAACGCCGTGAAATCGACGAGGTTCGCGCAACGCTTCGGATCGTTCCTTATCGCATCGAAGCTGATCGCCGGCGCGTGCTTCCGACGATAGCTACCGGAACCGTCGCGACCACCAGACGCGCTCGCGCCGGTGAAGCAGTCGAGCGGCCGGTTCTCTGCGTATTCCTTCCAGCTCCGCCCGCTCGACTCGATCTGATCGACGACGGTCGGCGCGTCGATGTCGTGGACATCGTTGTCATGCACGCCCTGGGTCGAGCCGCTGAACAGCGCGAAGTAGTTCGGCTGTGACGGACGCGCGACGCCACTCGCGTGCTCCGCGAGGCCATAGCGGGCGATCAGCTCGTTGAAGTAGGGCATGTCGCGCGCGTCGACGACCCGGGCGTAATCCTGGTTCTCGAGGACGATGATCCAGACGTACGCGAAGTCGGGCACGCCAGACGGGGGGAAGGGTGAGCCCGAGGCGGACCCGGTCGCGAACGTCGGCTCGGATCCGCTCGGCACGAGCGTCGCGGGGGCCGACGCGCTCGGCGACGCGGTCGATGACGTCGACGGCGAAGCCGATCCGGTCCCGCAACCGGCCACGGCCAGGGCGACGACCCACGCCAGCGCGTGCGGCGCCCTTCGAGGCACGCGAACCCCCATGTCCCCCCTTTCGCCGCCTACCCCTTGCGGCCGCCCCCGAACAGTGTCCCGAAGACTCCCCGGATGATGTCCTGTCCCAGACGCGAGGTCATGACCTTGCCACCGGTCCGGATCGCCGTATCGATCGTCTTCTGACGCGCCTTGGCCTCAGCCTCGGCCTGCTTTGCCGCGGCTCGTCGTTGGCGGTCCTCCTCGCGAGCCGCGCGCTTGTCGGCGGCCTCGATCTCGCGTTGCTGACGCGCGATCTCACGCTGTTGCTGCGCCGGGGTCATCTGGTTGAGGCCCCCGGCGGTGGTCGGGTCGAGGCCCTGGCGCGTCGCAGCATCGACAGCCGCCTGGCGCGCCGCGGCAAGGCGCGCGGTGATCCGTTCGTAGGCGCTATCGCGGTCGATGGCCGTCCCGTACTTCGTGTTGAACGGACTGGCGGCGACCATGCCCTGGAAGGCCGTCTGGTCGATCGGCGCCATCAGCGAGTCCGGCGGGAGGAGCCGCGTCGCGGCGAGCGGGGTCGGGATGCCGCGCGGCGACAACACGGTGACCAGCGCCTCCCCGGTGCCGAGTGAGGTCAACGTCTTTTCGACGTCGTAGAACTCGGTCGTCGGGAACGTCCGAGCCGCCTTCCGTAGAGCATCCGCATCATCGGGCGTGAATGCCCGGAGCGCGTGCTGGATGCGGTTGCCGAGCTGGGCGAGGACCGACGACGGGACGTCGCTCAGGACCTGCGTCACGAAATAGACACCCACGCCCTTCGAGCGGATCAGGCGGGCGGTCCGCTCGATCTGCTCCATCAGCGCGTCGGACGCGTCATGGAATAGGAGGTGCGCCTCGTCGAAGAAGAAGCAGAGCTTCGGCTTGGGGAGGTCGCCGACCTCGGGCAGCCCCTCGTAGAGCTGCGCGAGCATCCAGAGCATGAAGGTGGAGAACAGCCGAGGCTGATCCATCACGTCGGACAGCTCGAGCACAGACAGGATGCCCTGGCCGTTCGCGTCGACACGCAGCAGGTCGTGGACGTCGAATTCCGGCTCGCCGAAGAAGATGTCGGCGCCCTCCTGCTCGAGCACGACGATGCTCCGGAGCAGCACGCCGACCGAGGCGGGCGACATCCCGCCGTAGTCGGCAAGGATCGGCTTGCCTTCGTCCGACGAGAGGTACTTGAGCGTCGCCGCCAGGTCCTTGAGATCGAGGAGTGGCAGGTCGTTGTCGTCACAGTACTTGAAGACCAGCGCGAGGATGCTCGTCTGCGTCTCGTTGAGATCGAGGACCTTGCCGAGCAGCAGCGGACCGAACGAGTGGACGGTCGCCCGCACCTGCGCGCCGAGCTTGCCGGTCAGGGACAGGAACTCGACCGGATGTCCGGCGGCCTGGAACGTCCAGCCGAGGGACGCCACCCGTTCCTGGACCTTCGGATTCGAAGTATCACCGGCGGCCGCGAGACCCGTCAGATCACCCTTGATGTCGGCGACGAAGACCGGGACGCCGGCCTTCGACAGCTGGCCCGCGAGCAGCTGGAGGGTCTTGGTCTTGCCGGTGCCGGTCGCGCCCGCGACGAGTCCGTGGCGGTTCAGCGTCGACATCGGGACGGCGACGCGGACGTCGTTGAAGAGCTCGTCCCCGAGCATCGCGCTGCCGATGGTCAGCGTCGGCTCGGTGAAGCCGTAGCCGGCCGAGATCGCGTCGCGGAAGGCCTGGTCCATCGATCCTCCAACGGGGGTGCGCAGGGTCGTTCGAGGGGGAATGGCAAGCGTATCATCGGCCCCCCGAGGGGCCCGTCGGCCGCCCACGGACGTCGCCTCGCGACACCGCTAGCGAGATCTGAGCGGTCAGGCGTCGGGGCTCGGATAGCTCCCGAGAACGCGCGTCATCGTCGTCACGCCGCGGACCTCGTCGAGCGCCAGGGCCATCGAGGGATCCGCGAGGTCCCCGTCGAGGTCGATCCAGAAGACGTATTCCCACGCGCGCTCGCGGCTCGGGCGCGATTCGAGCTTGCGCATGTTCAGGTCCCGGTCGGCGATCACGCGGAGGACCGCGAGCAGCGTCCCTGGCTCATTGCGGACCGCGACGACGAGCGTCGTCCGACGATGGGTCGGCGGGTCAAGGAGCGGCAGGGGCGGTGCGTCGGGCGGCGCCAGGACCAGGAAGCGCGTGCGATTCCCCGGTAGGTCACCGATCTCGTCGACGAGCGGCTCCAGCCCGAACAGTCGGGCGGCGCGTGGCGACAGGACGGCGGCGGCACCACGCTCGCCGGAGTCCGCGATCGACTTGCCGGCGCCGGCCGTGTTGTAGGTCGAGAGGAGCTGCCAGGGCCGCGAACGCAGGAACGTCTCGGCCTGCCCGAGCGCCTGGATGTGCGAGTAGACCCGCTCGATGTCCTCGAGCCGCTGGCCAGGTAGGGCCGCAATGCACAGCCGGACAGGGACCATCACCTCGCCGTGGATCGTGAGGCCGAACTCCACGAGGAGGTCGTAGTTCTCGCGGACCGTGCCGTTGATGACGTTCTCGATGGGCACGACGCCGGCCGTCGCCTCACCGGTCGTCACGGACTCGAAGACGCCCCGAAAGCTGCCCAGCGCGATCCGTGGCACGTCGCCGAACGCGGCCAGGACGGCGTCCTCCGCGAACGCTCCGGGCTCGCCGGCGTACGCGATCAGTCCATCGGGGGCGGGCATGGCGCGGAGTGTAGTCGCGGGCGCGCGCCAGAAGACGACGCGGCACGCAGGTTCAGGCTGCGGGCTGCTCCTCGCCGTGGCCGGACAGCAGCGCGAAGAGGTCGATCGGCTTCCGATCGAGCGTGGCTTCGGCTCGGCCGAAGAGGTAGCCCTGGCCGGCGTCGTAGCGCAGCTCGAGGACCGACTCCAGATGATCGGGCGTCTCGATGCCCTCCGCGACGATGCGGTGACCGCGGGTGCGGGCGAGCGTGCCCAGCGCCTGGAGGACAGCCTCCGTGGCGCCGTGCGTCGCACTGGCACGGACCAGCGAGAGGTCGATCTTGAGGATGTCGTACTCGACCTCGCTCAGGAGGCGGAGACCGGCATTCCCGGCCCCGACGTCGTCGATCGCCACGCGGACCTCGTTGCGCCGGAGGGTCGTGATGGCCTGCTGGAGGCGACGAAGGTCGTCGACGCTCTCGCGCTCGGTGATCTCGACCACGAGCTGTGACGGCGCGACGCCATGGCGGCGAGCAAGAGCAAGGATCTCCTGCACGCTGAACGCGTCGGACTCCAGGGTGCGCGGCGAGAGGTTGATCGAGAGGTAGCGCTCCTCGCCTAGCTCTGCCGCGCCGGCCAGGACAGCCCGGGCGCAGACGACGTCGAGCTCGACCGTGCGACGCGTCGCTTCGGCGGCCACGAAGAGGCTCGTCGGAGAGGAGAAGCCCGACTCCGGCGACGGCCGGACGAGACCCTCGAAGCCGATGATCGCGCCGGTGGTGAGCGAGTAGATCGGCTGGTAGACGGCACGGAGGAGATCGTCGGTCGCGACGCGCACGACGGCGGACTCGAGCTGCGCGAGGCTACGGGCGTCCTCGGCGATGCCGTGCTTGGTCGGGTCGAACCGCTGGACGTTGGTGCGCCCGTGGCGCTTCCCGGCATACAGCGCCGCGTCGGCGTGGTGGATGATCTGATGACGGTCCGTGCTCGGCGCCGGGAACGCGGAGATCCCGATCGTGACCGAGAACGCGCCGACCCGACCGTGATGGCCGCTGAGCGCCAGCGCGAGCAGGTGGTTCGCGATGACCTCGGCGCTCTCGGCGTCGCAGCCGGGCAGCAGCAAGGCGAACTCGTCGCCGCCGGTCCGATACGCACCGTCCCCCCGCCGCAGGTTCGCACGCATGATCTGGGCGACCGCGCGGAGGAGGTCGTCGCCCGCGGCGTGACCCTTCTCGTCGTTGATCGTCTTGAGATCGTCGACGTCGATCATGACGAGCGCGAGCGGCTGCTCCTCGTCGCGGGCCTGCGCGATCTGGGCGTCGAGCTCCTCCTGGAACGCGCGGTGATTGCCGAGGCCGGTCAGGCCGTCGAGAAGTGAGTCAAGTCGAGCCCGGTCGTACGCGTCTCGAAGTTCCGTGAAGTCCCTGCTGACGGTCGCGATACCGCGGCCGATCCGGCGCCTCAGGACGAGTAGTACGAGGGCGAAAAGCACGGTACCGACGACCGCGACGGCCAGCGCGACCGGCACCGGCGTCACGGGCAGGGCTCCATATGGCAGAGCAAGGTTCAGCGCCTGGATCGCGAGGGACGCTGCGACCACGATGAACGCGAGGGCGTAGCCCAGGTTCGAAGCGCGCACGACCGACCGGAGCGCGCTCCGGTCGAGGCGTTCTTCGTTTCGCTCGTACGTGGTCAAACAGGACCTCCGGTACCGTCCCCTCGGCGGCGAACCCACCTATACCCGACACGCCCGCTCAGGACCCCCACACGATGGTCCTGGGACCCTCTCGACGCGGCCCGGCCAGGGCTCGAGCGGCGTTGCTCGGGTGCACTGACCCAAGGGGGTACGGCTTCGCCATTGGAAGCCACGATCGCCCGCCCTAGCGTTCGACCGGAGCGACACCGATGTCGCTTCGCTTGAACGGTTGTACAACGGCAAACCCGTCGCGAGGCGGGGACGCAAAGCCAGGGATCTCTCGGAGACCGCCCGGTTGCCGGCCCAAGAGTGCAACGTCCTTTCGATCGGGAAGGGAGTTCGTTGTGAAGGCCAGACTGGCACGTTTGACTTGGGCCCTGACGCTCCTCGCCGCGATGGCTCTGACCATCGGCGCTGGGATGCGGTGGGACTAGCGGTGAAGGTCTACGTCAGGGGGCAGTCGTTCCGACTGATCCTCGCCCTGTTGACCCTGGCAAGCTCGGTCTACGTCATCGAGGCTGGGCAGCGCTGGCACTGAGTCAGGCGCATCGCACGTCCAAGGCCGCCGGCCTCGCCGGCGGCCTTCGCTTTGTCCGGCAACGTGCGACGGCATCGGGCTCACCCGAAGCCACGAACCGGTGGTCCGGGGTCGTCCGGTACATCTGTGCGGTGCGGCAACGAGGGGTCTGCGCCGTACAAGTGTCCTAACCGTCACGCCGATCGAGGGGCTATACGCGCTTGTCGACCCGGCTCCGGGGGATCGGGAGACCGAGGCAACGATGAACGAGACGATCACAGGTCGATGTCGAGCCGACTGAGTCGGGCAGCGGCCCCCCTCGGACGCGCAGTCGCGCGCGGCCAACCGTGGCCGCCCTCCGCCCGGATCTGGACGTTTTCGGCGATCCTCGCGGGCCTCGCGCTCCTGATCTACCGGAGCCAACTGGCCGGCCTGCCGACGCCGCCCGCGCAGCTCTCGCTGCCGTGGCCGCTACTCGCAGTGGCCTTCGCGACCGCGGAACTCAAGGTCGTCCAGGTCCACTTCAGGCGCGAGACCCATTCCTTCTCGCTCAGCGAGTTCCCGGCCGTCATCGGGTTCTTCTTCCTGTCTCCATTCGACTACGTGCTCGCGCTGTTGGTCGGGTCGGGCATCGCGTTCCTCATCGGTAGCCGGCAGCGGGTCGAGAAGCTCGTCTTCAACCTTGCGAACTTCGCGCTCGTTGCGGTCGTCGAGCTGAGCGTGCTCTACGCGATCAGCGATGTGAGCGGCGAGCCGCACTTCGTCGACTGGCTGGCGGCGTTCGCCGCGACCTTGTCGGCGACCATCGTCAGCGCGCTGACGATCGCGACCGTCATCACGATCTCCGGCGGCGCACCGCAGTTCGAGAAGCTGCCCGAGATGATCCAGTTCGGCAGCATGGTCGCGTTCGCCAACACCAGCCTCGCCCTGCTTGCGGTGTCGGTGATGTGGATCGACCCGGTCCTGCTGTGGCTCCTCGTCCTCCCGCTCGCGATCGTCTTCCTCGCGTACCAGGCCTATGTGTCGGAGCGTGAGAAGCACGAGCGACTGGAGTTGCTGTATCAGTCATCAAGGATCCTTCAGCACTCACCGGAGCTCGATTCGACGCTAGTCGCGCTCCTCGGACACGCCCGCACGATGTTCCGTGCCGAGCTCGCCGAGGTGATCCTCTATCCCCGGGGCAACGAGATGGAGGCGCTCCGGACGACATCGCGCCACGAGGGCACGCCCGAGGTCATGGTGCCGACCGCCGACACGCAGAGCGACCCGCTGCACACGCGTATCCGCGACGCGAGCGGGCCCTTCTTCCTTCCGACGAGCCTCGGTGCATCGGACGACCGCAGCGATATGGTCAGCCCGCTGCGAGGCGAGTCCGATCTGATCGGCTCCTTGCGGATCTCGAACCGCCTCACCGTCGGGACGACCTTCTCCGAGGACGACCTGCGCCTCCTCGAGACGCTCGCGAACCAGGCCGCCGTCGCTCTCGAGAATGGCCACCTCGAGCAGTCGCTCGCCGAGCTCTCGCGGCTCAAGGAGGAGCTGCGATTCCAGGCGTATCACGACCCGCTGACCGGGCTGGCCAACAGGACGCTGTTCCTCGAGCGGGTCGAGGCACGCCTGGAGGACGCGACGACTGACGGCCTGCCGGTCGTCCTGTTCCTCGACCTCGACGACTTCAAGATCGTGAACGATACGATGGGCCACGCGGCGGGCGATCGCCTCCTGATCGGGGTAGCTGAGCGGCTCCGCGAGGTCCTTCGCCCGACCGACGTCGCCGCTCGCCTGGGCGGCGACGAGTTCGCGGTCCTGCTCGAGGACGGCCCCGAGCTGGGTCACGCCGTGATCGTCGCCGATCGGATCGTCGACGTCCTCCGGTCGCCGTTCCCGATCGAGGGCCAGGACATCGTCGTGGGCGGGAGCATCGGGGTCGCCGCGGGACGAGCGGGATCGACCGACGCCGCGGAGCTGCTGCGTAACGCCGACGTGGCGATGTACACGGCGAAGGGCGCCGGCAAGAACCGCGTCTCGGTGTTCGAACCGACGATGCACGCCGAGATCGTCGCCCGCCATGCCCTCAGCGCCGAGCTGTCGCGCAGCCTCGGCCGGGGCGAGCTCGTCGTGTTCTTCCAGCCGATCGTGGCGCTCGAGTCGAGTCGGGTCGCGGGGTTCGAGGCACTCGTCCGGTGGCGGCATCCCAGCCGCGGCCTCATCAGTCCCGCCGAATTCATCCCGCTCGCCGAGGAGACAGGCGTGATCCGTGCGCTTGGGCGTTACGTGCTCGAAGAGGCGTGCAGGCAAGCGGCCCGCTGGGCGGAGTGGCACCACGGTACGGAACCGTTGACCGTCGCGGTCAACCTCTCGGCCCAGCAGCTCCAGGAGCCCTCGTTCATCGACGACCTGCAAGCGATCGTCGCGACGAGTGGGATCGATCCGACCCAGGTGCTCCTCGAGATGACCGAGACTGTGATGTTCCACGACACGTCCACGACCCTGACGCGTCTGGCCGCGATCCGCGAGCTCGGCGTCCGGATCGCGATCGACGACTTCGGCACCGGCTATTCATCGCTGGGCTATCTCCGACGGTTCCGAGTCGATGTCCTCAAGATCGCGCGCGAGTTCGTGGGTCCCGCCGACCGCTCGGAGGACTGGGCATTCGCGGCCGCGATCGTCGCGCTCGGCCGGACGCTCGACCTCGAGATCGTCGCCGAAGGCATCGAGACGATCGGCCAGCTGGAGCGACTTCGCGCGCTCGGTTGCGAGTTCGGGCAGGGCTATCTCTTCGCCCGGCCAGCCGATGCTGGTACGACCTTGCAGTTCCTCAGGGACGGCGGCTCGCGCCGCCCCATCACCGCGACCGGCGCCCCGGACGGAGCCACGAACGGCGACGGCGAGTCCGATGAGCGGCCATTCACGCTCGGCCAGGTGTCGGCATGACGACCGACACCGACAGCTGAGACCCGGAGGACACGATGTTCATCCTCTACGCCGTCCCGATCGGTCTCGTGCTTGGGCTCCTGCTCGGGGGCCGGCCGGCGGGTCTCGCGACACTCCAGTTCCGCTTCGGGTGGGTCATGGTCGTGGGGCTGTTGGTCCAGGTCGTGCTGTTCTCGACCGCCGTGTCCGACGTCGTCGGCGAGCTCGGTCCGCCGATCTACATGATCTCGACGGCGGTGGTGATCGGATCGGTCCTGCTGAACCTGCGCATCACGGGCATGGCCCTCGTTGCGCTCGGCGCGATCTCGAACCTCGTCGCGATCGTGCTCAACGGCGGCTACATGCCGGCAGATGCAGGCGCCATGGCCGCGCTCGGCAAGTCAGCGCCGACCACCTACTCGAACAGCGCCATCCTCGCCGAACCCGTGCTCAAACCGCTGACCGACATCTTCGCGCTGCCGACCTGGGTCCCTTTCGCGAACGTCTTCAGCGTGGGTGATGTGCTCATCTCGATCGGCGTCGTCGTCGTCATCGTCGCCGCGATGCGGCGTCCCGTCGCGGACCTGACGACGACCTGGTACGTGTAACGCGGCTCGCGCGGGGCGACCCGCCGATCGTCACTGGTTGAACCAGTCGACGGTGTCGATCGTCCCCTGCTCTTCGTCGAGCTCGGCGCGCCGTTCCCGCGCAGTGCCGGCCGAAACGGCCTCCTTGCGGCGCGCCCGTGTGCCGGTCGCCGCAGCGGCCTCCGGCGCACCCTCCCAGTGTTCCTCGCCGAGGAGCTTGTTGAGCGCGACGAGGTAGGCCTCGATCGAAGCGGCGATGATGTTCGGGCCGCGGGCTTCGCCCTCGTACTCGCCCTCGCCACGCTCACCCGATACGAGCGGTGGCGCGATCCGGACGTTGACGACACCGATCGTGTCGGTTCCCTCGCCGAGCGCGTGGATGTCGTACGCGAGCAGCCGCGGGTGGCCATCGAGCACCTCGGAGATCGCGTCGTCGACGGCGCGGTACAGGGCGTCGATCGCGCCGACGCCCTCGGCCGATGCCTGCCAGTGATGCTCGCCCGAGTCGATGATCACCGCGCCCCGGCTCCGGGCGTTCGAGCCCGAGGACACGGTCCAGCGCGCGAGACGGAGTGGGGCGGCAGCTTGGTCGTGGCCGGACATCGGGACTACCTCCGTGGGGTCGCTGGGTCGGTCTCTGGGGTGACGGTCGTCGACATCGGCGTCGGCGTGGGGTCGCCGATCGACGTCGTGAAGTGGCGTTCGTCGCGACGCCGGAGCTCGGCGCCGGACTTCCAGATCGCGTATTCGAGCGAATCGGCCAGGGCCGCGGCGGACGCCGCGATGATGTTGGTGTCGCTCCCCATGGTCGACCAGGTCCGCGCACCGTCCTGCGAATCGATGATCACGCGGGTCCGGGCAGCGGTCGCCGCGTCGCCGTCGAGGATGCGCACCTTGTAGTCGACGAGGTGGACGTCGTCGATGGCCGGATAGAAGGCACGCAGCGCCTTGCGAAGGGCGGCGTCGAGCGCGTTGACGGGACCGTTGCCGTCCGCGGCCGTGTGCAAGGTCTCTCCATCGACCTCGACCTTGACGGTCGCCTCCGCGAGGAGCTCGCGGCCTTCGCGCTGCTCGACGAGACACGTGTAGTCGACGATGTGGAACGGAGCCGCGTAGTCCGCCGCATGACGGCGGATGAGCAGCTCGAACGACGCCTCGGCGCCTTCGAAGGCGAGGCCCTCCGCCTCGAGCTGCTTGATCAGCTGCGACAGCTCGCGGGGATCGACGACACCTTCGAGCTCATGCCCGAGCTGGCGGGCACGGATCGATGTGTTGGCACGGCCGCCGAGCTCGGAGACGACCAACCGGCCCGTGTTGCCGACGGCCGACGGCTCGATATGCTGGTACGACCGCTCGACCTTGGCCACGGCCGCGCCGTGGACGCCGCCCTTGTGCGCGAACGCGGACCGGCCGACATACGGCTGGTAGTCGTTCGGTGTCACGTTGGCGATCTCGGCCACGCTGCGCGACAGGTCGGTCAGGCCCTCGAGCCGCCCGCCTCCACCGGGTAGCAGCTGGTGCTCGGTCTTGAGCGCGAGGTTGGCCAGGATCGACACCATGTTGGCGTTGCCCGCGCGCTCGCCGTAGCCGTTGATGGTCCCCTGCACATGGCGGATCCCCGCGGAGACCGCGGCCATCGAGTTGGCGACGGCCATCTCGGCGTCGTTATGCGTGTGGATACCCCAGGTGACGTCCGGGGCTTCGGGGTCGCCCTCCAGCGCCGTGCGGACGTCGCCGACGATCCGCAACAGGTCGTCGGTCATCGTCCCGCCGTTCGTGTCGCACAGGACGAGCGTGCGGGCGCCGGCCTCACGGGCTGCGCGGAGCGTCGCCAGGGCGTAGTCGCGATCGGCGCGGTAGCCGTCGAAGAAGTGCTCGGCGTCGTAGACCGCCTCCCGCCCGCGGTCGACGACGAAGCCGATCGAGTCGGCGATCATCGCGAGGTTCTCGTCCGGCGTGGCGCCGAGGACCTCGACCACGTGCAGCAGCCACGATTTGCCGAAGATCGTCACGACGGGCGTCTCGGCCGCGACGAGCTCGCGCAGGTTCGGATCCTCGGTCGGACGGTTCGAGCGGTGCCGTGTCGAGCCGAACGCCGCGAGCTTCGCGTTCTGCCAGCGCATCGTCCGCGCGGCCGCGAAGAATTCGATGTCCTTGGGGTTCGAGCCAGGCCAGCCGCCCTCGCTGTAGGGCATCCCGTATTCGTCGAGCATCCGCGCGA
>DASSZA010000302.1:0-3519 GCA_035703005.1 Candidatus Limnocylindrales bacterium | reverse complement strand
CTCCCGACGGTGATCGCGGGGACGCTGATCATCACGATCGTCGCGATGATCATCGCCGCCCCGATCGGTCTGTTCAGCGCGGTCTATCTGTCCGAGTACGCCTCCCCCAGGGTGCGCGGCGTGGTGAAGCCGACGCTTGAGATCCTCGCCGGCATCCCGAGCGTCGTGCTCGGCTTCTTTGCGCTCACCTGGATCAGCCCGAATATCGTGCGCTCGATCTTCCCGGGCGCACAGGGCTTCAGCCTCCTCGCGGCCGGGATCGGCGTCGGGATCCTGACCATCCCGTTGGTGGCGTCGATCTCCGAGGATGCGATGCGGGCCGTGCCCTTGGCCCTTCGAGAGGCCTCCTACGGGCTGGGTGCCCGCCGCATGACGACATGCATCCGCGTCGTCGTTCCCGCTGCGATCTCCGGCATCGTCGCGGCGATGATCCTGGCCTTCTCACGGGCGATCGGCGAGACCATGGTCGTCGCCATCGCCGCCGGTGCGAGCGGCGGTTCGCTCTTTACGCTGAACCCACTCGGACCCGGGCAGACACTGACGGGCGCGATGGCGTCACTCGCCACCGGTAGCGACAACGTGACCGGGAACTCATCGGCATTCCTGAGCCTGTACTTCCTCGGTTTCCTCCTGTTCGTGATGACGCTTGGCCTCAACCTCATCGGCGACGTCTTCGTGCGCCGCACCAGGCAGAAGTACTGACCCATGTCGACCGCAACATCCGTCGCAGCCGGGACCGTCACCGCGTCGCTCCGCCGCCAGCGACTGGACGTCGCCGGCTGGGTGTTCTCGGTGATCCTGCTGGTCTGCCTCCTGTTCAGCCTTGCCCTGCTGATCGTGCTCGTGTCCGATCAGTTGATTCGCGGGCTGCCAGTCTTCGCGGAGCGCGGCACGACCGTGCTCACGAGTCCGCTTTCTAGCAGCCCCGCCCGCGCGGGCCTGGTCCAGGGTCTCATCGGAAGTGCTCTGCTCGCGGTCATCGTCGCGCTCACGGCGTTCCCGGTCGGGATCCTGACCGCGGTCTACCTTGAGGAATACGCCTCCGGCGGGCGGCTCAGTCGATTCATCGATGTGAACATCCGCAACCTGTCCGGCGTCCCGTCGGTCGTCTACGGCCTGCTCGGCCTCGCGGTCTTCGTCGCGCTCATGTCGAATGTGGGCAATTCGAACGGCGCGAACATCATCACTGGCGGTCTGACCCTCGCCGTCCTGATCCTGCCACTCGTGATCATCACGTCCGCCGAGGCGATCCGGGCCGTCCCGAACGCGATCCGCGAGGCCGGGTTCGGGATCGGCGCTTCGCGTTGGCAGGTCGTGCGAAAGCTGGTGCTCCCGGCTGCGACACCAGGGGTCCTGACCGGGACCGTCCTTGCCCTATCCCGTGCGCTCGGCGAGACCGCGCCACTCATCCTCATCGGAGCTGTCCTCGGTTCGTTCTCGCAGGGCCGTTCCATCCAGGACCTGTTCCTCGGGTCGTACACCGCTCTGCCGGTCATCGTCTTCGACTGGGCCCGCAAGCCCCAGGAGGAATTCCGAGCCCTGACGTCCGCGGCGATCATCGTCCTCCTTCTTGTGACGGTGATCGCCAATGCTTTCGCGATCATCCTTCGCAACCGGTATGAACGTCGATGGTGATGGGTGAACCCCCCGAATCCCCCGACCCCGATCCAGCAACCCTCGGAGAGCAGATGACCACCGCTACCGCGCCAGATGTGAGCAAGACGGGCGAAGCTCCAGCGATCCACATCGACATCGCCAGCTCATCTGACGGTTCGAGCCCGACCAAGCCGCCGGTGATCACGCTCGACGACGTCAGCTTCTATTACGGGGAGTTCCGGGCAGTCAAGAACATCTCGATCGACGTCCCGACGCATCGGATCACCGCACTCATCGGCCCGTCAGGCTGCGGGAAGTCCACGCTGCTTCGGACCATCAACCGCATGAACGACCTCATCCCCGGCACAAGGGTCGAAGGCCGCGTCCGCTACCACGAGGAAGACATCTACGGTCCTTCCGTCGACGCCGTCGAGGTCCGCCGCCGGATCGGGATGGTGTTCCAGAAGGCCAATCCATTCCCGAAGTCGATCTACGACAACGTCGCCTTCGGGCCGCGCCTCAATGGCTTCAAGGGGAACATGGACGAGCTCGTCGAAAACAGCCTGAGACGTGCCGCGATCTGGGATGAGGTCAAGGACAAGCTCAAGCAGTCCGGCCTGTCGCTGTCAGGCGGTCAGCAGCAGCGGCTGTGCATCGCCCGAGCGATAGCCACGCAGCCGGAGGTGATCCTGATGGACGAGCCGTGCTCGGCGCTCGATCCACGGGCGACGCTCCAGATCGAGGAGCTCATGATGCAGCTCAAGCAGAACTACACGATCGTCATCGTGACCCACAACATGCAGCAGGCGGCCCGCGCGTCTGACCGCACGGTGTTCATGAACATGGCGGACGACCGTGCCGGCTTCGTCGTCGAACAAGACGAAACGGTCACGATATTTACGAATCCGACAAACCAGATGACCGAAGATTACGTTTCCGGTCGGTTCGGCTGACCAACATGGAACGCATGACTGAGCCGAGCGGACGATCGGGTGTCCAGCGCGACGTGGACGCCCTACTTCAGGCAGATGATCAGCGCGACGCGGCGGCGCCCCAGGCGCGGCGCGACCCCCTGGACATCCAGGAACAGGAGATCAAGGACGCGGTCCTGCGGATGGGCGCGATCGTCGAGGACGCCATTCGCCGCGCCGCTCAAGCGCTCCAGGCGCACGACGCCACGGCGGCGTTGGACGTGGTCAAGGGAGACACCCGCATCAACGATGTGCAGCGCGAGGTTTCCCGGCTGATCAGCGTCGCCATCGCCACCCAGCAGCCGGTCGCGCGCGACTTACGCTACCTGCTCACGCTGGATCACGTCACGTACGAGCTCGAAAGGATCGGCGACCACGCCGCCTCGGTCGCCAAGCAGGTGATCAAACTCGCGCCCGAGCCTCCGCTCGCGGAGTACGTCAAGCTCCCGGAGATGGCTGAGCTTGGCGCGCAGCTCGTCCACAGCGTGCTGCGTGCACTCGTCGACGTGGACGCTGTCGCTGCTCGCGAGGCCGCCGTCATGGACGACGACATCGATCGCCTGTACCACGCCACGTTCGACGAGGTCGTCGAGCTGATGCGCCAGGATCCCGCCAACGTCGAGCGCGGGACGCGGATCGTGATCGCGTCGCATTACCTCGAGCGGATCGGGGATCGCTCCACGAACATCGCCGAGGACATCGTCTATCTCGTGACAGGGGACGTCGAGGATCTCAATCCTTGAGCGAGCCCATCCGCGTCCTGTTCGTGTGCACCGGCAACTCGGCGCGGAGCCTCATGGCCGAGGCGCTCTTGCGACGCCACGGAGGCGACCGGTTCGAGGTGCATAGTGCCGGGACCGATCCGCGCGGAGTGAACCCGCTGACCCTCCGGGTCCTGGCCGACGCCGGGATCGACGCCTCGTGGGCGCGCTCGAAGTCGGTCGACGAGTTC
>DASSZA010000232.1:0-3169 GCA_035703005.1 Candidatus Limnocylindrales bacterium | reverse complement strand
AGCCGCTTCGTCAGGACGAGCACGTCGCCGGGCCGCGCGCCGCCCTTGCGGAGCAGCCGATCAGGATGAGCGGCACCGATGACTGCAAGCCCGTACTTCGGCTCCGGGTCGCGGATCGTGTGTCCGCCCGCGAGCGTCCCGCCCGCCGCGCGGACGGTCTCCGACGCGCCCCCGAACACCTCAGCCATCACGTCTCGTGGCAGCTCCTCGGGGAATGCCGCGATCGATAGCGCGAAGAGCACACGGCCACCCATCGCGAACACGTCGCTCATAGCGTTCGCGGCAGCGATCTGCCCGAACGTCCGCGCGTCGTCGACGAGCGGCGGGAAGAAATCGACCGTCCCGATCACCGCCAGGTCGTCGCTTACGCGGTACGCGGCCGCGTCATCGGGCGGATGAAGACCGGCGATCAATGCGTCCGGGGCGGTCTCCGCTCCGAGCCCGGAAAGGGCCTCGGACAGCAGGTCGGCACCGAGCTTCGCCGCGCATCCGCCGCAGTCGGTCAGGGTCGTCAGGCGCAGGCTCGGGATCTCGGAAAGGGTCGCCACCGCGGGATGATGGCACGCACCGGCGGTTCATGATCTCCCGAGTACCATCCCCTGGGAGCGGATGGGTCCCGGTGGGTCCCCCGGTCTTCAAAACCGGTGACGCCGCGCTCGGCGTGGCGTGGTGGGTTCGACTCCCACGCGTTCCCGCCACGGAGCACCGATGTCGTCGAAGCCGGCCGTTCGTCCGCGTCCCCCGAGCGTCGAAGCCGTCCTGGCGCGCCTTCGGACGTCCGCGAATGGCACGGATCACGCCGTCCTCGGTGCCGTCGCTCGGGCGGTCGTCGACGAGGAACGCGAAAAGCTCATTTCAGGTGCCGACCCGCGGGACGCGGACGCGCTCGCGGCAGATGCGCGCGAACGCCTCGCTGGCTTCGCGGACGTCGGGATCGTCCCGGTGATCAACGGGACTGGCGTGATCATCCACACGAACCTCGGTCGGGCGGCTTGGCCGTCAGTCGCGGCCGCCGCCGTCGCCGACCTGACGCAGGGAGCGCTGCTACTGGAGCTCGATCGCGAGACGGGCCGCCGCGGCGCGCGCGCCCGCGTCGCTGAGGATCATCTCGTCGCGTTGACGGGTGCCGAGGACGCGCTGGTCACGAACAACAACGCGGCCGCCGTCGCGCTCGCCGTCGCCCTCGTCGGTCGCGGCGGTATCGCGGTCTCCCGCGGCGAGCTCGTCGAGATCGGTGGCGGCGTCCGGATCCCCGACATCATCCGCCGCGCCGGCGCGAAGCTGATCGAGGTCGGGACGACCAATCGCACCCGGGCTGCCGACTTCGAACCGCCACTTGCCGAGGGTCGGGCGAAAGCCGTGTTGCGGGTCCATCCATCGAACTTCGCGATGGCCGGTTTCACGGAAGCCCCCGACCAGCGCGACGTCGCCGACCTCGCCCATCGACACGGCGCGATCGTCATCGACGATCTCGGGTCGGGTGCGCTGCTCGATACGACAGCCTTCGGTCTCGTCCATGAGCCGCTCCCTTCCGAACGCCTCGCCGAGGGCTCGGACGTGGTGACCTTCAGCGGCGACAAGCTGGTCGGTGGGCCGCAGGCCGGGCTCGTCGTCGGTCGGGGCGACCTCATCGGGCGGATGCGGCGCGATCCGCTGGCGCGCGCGATGCGTCCCGACAAGGCGACACTGATCGGGGTCGCGGCGACGCTCGGGCTCTATCGGGCGGGTCGAGCCGCCGCGGAGATCCCGATCTGGCAGATGATCGCGACGCCGCTCGGGACGCTGCGCACGCGGGGAGATGCGCTCGCCGAGCAACTTGGCGCCGGCGTCGAGGTGGTCGACGTCCGCTCGACCATCGGTGGTGGTTCACTTCCCGGCGAGACGCTGCCTTCGATCGGCCTGGCATTCGCCTCCCGCTCGGCGACGCGCACGCTGAGGGCGCTCCGGACCGGAACGCCGGCCATCATCGGGCGCATCGAGGATGATCGCGTCATCCTCGACCTACGGACGGTGCCGTCGACCGCCGACGAAGTCCTCCTCACCGCGGTGCGTGCCGTCCTTCGATGACCCTCGTAATCGGCACCGCCGGCCACATCGACCACGGCAAGACGTCGCTCCTGCGGGCGCTCACGGGTATCGATGCCGATCGTCTACCCGAAGAACGCCGGCGCGGGATGACGATCGACGTCGGGTACGCCCATCTGACACTCCCGGACGGCGAGACGATCGACTTCGTGGATGTGCCCGGCCACGACCGGCTCGTCGGCAATATGCTGGTCGGGGCCGGCGAGATCGATGCGGCGCTCCTCGTCGTCGCCGCGGACGATGGTGCCCGGGCCCAGACCCTCGAGCATCTCGCGTTGCTCGATGCGCTCGCCGTGCCGCTCGGGCTCGCGGTGGTCACGAAGACCGATGCCGTTCCCGGCGAGCGGGTCGAAGAGGTCGTCGGACAGGTCGCCGATCTGCTCGCGTCGACGTCGCTTGCCGAGTCCCCGATCCTCGCCGCCTCCGCCGTGACCGGAGACGGCATCGATGAGGTTCGTACCGCACTGCTCGCCCTGCGCGAGCGCACGAGACTGATCATCCGACCGGCGACCCTCGCGATCGATCGCGTGTTCTCGGTCAAGGGTCGCGGCGCCGTCGTGACCGGAACGCTCCGCGGCGGCCCGCTGACGACCGCCGACCGGCTCCGGCTGATGCCGGGCGCTCGCGACGTACGGATCCGCGAGATGCAGATCCACGGGTCGCCGGTCGACAGGGTCGGCGATGGTGGCCGGACGGCGTTGAACCTCGGCGGCGTGGACGTCACGGAGCTGCGCCGCGGGATGGTCCTCACCGCGGACCCTGCCGTCATCGCCACGGATCGGCTGCTCGTCGCGTTCCGGGGAGCAGCGACTGATCGCGTGCGCGGCCGCGTCCACGTGCACACCGCGGCGGCGGACGGCGTCGTCGGTCGAAGCGGTCGCGATGCGCTCATCCTCGCCGACGGGCGAGACGCGGGGATCCTCCGGCTCTCTGAGGCAGTCGCGCTGCGAGCGGGGGATCGCTTCGTCCTCCGGCGCGGCCCTGCCGCGCCACCGATCGGCGGTGTCGTCCTCGACGCCGACCCGCCGCGGGGCATCTCGCGCCGCCGCCAGACCTCGGAACGCGTTTCCGCGCTGGCAGCCGA
>DASSZA010000130.1:0-13245 GCA_035703005.1 Candidatus Limnocylindrales bacterium | reverse complement strand
TCAGTGCCCCACTGCCTGTGCGGGCTTCGGGAGCGCGTCGGCGATCTGGTGGAGGCGATACGCGAGGCCGAGGCTCGAGCCACCGAACACGATGGACCACAACCCGACCAGCCACGCCAGCGAGATCAGCCCCTCGCCGGGGAAGGCGATGAGCAGGACACCGAACACGACCGATGCGATGCCACCGAGGGCCATCCAGAACTCACCGTCGAGCTCGCGACGGAGCGCGATGGCGGTGATGACCTGGAACGCGCCCATGGCGATCGACCAGAACGCGACCACGTAGAGCAGCGACAGGGCCGTGACGTTCGGCCAGACCAACGTGACGATGCCGGCCACGATGCCGAGCACCCCCATGATCCCGACCGACCAGGCGTGCCGCCGCGCGACGGTGTCACCTCGCGCGAGCGCGACAAGCAGCGACACGCCGTCCACCAGGACGTACGCCCCGAAGAGGATGACCAGGACCGTCAGCGTCGTCCCCGGCCAGATGAATGCGAGGACGCCGAACAGGATCGCGGCGATACCTCTGATCGCGAAGACCCACCAATCGCGGGCCACCAAACCAAGCATTTCGAGTCTCTCCTTCCTTTTCAGTCATGCGCGAGGAGGGCACGGCCGGCTGTGCGAGGCACGCCGGCCGCCCACCACGACACCTCAAGACACCAGCGCCTCGCGGGTCATCTCCGCGGATTCCTTGGCATGCTGGCGCGCCTTCTCGAGCTTTTCCTTGCGGACTTCGTAGGACGCCTTCAGCTCGTTGATGCGGGCATCGATCTGCTCGCGCTGCCGCTCACGTGCCTGGCGGTGCTGGGCACTCAGGGTGCTGAGCTTGGCTTCGAACTCGGCCTTGCGATCCGCGAGCGTCTTCTCGATGCGAGCAACGAGCGCGTCCAACTTGGCCCGCTGCTCGGCGATCTTCTTCTCGACGTTCGCCCGCGCCTCGCCGGTGCTCTGCCGAAGCTCGGCGTCGAGCTGCTCGAGCTCCTTGCTCGCCGCATCGGTCTCCCGGGCCAGTTGCTCGTCGATGGCCTCGCCCGGATATCGGCGGAAGGTCGTTCCACCGAGCGCTCCGAGGCGCGTGTCGACTGGCGCGACCCAGCTCTCGTCGATGTCGGCGACGACGGCGACCTTGCCGGGCGTCAGCGACGCGGCGACGTCGTCGATGAAGTCACCGCTCATCCCGATGTTGAACATGTCGTACATCAGGCCGCTGAACCCACCGACATAGGCGCCGACCGCGACGCCGGCCGGGCCGCCGAGCAGCCCGATGAGGCCACCCGTGACTAGCCCGACGAGCGTGCCGACCGGCCCGCTGTCCGCCGCCTCACGAACGACGACCTTGCCCTGCGGATCCTTGGCGATCACGGACGACGCGTACAACGTGATGTCGCCGTCGCGATGCAGGTCCTTGAGCGCACTGAGGCCCTCGTAGGCGGCCGCCTCCGTGCCGAATGTCGAGACCAGGATCTTGTTCATATCCCGTCCTCCTTCCACTGATGTCGCCGCGCTCTGCGGCGATCGATGCGAGGCTCTCGCCAGACGGGATGAGGCGTCGTCGTCCGATTAGGCGGATTCGGCGCGCCGAGGTTCGGGCGATGGGCCGACCGTGCGGTGAGCGTCGCGATGCGGCTGCCGCCGGACCTCGAGCAGTTCGAGACCGAGCGCCTCGATCCCCGCGAGTACGCCGTGCAGCGCTGCCTGATCGGGCAAGGCGCCGACGAGCACTGTGTCCCCATGGCTCGTCTGTGCGTCCATCATGGGGAAGGCCACCAGGAGGGTGTCGCCGAGGACACCGCGAACGCGGATCTCGTAGTGGGTGGCTTCGCCCTGCTCGCTCATGGCGCTAGCCTGCCGTTGGGCCGGATGAGGCCGCATCGACCGAATCGTGCGAGCAAGTTCGTCGCGTGCTGTGACGGATCGCCCGTTGATCCTTTACGCGCGCCTAGCGCTCGCTCCGGCACGCGCTGGTCATCGGGTTCGGTACGTCCTGAGGACCTCCCGTGCCCAGCTGGTTCCAAGGAAGAGGACTGCAGCGTTCCTCACCGGTCACGCGCTACGGGCCGTGGATCTCCCTGAGGAGCTGCTTCGCTCGGTCGATGGTCCGCCGAGAGGCGGTAAGCCGGGTCGCGGATGACGCTGTGGTCTCGATCGTGAGCCACTTCTGGAGCAGTCGAAGGTCGGACAGGGACGCCTCGAGTGCATCACGACCAGGATCGTCGGGCGCGATCACCCAGAGGCGACGCTGCGTCTCATCCAGGACAGCGTTGACTTCCTGTATGGCGACGGCCATACGGTGAGCGTACGAACGCACGCTGTGGGCAGGTAGCCTGTCGGCACCCCGCCAGGATCGCATCTCCATGCAGATCTCACTGCGGGAGGCGAACCAGGATGGCAGGAAGGAGCCATGGATGGGAGATCCGGATCTGACGGTCGAACGGGTGTTGAGCCCCGAGCTCCGTGACTGGGTGTTGGCCGAGCTGCGCTACCCCGTCCTCGCGATCAATGCCGGCGACGGACCGCCGAGCCAGTCGGTCATGTGGTTCGACCTCGACCCGGACGAGCCTGACGTCATCTTGATGAACACCAAGCCCCAGCGCCTCAAGTACCGGCAGCTCCAGCGCGATCCACGTGTGAGTGTGCTGTTCGAGAACGGGATGGACTGGACCGCGTTGCGCGGGACCGCAACGCTCGACGCCTCGTTCCAGCCGGCGCTCGAGCACATCCAGGCCCTCGCCCGACGCTATGGAGGCGACCCTTCAAGGTTCGAGGGTCAGGAACGGGTGATCATCCGGATCAAGGTCGACAAGGTCATCCGGCACGACTGAGCCCGGGACGATCGCCCGCACCACTAGCGCACGTCGGCCGCGAACGCGTCGGCCATCCGCCTGAACCAGGGATCGCCGGTGATCAGCGTCAGGTAGCGCAGCTGCGTGATGTGGACCGGGTGGTATTTCGGGTTCCGGTAGTGATGCGCGAGGCAGTAGTCGCTCACGGTCCCTGGGTTCCTGAATGTCGGGGTGTAGGCGCGGATCGTCGTGATGCCGCCGCGCAGTAGCGCGAGGACGTCGGCGTTCCGCGCGGGCGTGTAGAGCGCGGGATCCTTGGTCATCTGCGAGTAGTCGTGGAGACCGATGATCGCGAACACGAACCCGTTGAACGTCTGGTCGAGTTGCTGCGGATACTCCTCGATCCACAGGTAGCGGCGGCCATCGATCCATGACACCCACGGGTTCGTGCCACGGCCCATCTTGCGCAGCGAGTCGTACGTCAGATCGGCGAGGCGCAGGTACGAAGCGTCGCGCGTGTACTGATACAGCCGCACGAACAGGGCGAGCGCGAGCCCCTGTGACATCCCGGAATACCACGGCGGTCGGTTCACATAGGATGCGACGCCGTGCATCGTCCACCACATCCGATACGGGAACCACAGCGCGTTACGGGCGACGACTGCCATCCGCTTCAGCCCGCCGGCGATCCGCTTGGCCCTGTCGAGGTACCGAGCGTCGTGGGTCAGCCGGTAGTTGCGCAGATAGGCGAGCCCCATCCGGGTCAGTTGGACCGGGTGGTAGCGCTTCACGCCGTCGTAGATCCGCATCGGTACGCCATAGCTGTCGTGGATCCGCGTCGGAGGCCAGGCGGTCGTCAACCCGCCCTGCCGCACCTCGAAACGCACTGCCGGCGAGATCGACAAGATCGCGTACGGCGAGACGCGCCACGACGGGACGGTGGTGGCCGCCGGCTCCGCGGTCATGGGCTCGACTGCAGCGATGGACATGTCGTCGTGCGGCTCCATTCGAGGTGTGGGGTGGGTCACGGGTGCCGCGCTCGCGGGCCCGGGTGCCATCAGCGTGGACGTAAGCACCGACAGCGATATCGCTCCGACCATGGCGATCGTGAGATGCCTTCTGTTCATCTTTGGACCCCTCGTGCGTCTCTCGCGCATACCCATGACGCGGCATCGCTCGGATCCTTGCGACGCCGCGGCGCGGTCCGTTGTCAGCTGGCACCTGAACGGAGGTCGTGCGATGCGCGCGTAATGCAGATCGCGTTCGTCTCGATGCGAGCCGTGGTCGAGTAGGCCGTACGGTCGCGGCACGCGACGATCAGTGGGGTGAGGTCGTCGCAACCGGCGCCTCGGCCAACATTCCCGGTCGGCCGAGGCGCCTCGTCATCCGTGAAGCCAGCCGCGTGGCGAACGCCCCGCTGGCGGCGAGAACCGCCTCCCACCCGGTGCCGTACCAAGCCATAGAGCTCGGACGCCCATGCCCGAGACGGGAGGAGGAAGAGGATGCGAAGACTTGCGTTCCTGGTCGCCGGAGCAGGGCTGGCCCTGGTCCTGGCGGCGCCCGCCGTGGTCGGGAATTCCGACGGCGTATTTCGCGCGTCGCTCAACGGCTACCTCGAGGTCCCGTCGATCTCGACGACGTCGCGCGGCTCGTTCTTCGCCGAGGTGAAGGGGAACACGATCCAGTACCGCCTGAGCTTCCGCGATCTCGGTACCGACTCGCTGTTCGCCCACATCCACTTCGCGCGGCCGGACGTCGTCGGAGGCGTGGCCGCATTCCTATGCGGTGGTGGCGACAAGCCGGCCTGTCCCGTCCGCGGCGGCACCGTGACCGGCGTCATCGACCCGGCCGACGTGATCGGGCCGACCGACCGTGGCATCGGTGCAGGTGAGTTCGCCGAGCTCGTCCGAGCGATGCGTAACGGCGCTACCTACGTGAACGTCCACAGCGTCACGTATCCCGCTGGCGAGATCCGGGGCAACATCCGCCGCGACTGACGTACGAATGCACATACCCCGCACCCACCGGGTCGCTCCTTCGGGGGCGACCCCGGTCTTTCGTCCGCGGCGCGCGCCTTAGAACGACGCCGCTGGCCGCGCTCGAAGATGCGGCTCCCGCCCGATGCCCCAGCACCCGACTTAGACCGAGCGTCGCCCCATGGCCGGCACCTCGCCGGCGCAGCACATGGGGCGATCGATGGACGACCAGCCAGCCACCGACCAGGCGACATCGGCGTTCGTGGCATCAGCCTATGAGTCGTACCGGCCGGCACTGCTCCGATACCTCACGAGCATCACCCGTGATCCGTCACTGGCGGAGGACCTCGTCCAGGACGCGTTCCTGCGGATGACGGTCGAGGTGACGGCCGGGCGCACTCCCGACGATCCCGCGGCGTGGCTCCATCGAGTCGGGCACAACCTCGCGATGAGCGTCGGACGCCGTCGGTCGGTGGCGCTACGCCCGTATCGCGTCCTCGAGCCACCCGACGATCCCGTGTCGCCCGAGGAGGCCGTCGTCGGATCGGAGCAGATGCATGAGCTCGAGGAGGTCCTTGTGGACCTCGATCCGGTCCACCGGAAGGCGCTGACGCTCGCGGCGCTCGGGTACGACGCGCACGCGATCGCACGGTCCATCGGCCGCACCGACGGGGCGACGCGAACGATGCTGTGTCGCGTCCGAGCGAAGGTCCGCGCGCAGGTCGCGGCGTCGATCCAGCCGATCGCGTCATGACGTCGCATCGACGCCCGTCCCTATCATCCATGGTGAGGTGGTTCGTGACGGCGACCGCGGTGCGATGGTCGGGCGGGGCAGGGAACTCGCCCGGCTCGATGGTGCACTGGCTCGCGCCGGCGCCGGACATGGCCGGACGATCGTCATCGGCGGCGAGGCCGGCATCGGCAAGACGCGCCTCGTCACAGCACTGGAGGCGAACGCTCATGAGCAGGGCTTCACGGTCCTGAGCGGAGCTTGCCTTCCCGCCGCGAGTGGATCCGCCCCCTTCACGCCGTATGTCGAGTGGTTGCGCGGACTGACGAGGTCGACGGATCCGGCGCGCATCCCTGCGTTGCTCGGGCCGGCCCGCGATGAGATCTCGCGGCTGCTTCCTGAGCTCCCGAGTAGCGGACGAGCCACCCCGATGGGCGAGGGCGACCGCGGCGGATCGAGCCGCCTCTTCGAAGCGGTGCTGACCGTCATCGAGCGGATCGCCGGGACCGCCCCGGTCCTCGCCGTGACCGAGGATGTCCAGTGGGCCGACGAGGACACCCTCGCGCTCACGACGTTCCTTTCGAGGAACCTTCGCGAGGGCCCGGTCCTGTTCGTCGTGACGATCCGGACCGACGACCTCGAGGCCGGGAGCGCTGTCGCCCGATGGCTCGCCGAGATCGACCTCGACCACTGGGTCGATCGGACGGAACTCCAGCCGCTTGCGCGGACGGATGTCGCAGCGCTCATCCGGTCGATCGACGGAGCGTCGGCGACCGGCGACTCGCTCGAGTCGATCATCGACCGAAGCGGCGGGAATCCGTTCTTCGTCGAGCAGCTGGCGGCCGCCGGTGAGGCCCGCCAGCGGCTTCCCCCGCGGCTCCGCGACGTGCTCGTCGCGCGACTCACGGACCTTCCCCCTGCGACCCGCGAGGTCCTAAGAGCGGCCGCTGCAGCGGGCCGCCGGGTCGACGATCCCCTCATATCTGCTGTCCTGCATGCTCCCGACGCGACCGTGGCCGATGCCCTCCGATCAGCGCTAGAGGCTGGGATCCTCATCGAAGTCGACGGTGGAGACGGGCGGCCAGGCGGGTACGCGTTCCGACACGCGCTGCTTGCCGAGGTCGCGTACGACAGCCTGCTGATCGGCGAGCGCGATCGGCTTCATGAGGCATTCGGTCGGGAGCTCGAGCGTCGCGGGGAGATCGCCGGCGTCGCGGTCACGGCTGCCGAACTGGCACATCACTGGGTGGCGGCACGGGACGCCGTGCGTGCCATCCCGGCGTTGATGGATGCCGCACGAGATGCGGAACGCGTCTACGCCTTCCGGGAAGCGCTGCGCGACTACGAGGCGGCGCTCGGAATGTGGGACCGCCTCGGTGATGCCGCCAGCGCGGTCGATCGCGTGACCGTCCTGCAGCGCGCCGCCGAGTGCGCGGTGCTGACGGGCGCGTACGCTCGCGCGGTCGAGCTCGGGAGGGACGCGATCGCGACCGTTGAAGTCGAAGAGATCGCCAGAGGCGATCCGGACCCGCTTCGGCTCGGCGGCCTCCACGACCGCCTCCGGTGGTTCTTGTGGGAGGCCGGTGACCGCGCCGCTGCTGAGGCGGCTGTGGACGAGGCGCTCCGTCTGATCCCTGAGTCACCGCCGTCGTCGACGAGAGCTCGTGCCCTCGGCCAGGCAGCCGGGTTGCGCTTGGTCGCGGGCGATCCTGTCGGGGCGGGAGCCCTGGCACGGGAGGCCGTTGGCGCAGCGCGAGCTGCGTCGGCTGTCTCGGAGGAAGCGTTCGCGCTCGGTGTCCTTGGCTGGTCGCAGGCGGTGACCGCGGATCCGGACAGCGGGATCGCCATCTACCGCGAAGCCTTGACGCTTGCCGAAGGTCTTGGCGGGGTCGAGGGGATCGCCCTGGGCCACGCGAACCTCGCCGCGCTTCTCGACGAGGTCGGTCGGAGCCAGGAGTCACTCGCCGCCGCCATCGAGGGTTATCGAGTGGCGGAACGGCTCGGCGTCGCCCGAACGTATGGCGGAACGCTGCTCGCGACGGCCTCGAAGGCGCAGTTCGACCTCGGGCGCTGGGAAGAAGCCGGCGCGTCCGCGGATGAGGGGCTCGCCCTCGACCCTGTCGGGTCGGCGGCAGCCGCGCTGCACATCGCGCGGGCGCGGGTCGACGCGAACCAGGGCCGCTTCGACGATGCCGAAGGACACCTGCGGATCGCGGGCGAGCTCCGGCCAGGTGGATACGGGCAGGCGCGCCTCGCAGTGGTCGGCGCGATCGTCGAGGTGGCGATGCTCCAGGGTCGCGTCGGGCTCGTTCGCGCGGCGGTCGACGGGGCCATCGCCGAACTGGCGCCGATGCCGTCTGCCATCCCGGATCCGACCGTGGCGTGGGTGGCGTGGGCGGCCATTCGCGCCGAGGCGGATGCGGCCATGGCGGCCAAAGCTGCCGGCGACGATGCCGCCCGGGCGATCACGCTGGAACGTTGCGCTGCGGTCCGCTCGTTGATCGAGCCCGACACCGCGAATGGACCGGACGTCGGCGGATATCTCGCAGCGGTGATCGAGCTGTCGGAAGCCGAGGTCCGACGCGCCCGAGGCGACGCGCACGCCGATACGTGGGACGCGATCGCGGCGACATGGACTGACCGGGACCGTCCGGCGGTCGTCGCGTATGCACGGTACCGTGCCGCGGAAGCCGTGATCGGTGCTCGCGGCGATCGAGCCGCCGCGACGGGGTGGCTGCGAACGTCGCACGACATCTCTACGCGCCTTGGCGCGCAGCCGCTCACGACGGAGATCGAACGCCTTGCGCGGCATGCGCGGATCCCGCTCGAGCACGCGGCGGACGACGCTCCTGTCAGGGATCCTCTCGGGCTGACGGAGCGTGAAGCCGAGGTGATCCGGCTCGTAGCCGCGGGTCGCAGCAACCAGCAGATCGCGGACGAGCTGTTCATCACCCGGAAGACCGCGAGCGTCCACGTGTCGAACATCCTCGGCAAGCTCGGGGTCGCGAACCGTGTCGAGGCGGCGGCCGTGGCGCAGCGGCTCGGGCTACGACCTGACGAGGGTCACGAGTAGCCCACTACACTCGGGCGATGCCCAAGAAACTCATCCTGGACGTCGATACCGGCACTGACGACGCTGTCGCACTCATGCTCGCGGCCCTTCATCCCGACCTGGAGCTGATCGCTGCGACGACGGTCAACGGCAACGTGCCGGTCGACTACTGCACGGAGAATTCGCTCCGCGTCTTCGACCATATCGGCATTCCCGTGCCCGTCTACGAGGGCGTCGCGAAGCCCATCGAGCGCGACGATTTCCCGATCCCGCGTGGTGACATCCAGAGCTCGAGCGCGGTCCATGGCGGCTACCTGGACATCCCGCCCTCGCGCTCGACGAAGCAGTCGACCGGGGCGGTCGAGTTCCTCATCGAGACCTACCGCGGCGCGACCGACGAGATCGTCCTCGTGCCGGTCGGGCCGATGTCCAATGTCGCGACCGCACTGCTGGCCGAGCCCAAGCTCAAGGACCTCATCCCGGAGATCGTGATCATGGGCGGCGCCAATCGGTACGGGAACGTGACGCCCCGCGCCGAGTTCAATGTCTGGGCGGATCCGGAGGCTGCGCGCGTCGTCATCAATAGCGGCGTCCGAAGGATCACCCTCGTTCCGCTCGACGCCACCCACCAGGCGCTCGTGTCGCTCGACGAGTGCGCCGCGTTGCGTGCCCTCGGCACGCCCGCGGGCGATGCCGCCGCGACCTTCACCGAACGGCGGATCCAGGGCTACGACACGACCCAGCCGATGAAGCGCCCGAACGCGGCCCCCGTGCATGATGCGCTCGCCGTCGCGTCGCTCCTCGACCCGAGCGTGATCTCGACCCATCGCCTGCACGTCGATGTGGAGACGAAGGGCGAGCTGACGGTCGGCGAGACCGTCGTCGACACTAATTTCCGGAGCCGCCGCGAGCCGAACATCGATGTCGCGCTCGACGCCGACGAGCGCACGTTCGTCGCGATGCTGCTCGAGACCTTCGCACGGACCGCGCAAACGAGCTAGGGCTCAGCCTCTATCGCGACGGGTCGGTCGTAGCCTTGTTCGTCACAACATGAGACCTCGGGCGTCCTGCATCCGATGAACCTGCCTCGATCGCTCACCCGACCGCTCGTCCTAGCCGCGAGCGCACTCATGGCGGTTGCTTGCGCAGGCCCAGCCGTCACTCCCTCGGCACCGCCGTCGGCGGATCTCGGAGCATCCGGTACCTCCAGCCCATCACCCACCACAACGCGGTCGGCGCCGTCCCCCGCCCCGACTCCGGCTGTGACCCCGACTGCTGTCGCGGCCCATGTCGACCGGGTAGGCGACATGGTTCGATCAAGGCAAGGATTCGACTCGGTCGTGCTCGGTGACGGCACGGTGCTGGCCGTCGGGGATGACGTCGATTGCATCCCTCAACCTGCAGCACCGGGAGCGGAGACCGCGGAGCGCTTCGATCCCGTGACGAACGCGTGGAGGAAGGCCGCGAGCCTGAACAAGCCGCGCAAATCGTTCGCCACGGCGCCGTTGGCAGACGGACGCGCCATGGTCCTTGGCGGCATCAACGCCGACGATCAGCCTTTTTCCAGCACCAAGATCTTCGACCCCAAGACGGGACGCTGGACTGACGGGCCGCTATTGAGGCGGGCGCTGTCCGTCCCGCTTGCTGTGCGGCTCGGCGACGGCCGAGTCATGGCGCTCGAGGCACGGTGGGTCGGCGAGACAAGTACACAAACGATGGTCACGACTTTCAAGAATGGCGCGCGGGATTGGCGGCCAGCCAAGTCCTTGGATCTCTTCGTAAGCGACGTGCTGCCGCTGAGCGATGGCAGCGTCGTCGCTCAGGGTTCCGCATTCGAGACGCCCGACTTACTGCTGCGACTCGATCCCACGCGTGGCGACTGGCAGATGATCGCGTCGCCGATCGAGGTGAAGAGTGAATTCGAGTGGGGCACGTTCGGTCCGCTCGCGGCCGTTGGCGACGGGGACATGCTCGCGTTCAACGTGACGGCGCCTAACGCGGACAACTACCTGACGACGAAGGTTCGCCGGTGGAACGCAGCGAGGGACGAATGGACGGACGTCGGACCGTTGGCGGTCGCGCGCCAGAGCGCGATGATCGCGTCGCTTACGGATGGACGTGTCCTCGTGGCGGGCGGGGCTGGAGTGCATGGCGGCGGTCGATCAAAGTTCCTGCGATCGACGGAGATCTTCGATCCATCAAGTGAGACCTGGTCGCCGGGCCCCGATCTGCTCGAACCGAGGCAAGCAGGCCACGCTCATGCACTTGCTGACGGGAGCGTCTTGGTCTTCGGTGGGGACGCATCCGTGAATCCGGGCGACACACCTTGGTGTCCTGATCCGATCGTGACGACAGAACGGGTCTACCTCGGCGACTGACGAGAGGTCGAGCTCCATCGCCTCGCGATGGAGCCCGGCACGTCGCGCGCGTCCCGTAGTACCCTGACGACGTCCTTGGATGGCCGGTCCTGTGAGGCCGGCGTACCGGTCCCGTGAGGCCGGCGAAGGAGGCCAGATGTCCGCGCATGTCCACGCCCACCACGCCCAGACGGCGGGTGGGTCTTTTGTTGCAGGGCCTGCCGTCGAGTGATCGCACCGCCAGCCGTCCGTTCGAGCGCGGTCGTCGATCCCCGGATCGGCGATCTAGGACCGGCGTTGCTGGCATTGGAGGACGGGACCATCTTCCCGGGCGTCGCGTTCGGCGCGCCCGTCGCCGCCGGTGGCGATCTGGTCGTGAACACGAGCCAGACCGGGTACCAGGAGGTCTGCACCGACCCCTCCTACGCTGGGCAGGTCGTCGTCATGACCTACCCGCTGATCGGCAACTATGGCCGGCTCATCGCGGACGACCAGTCGCAGCAGCCCTGGCTTCGAGCGCTCGTCGTCGCCAACGCGACCGCAGCGGTCCTCGAGGATGCCCGCCAGCTCGCTCGATTGCTGCGCGATGACGGCATCCCGGCGATCGCCGGGGTCGACACACGGGCCTTGGCGCGACACCTCCGGGCCAACGGCAGTCTTCGCGGCATCGTGACGGCTCCCGGCGAAACGGATGTCGCGCGGGCGCAAGCCGCCGCGCGCGCCGTGCCGCGCTGGGAGGACCAGGACTTCGTGGGGCAGGTCTCCCCGGCGGCGGTCACGGAATACGGCGATGCATCCGATGGAGGGCCGCTCATCGGTATCGTCGATCTCGGCCTCAAATCGAACATCGTGCGGGCGATGCGCCATCGCGGCGCCCGTGTCCGAGTGCTCCCTCATACGGCGGGACCGTCGGACGTCCTCTCGTCCGACATCGACGGCGTGATCCTGTCGCCGGGGCCAGGCGATCCAGCGCGGCTCGCCGCACAGGTCGCGCTGGCGCGAGCGGTCATCGATGACGGCCGGCCGCTCCTCGGCATCTGCCTCGGGCATCAGATCGTCGGGCGGGCGGCGGGCGCCGAAACAAGCCGGCTCAAGTTCGGCCATCACGGGGCCAACCACCCAGTTCAGGACATCGACTCGGGGCTCGTCCAGGTCACCGCGCAGAACCACGAGGTCCAGGTCGTCGGCGACTCGCTGCCGGTCGGGTCGGGGTTCCACGTCAGCCAGGTGAACCTCAACGACCGCTCGGTCGAGGGTCTTCGTCACGCCGAGAAGCCGATCGAGACCGTCCAGTACCACCCAGAGGGCGCGCCCGGACCGCTGGATGCGCTCGCCGTGTTCGACCGGTTCGTCGCCGCGTGCCGTCGCCCGGCCGAGTCTGCGCGGACTTCGGATTGAGCACGCGGTGCTAGCCATGAAGGGTCGACAGCCGCTCGAAGCCGGAGGCGAACTCGTGGACCTCCACGTGGGCGTCCTTACCGAGCATCGCGGCCTTCTCCCGAAGGCGCTCCAATACGAGCGGGCTTGGTCGACCGAAGACGTCGATCCGCTGAAGCTCGATGAACGCGCCGACCTTGCGGAAACCCGGTCCGCCGATGCCCAGGTGCAGCTCCAGCGACTCGGAGTCCCGGTGGACTGCCGCGACCCGCATCGTGGAAGTCTGTTCGTCGATCTCAAACCCGTAGAACAGCAGCTGCGGCTCCCGCTCGCGCACGAACTCGGTCAACTCGGCGACCGCTTCCCTCAGCGCCGCGATGTCGGCGTCGAGGATGGCGGATTCGTCCAGGTACACGATAGGTTCGGACATCGGCAACCTCCGGCTCGAGTATCTGGCCGCGGGACAAGATGGTTCGTCGCGTGAGGGACACGAAACCCGACTCGGTCCTGATCCTCGGCAGCGGGCCCGTCGTCATCGGTCAGGCGGCCGAGTTCGATTACGCCGGCACGCAGGCGTGTCGTGCTCTCCGGGGAGAGGGCGTTCGGACGATCCTCGTCAACTCGAACCCGGCGACCATCATGACCGACCCGCAGGTCGCCGACGTCGTCTACCTCGAGCCGCTGACGGTCGAGGCGGTGGAGGCCGTGATCGCCCGCGAACGCCCGGACGGCATCCTCGCCGGTCTCGGTGGCCAGACGGCCCTCAACCTCGCCACGGCCCTCGCCGAACGCGGCGTCTTCGAGCGATATGACGTGCGCCTCCTTGGCACACCGCTCGAAGCGATCCGGATGGCCGAGGACCGCGAGGCATTCCGCGACCTGCTCGATCGGATCGGGCAGCCGTACGCGCCGTCGTGGATCGTCGAATCGAGCGAGGACGTGGAGACAGCGCTGACCGAGATCG
>DASSZA010000111.1:0-14228 GCA_035703005.1 Candidatus Limnocylindrales bacterium | reverse complement strand
TGCAGGATCCGCAGTACTACTCGTACACGGAGAAGATCCCGGACGGCCCGACCGTCAAACGGATGCAGGACCTGGCCAAGCAGACCGGAATGGTCCTGATCGTCCCGACGAAGTAGCCGTTCGCGAGGGCGTGGCTGACCTGCTCGACGCGCCAGAGGTACTCGGACAGACCGCGCGAGGTCGCGCTCGGGATGAACACCATCTCGGCGCCATTGAGGCCCAGGGCACGCGCACCCTCCGGGAAGTGGCGGTCGTAGCAGATGTACACGCCGACCTTGCCGACGGCCGTCTGGAACACCGGGTACCCGAGGTTCCCGGGCCGGAAGTAGAACTTCTCCCAGAAGCCCTTCACGTGGGGGATGTGCGTCTTGCGGTACTTGCCGAGGTACGTGCCGTCGGCGTCGATGACCGCGGCAGTGTTGTAGTAGATACCGGACGCCTGCGAATCCTCTTCGTACATCGGCGCCACGATCACCATGCCGGTCTGCTTCGCGAGGTCCTGCATGCGCTTCGTCGTCGGGCCGTCCGGGATCAGCTCCGTGTAGCTGTAGTACTTGGCGTCCTGGACCTGGCAGAAGTACGGCCCGTAGAAGAGCTCCTGGAACAGGATCACCTGCGCGCCGTCCTTGGCGGCCTGGTGTGCCCGCTCCTCGTGCTTCTGGATCATCGATTCCTTGTCGCCGGTCCAGGTCGCCTGGACGAGCGCCCCTCGAACGATTCGGGCCATGTCGAAATCCCTCTTCCGTGACCGTCGCGGTCGCATCTCTGCCGATGGAGAGGGGAGGGTACACCGCGACTCAGCGGCGATGCATGCCTCAGGGCGGGCCTGGACGCCGACGGGTGCGGGCTGCCGGTCGTTGTCACGACCCTGACAGCATCTCGTCGGGCAATGCGCGTCGAGCGATACCGAGCACGGCGACCATTGATGAGTCATCCGGGGCCCAGGACCCGTCAACGAATACGCCCGCAGGTGGCCAGCAGTTGCTATCCGGGCGATCGACACGTCACGTGTGGAGGACGCCATGACCAGCCAGACAAGGCTGCGCTCCGATGAAGGGAGCCGCCTCGCCGACGCCGCGAGCAATGTCGCGGACAAGGCAGGGCAGACCGTCGAGGCACAGGCCTCGACGGCGATGGACCAGATCGCGCACACCGTCGAGCAGGTTGCAAAGGCCGTGCGACGAGCCGGCGATGAGCTTCGCCAGGACCAGCCGCAGATCGCATCGATCGCGGATACCGCGGCGACCCAGGTCGATCAGTTCGCCGACTATCTCGAGAGCCATGAGCCGCGAGAGATCCTCGATTCACTCGAAGATGCAGCCCGGCGCCAGCCGGCCGTCGTCATCGGGGCGGGCATCGCGATCGGGCTCGTGCTCGGTCGGGTGCTGCGCAGCACGATGCCGACGAACGGGTCGGGCTCCGGCTCGTCGCGTTACCGCGGCCGTTCGTATGCGGCCGGGTCGTACGGGACGTCCGACTACGGGTACGCGGGGTCCGGCATGAGCCGCGGCAACGGGGGCGGCCGATCCAGCGACGTCGGCGATACCGGATCGTCCATCGTCGCCAGCACGCGTGCGGTGCCGGCCGGCGGGAGCGTCGACACGGGCTCGCGCTCGACGTCGACCTCGACCTCACGGTCGGGCCCCACGTCATCCCGCTCCACGCCATCGACCCGCTCAACGGGCGGCTCGAACGGGTGACCGAGATGACCGAACAACGCGATGACCGGAGTCTCGGTCAGCTGTTCGGCGATCTCAGCCGACAGCTGACGACGCTCGTTCGTCAGGAGATCGACCTCGCCCGCGCCGAGACGACGGCGAAGGTAACGAACGCCGGTCGGGACGCCGCGATGGTCGGTGCGGGCGCCGCCGTCGCCTATGCCGGGGCGCTCGTCCTGTTGGGCGCGGTGGTCCTGATCCTGATCCGCCTCGGGCTCGATGCCTGGCTGGCGGCCTCGATCGTGGGCGTGATAGCAGTCGCGCTCGGCGCGGTCCTCGTCGACCAGGGCCGAAAGCGCCTCCAACACGTCGATGTCGTCCCCGAACGGGCGATCGATACCGCGCGCGAAGAAGCCGAGTGGGCGAAGGAGCAACTGAAGTGACCGACCGAACGACCGGCATCGACCCCGCGCTCGACGACGACGTCGACGCGGAGACGGCCGAGAAGGTCATCGAGATCGAACTGACACGTGAGGAGATGCACGAGACGGTCGAGGCCATCGGCGAGCGATTGACGCCGGCCGCGATCGCGGAGAGTGCGAAGGAGACCGTTCGCGATGCGACGGTCGGAAAGGTGGAAGATATGGCGCAGAGCGCACGAGGGGCTCTCGACGACGCCAGTACGACGGCGTCCGAGGCCCGTAACGGGATCATCGACACGATCCGGCAGAACCCGATCCCTGCCGCGATGGCCGGCATCGGCCTGGCTTGGCTGTGGACGCACCGGTCGCAAGGCCAGACCTACACGTCCGGGACGTGGCGACGGGGGTCGGACTACTACGGCGAGCCGCGTTACGCCGGTGACCGCTATGGCGAGACGTATCGGTACGGCGGCTCCGGCGGCGCCAAGGAAGGCGTCAGCAGCAAGGTCGGCGAGGTCGGGGACCGCGTGTCCGACGTGGGCGACCGCGTCTCCGAGCGTGCCGGACAGGCCGTCGAATCAGTCAGCGACCAGTTCGATCGGCTGGGCGACCGGATGAGCGACGTCCCCGATCAGATGGGCTATCGGGTGCAGGACCTCAGCGAGCAGGCGCGGAACCTGATCGAGGACAGCCCGCTCGCCGTCGGGGCAGTCGCCGTCGCCGTCGGCACGGCGATCGGCGCCGCGATCCCCGCGACGTCCACGGAGCGGCGCGTCCTGCGACCGGCCGCGGAGCGAGCGATCGGCACCGCCGAGGAAAGGGCCACCGAGGCCCTCGAGCAGGCCGAGCAGCGTATGAGCGAGGCGACGTCGGGCCAGGGTTCGTCGGGAACGTCTCGCGGACGTTCGGGCTCCGGCGGATCGGGCTCCGGCTCGAGCGGTTCGAGCTCGAGCTCCTCGGGCTCGACGTCCAGCGGCTCGAGTAGCGGCGCGACCGGTGGCTCGAGCGGGACGGGCTCGACGTCGGCCGGCTCCGGGGGCAGCACCGGTTCGTCCGGCGCATCCGCCGGAACCTCGGGCACGAGCGGGAACCGGACGCGGCTCCGCCAGACCGACGCGAGCAGCTGACGCGCTCCTTGTAACGGGACTGCAGGCCGGCGTCGCCTCGCGGCGACGCCGGCCTTCCCGTGTCATCGACATGCTCCGCCCGTGAACGCCGGCCCCCAGACACCCATCCCGACCGCGGACGTCACGGTCGCTCCGCCGACCGCAGTCCGGCGCGGTCGCACAGCCGACGTCGTCGAGCGTCTCGGGCTCCTCGGTTTCCTCGCGATCTTCGGCCTCGTCCGGGCCCGGCGCAGCGACGCGATCGACCTTGCCGTGACGGTCAAGATGCAACGCTGGTCGAACCCCTGGCTGACCCGCCTGATGGAGGCGGTCTCGTGGCCCGGCTTCCCTCCGCAGAGCCGTGTGATCCCGGCCGTCATGATCGCCTTGCTGGCGATCGCCTGGCTTCCGCTCGAGGCCCTCGGTATGGTCGGCGCGTGGGGCACGGCCCTCGTCGCGACGGTCGTCAAGAACGTGATGCGGCGTCCCCGGCCCGTCGCTGGCGTTGACGTTCGGGTCATCGCCGCGCCCCTCGGCGGCTCCAGCTTTCCGAGTGGCCACACGATCACGTACGTCGGCGTCTACGGCTTCGCCGCGTACCTCGCCCACACGTTGCTCCGGCCGACCTGGTTGCGCCGTCTCGTGACCGCGCCCTTCGTCGCGCTCGTCGCCCTCGTCGGCCCGAGTCGCGTCTATCAGGGACACCACTGGTTCACGGATGTCTCAGCGTCGTATCTGCTCGGCCTCAGCTACCTCCTCGGGCTCAGCCGCCTCTACCGCAGCTGGAAGGCGCGCGGCACGAGTGAACAGCCATGACGGCGTCGCTCGGCGCCGCGGCCCCGACCGAGACCCACGGCCGGCGGATGATGGTCATCTGGAACCCGTCCGCAGGGCTGCCGACGGCCCTCCGGCCGGGCGGCAGCGTCGACGACCTCAGCGAGATCCTCGAGCGCCATGGGGTCAAGGCGGAGGTCCACGAGCCCGCTGACGAGGCCGAGGCGCGGGCGATCGTCCGCCAGGCGGTCAGCGATGGCGTCGATGTGGTGGTGGCTGCCGGTGGTGACGGCACGGTCCATCTCGTCGCCGAGGATCTGCTCGGGACCGAGACGGCCCTCGGCATCCTGCCGCTCGGGCGCGTGATGAACATCGCCCGCGCCCTCGGCATCGAGCGCGACGTCGATGCCGCCGCGGACGTGCTGCGCGACGGGGAGATCCGTGCTATCGACACGGGCGAGGCGACCGGGCCCGACGGTCGGGTCGTGCCCTTCTTCGAGGCAGGCTCGGTCGGCCTGAATGCTGCGATCTTTCGCGAGGTAACGCGCGCCGATCAGGGCGATCCGTTGTCGATCGCGCGGACGCTGTGGGTCGCGCTGCGGTATCGCCCCGCGCGGATGATCGTCGAGCTCGATGACGAGACGATCACGACCCGTGCCCTGATGGTCGCGGTCTCCAACGGCCCCTATCTCGGGCTCGGGATGACGGTCGCGCCGGGCGCGCGTCTCGATGACGGCAAGTTCGATGTCCGCGTCTTCCGGCGCTTCTCGAAATGGGAGCTTCTCCGCCACCTCGCGTCGATCGCGTTCGGACGGCGACGCTACGCGCCACAGGTCACGACGCACCGCTCATCGACCGTTCGCATCACCAGCTCGCATCCGCTGCCGGCACGGGCCGATTCCGAAGACCTGCGGGAGACACCGGTGACCTACACGACACGACCTGGCTCGCTCCGGGTGGTCGTGCCACGGACGCCTCCCCCGACTCAGTCGACGACCGACTCCTCGACCGACGGCTCCGTCCGCCGGCGCATGTAGTACTCGGTGAACTCGCGGCAACGTCCGTCACCGTCGAAGCGGCACACGAACACGTTGGCGAACTCGCGATCGACAGCGCTTCGATCGTCGGTCAGATAACGGGTCCGACCGTGGGCGACGAACACATCGCCGTCCACCGCCAGCACGTCGTAATCAGCCTCCCAGGACCCGGGGGCGTCGGGATCGCCGAGCCAGGCCTCGATGACGGCGTTGCGACCGACGATCGCTTCGCTGAACGGGTCGAACGCATAGCGCACGTCGAGGCTGAACAGGTCGCCGATCGCGGTGGCGTCGTTGAGCCGCCACGCATCGATGTAGCGCTGGAGCCAGGCACGGAAGCCGGCGCGGTCCATCAGTCTCCTCCGGTCGATCGGTTCCAGCCGCGTCGTCGGGGCGTACGATCGGCGGCCCATGCCGCACGACACCGATGCTACCGCGCCGCAGCTCGTCATCAACCGGGGTGCTTCGCGCGTCCGCGACCCCGAACGGCGACGCGCGTTCATCGATGTCGTCGCCGCCGCGGTCACCGCCCGGATCGGACGAGCGCCGACGATCGTCGATGACACGCAGGAGGCGGCCGGATCGGCGCTCGAGGCGCTGATCGGGGCCCCGCTAGTCGCCGTCGTCGGAGGCGATGGCACGGTCCGACACGCCGCCGGGATCCTCGCCGGCAGGTCGATCCCGCTGGCGATCGTGCCGGCCGGGACCGGCAACGCGCTTGCCGCCAGCCTTGGCATCCGCGGCCTGCGATCGGCGGTCAGCGCGATCCGCGACGGTGGGCCGCGGACGATCGATCTCGGCCTCGCCGAGTGGGGCCGCGACGGGCAGGCGACCGCCGATGGCAGCGGCCCGTTCGTCGTCGCGGCGGGGACCGGCCTCGACGCGCGGATCATGGCCACCGCCCACGAGGAGTGGAAACGCCGGCTGCGGTTCGGCGCCTACGTCGGCGCGACGCTCCGGGAGATGCTTCGCCTCGCGCCGGTCGACCTGGTCATCACCGCTGACGGCGAGACGTTCGAGCGGCACGGCCACCTCGTCCTCGTCGCGAACACGGGCGAGATCATCCCGGGTCTCGTCGGGCCGCGGCGGCCGATCGACCCGGCCGATGGCCAGCTCGACCTGCTGGTCGTGGCCGGCCGCGGCCTCCCCGGCGGCCTGCGCAGCGCCGCCGACCTGCTGTTGCGGACCGGGGACCTGGGCGGGGACACGATCCGACGGACCGTCCGCGAGGTGCGGATCGTGTCGAACCCGGCGCAACCTGTCGAGATCGACGGCGACGTCCACGCGCCGGGCTGGCTCGCGGCACGCGTCGCACCCGGCGGCATGACCGTGCTCGTCCCACCGAGAAGGACCGGCTGACGGAAGGGACCGTCACGGGCGTACAGATGTGCTGTAATCCGGTCTCGCGCTCGCGGTGCCACGGCGCCCGCGACGCAGAGGAGGACCCATGGGCATCGGGACTGCATCCAAGGCGATGACCAGCGAGGAGATCGTCGCCCTCAACCGCGCACATACCTTCTTCTCCTGGTCGGTCCAGGGCGCGATCGACCCGATCGTCGTCGACCATGCGGAGGGCGTCTGGCTCTACACGCCCGAAGGCAAGCGGATCCTCGATTTCAACAGCCAGCTGATGTCGGTCAACATCGGCCACGGCGACCGACGCGTGATCGACGCGATCACCGAGCAGGCCAACAAGCTGCAGTTCGTCCAGCCCGCATTCGCGACGGAGATCCGTGGCCGCCTCGGGCAGAAGCTCGCCGAGATCCTCCCGGGCGACATGGACAAGGTCTTCTTCACGCTCGGCGGTGCCGAGGCGATCGAGAACGCGATCAAGTTCGCCCGCCACTACACCGGTCGCTACAAGGTGCTCGCCCGGTACCGCGCGTATCACGGCGCGACGATGGGTGCGATGACGCTCACCGGCGACCCGCGGCGGTGGGCGAACGAGCCCGGCCTCGTCGGTGTCGTCCGCTATCCCGACACGCATCGCTGGGGCGAGGCCGAGCCACGTCCAGTCGAGGAGAGCCTGCAGGGGCTCGAGGACGTCATCCGGTATGAGGGCCCGCAGACCATCGCGGCCGTTTTCCTCGAGACGATCGTCGGGACGAACGGGATCCTGATCCCACCCGACGGCTACATCCAGGGCGTCCGCGAGATCTGTGACCGCCACGGGATCCTGATGGTCGCCGACGAGGTGATGGCCGGCTTCGGGCGCACCGGCCGGTGGTTCGCCATCGACCATTGGGACACGGTCCCCGACCTGATGACGATGGCCAAGGGCCTGACCTCGTCGTACCTGCCGCTCGGTGCCGTCGCGATGCGGCACAAGATCGCCGAGGCGTTCGAGGACAAGATGTTCTACGGCGGCCTCACGTACTCGTCACACCCGGTGTCGCTGGCAGCCTCGCTGGCGACGCTCCGGGTGTACGAGGAGGACGGCCTGATCGAGAACGCGGCGCGGATGGGCGAACGGATGCGCGAGATGCACGTGCGCCTGGCCGCCGAGCATCCGTCCGTCGGGGCGACCCGCAACCTCGGCCTGTTCGGGATCATCGATCTCGTCCGCAGCCACGATCCGTGGACGCCGCTGACCCCGTTCAACGGCACGTCGGACGAGATGAAGGCGATCGGGAAGTACTTCCGCGAGCACGGGCTCTACACGATGATCGCCAACAACTCGATCCATACGAACCCGCCACTGTGCATCACCGAGGACGAGCTGGCGCAGGGGTTCGAGATCATCGACGCCGCGCTCGACATCGCCGACCAGGCGGTGACCGACTAGCCGATGGCGAGGAGCGCATCGGTCCGCCGGCGCCTCCGCCCGCTCGTCGGCTTCCTCACCGTCCTCGTCGTCCTGCTCATCGCCTGGGAGGCGATCAAGTTCATCGGCGGCGACACGTGGCACATCGAGAACGTGCTCGGGACGGGCGTGACGATCGATCACGACCCGCCGCTCAAGTTCGCGTTCGCGACCGACGTCAAGCTGCCCCACGTCTGGGCGATCGCCGGGGAGTTCGGCGCCCAGGACGCGGTCGGTGACACGACCGTCACGAGGCTGCTGCGCGCGGCGCTGTTCACGCTCCGCAACGCCGCGATCGGGTTCGCCCTCGGCTCGACGATCGGGATGCTCCTCGCGATCCTGCTCGTCCACGTCCGCATCCTCGAACGGGCCATCCTGCCGCTCGTCGTGGCGAGCCAGACGATCCCGATCATCGCCATCGCTCCGCTCATCGTCATCGGCCTCAAGGCCGACTGGTTCGGCGTCGCGATCGTGTCGACCTATCTCACGTTCTTCCCGGTCACGATCGCCGCACTCCGCGGCTTGCGGGCATTCGATCCGCGGGCGATGGAGCTGATGCGGTCGTATGCCGCATCGAGATGGGCGATCCTCCGCAAGCTGCGTCTGCCGGCGTCGCGTCCGTACCTGTTCACCGGGTTCCGCATCGCCGCGCCGGCCGCGGTCGTCGGCTCGATCGTCGGAGAGCTGCCCTCGCTTATCCAGGACGGGCTCGCGCGCCAGATCATCACGGGCATGCAGTACTACTCGCTCAACGCGGAATATCTGTGGGCGACGATCGCGGTCTCGTCGCTCCTGGGCATCGGCGTGTATCTGCTCGTCGCCGGTGTCGAGAACTGGGTGCTGCGGCACGAGCGACGGCCGGAGGCAGCGCTCGCATGACGAACGAAACGACCCAGGCGCGACCGGTCGTCGACATCGCCGGCGTCTCGAAGGTCTTCGACGCTCGTGGCCAGCGCGCGACGCGTGTCGAGGCGCTCGTGGGCATCGACCTCTCGATCGCCGCCGGCGAGTTCGTGTCGCTCATCGGGCCGTCCGGCTGCGGCAAGTCGACGTTGCTGCGGCTGATCGGCGACCTGACACCGCCGACATCGGGCACGATCACGGTCAACGGCAAACCGGCCGAACGGGCACGTCGTGACCGCGACTACGGGATGGTCTTCCAGGCACCGGTCCTGTTCGACTGGCGGACGGTCCAGGGCAATGTCGAACTGCCGCTCGAGATCAGCGGCACGTCGAAGGCGCAACGGGCGGAGCGAGCGAAGGAGCACCTCCGGCTCGTGGAGCTGTCCGACTTCGCCGGGCACTACCCGTGGCAGCTCTCCGGTGGCATGCAGCAGCGCGTCGCCATCGCCCGGGCGCTGGCGGTCGACCCCGCACTGCTGCTCATGGACGAACCGTTCGGTGCGCTCGACGAGATGACCCGCGAGCGGATGAACCTCGAGCTGCTGAAGATCTGGGAACGGACCGAGACGACGATCGTGTTCGTGACCCATTCCATCGCCGAGGCCGTCTTCCTGTCGACGCGCGTCGTCGTGATGTCTCCACGGCCCGGCCGGATCAGCTCGATCATCGACATCGACCTGCCGCGTGAGCGGAACGTCGAGACGCGCGAGCTCGAGCAGTATTTCCACCTCGTCACCGCGGTCCGCGAGGCGCTCCGGGGCGACGAGAGAAGCGCGGGTTCGACCGACGGGGACGACGACGACCTCGCCGAGCGGCGGGTCGCGGCCGAAGGCTTGTCCGGATGACCGCCGCCGAGGTCGCGACGCCCGCCGGTCGCGGCGGGCTCGGCGCTGGGCTGATGCGCGGGATCCGGGCCTGGGGTCCCCCGACCCTCCTGCTCGTCGGGCTGCTCGCCGTGTGGGAGATCGCGGTCCGTTCGTTCGGCATCAAGCAGTTCATCCTGCCGCGGCCCCTGGCGATAGCCGAGACCTGGGTCACCTACCTGCCCGAGCTGTACGCAGCCGCCCGGTACACCTTCCTGGAGATCCTCGCGGGTCTCGTGATCGGCGCGACTGCCGGGATCGTCATCGGCATGGTCACGGCGCGGTATCGATTCATGCAGGATTCGCTGATGCCGTTCGCGGTGGCGGCGAGCTCCGTCCCGATCCTCGCGTTCGCGCCGATCTTCAACAATTGGTTCGGGCTGGACCAGCAGCTGTCGAAGGCGATGGTCGCGGCGGTCCTGTGCTTCTTCCCGGTCATGATCAACACCGTCCGCGGCCTGACCAACGTCGATGCCCGGGCGCTCGAGCTGCTCCGGTCGTACGCAGCATCCGAGGTGGCGGTCTTCCGGAAACTGCGCGTCCCGAACTCGCTGCCGTACGTCTTCACGGCCCTGCGACTCGCCGTGACACTGGCGACCATCGGTGCGGTGGTCGGCGAATACTTCGCGGCTCCGCGCTCCAGCCTCGGTCAGTACATCGCGACCTACTCCGCGTTCCTCAATTTCGAACGGTCGTGGGCCGCCATCGTCTTCGCGTGCATCATCGGCATCGGGCTGTACCTGATCGTCGCGATCGCCGAGCGGATCGTCATGCCCTGGTATGACCGCCAGGCGGAGTGGCGGTAGGCGCGCCGAATATCGGCGCGGGCCTCCACCTGCGCCACCCTGTTCGCTAGACTGCGACATCGAGGAGGCGGACCGGCTCGGAGATGCGGTCCGATCCCATGGAGGAGGTACCCATGAGACGAGGGATGGCGCTGTTCGCCGCCTTCGCGGTGGCGCTGGCAGCCTGTTCGAGCGGTGGTGGCGCGGCGACGTCCGCCCCGTCCGCCGCGAGCGTGGCACCGAGTGTCGCCGCACCCAGCGAGTCTGCGAGCGCCAGCGCGGCTGGCGAGCTCAAGCCGATCCGGCTCCAGCTGCAGTGGTTCCCGCAGGCACAGTTCGCCGGCTACTTCGCGGCCAAGGACCAGGGCTACTACAAGGACGAGGGCCTCGACGTCACGATCCTGCCGGGTGCGGTCGAGATCGTGCCGGCGACGGTCGTCGCCGGTGGTCAGGCCGAGTTCGGCATCAGCTGGGTGCCCCGGATGCTCGCGCCGCGCGAGTCGGGCGCCGACCCGGTCGTGATCGGCCAGGTGTTCCAGCGCTCGCCGACGCTCCAGGTCTCGTTCAAGGACAAGGGCATCACGACGCCCGAGCAGCTGAAGGGCAAGAAGGTCGGCTCGTGGGGTTACGGGAACGAGTCGGAGCTGTTTGCGGGGCTGGTCAAGGCGGGCCTCGATCCGGCGAACCCGAGTGACGTCACGATCGTCCAACAGCAGTTCGACATGGTCGCCTTCGCCGCCGGTGAGATCGACGCCGCGCAGGCGATGATCTACAACGAGTACGCGCAGGTCCTCGAGACCAAGAATCCGGCGACCGGCCAGCTGTACAAGCCCGAAGACCTGAACGTGATCTCGTGGGAGAAGTACGGCACCTCGATGCTCCAGGACGCGATCTTCGCGTCCGAGGCGTGGCTCGCCCAGCCCGGCAACGAGGACACCGCGGTCAAGTTCCTGAAGGCCTCGTTCAAGGGCTGGATCTACTGCCGCGACAATCCGGAGCCGTGCGTCGACATCGTCCTGAAGTCCGACGCGAAGCTCCCGAAGGGCCACCAGACGTGGCAGCTCAACGAGGTGAACGGGATCATCTGGCCCGCCCCGAACGGGATCGGCATCACGGATGAAGCCGCGTTCAACCGGACCGTCGAAGTCGCGACCACGGGCAAGATCCTGACCAAGCCCGTCGAGGGCAAGGCCTGGCGCAACGACCTCGCCGAGAAGGCCTTGGCTGGATTGTCCGGCGAGGACACGAAGGGCACGTCGTGGCAGAAGGCCACCGTGACCCTCACGGAGGGCGGCAAGTAACGGCCGCTCGCACCCGAGTCTCGAGCCGAGAGGCCGGCCGCCGAGGGCGGCCGGCTTCTCCTTTTCGCGCTTCCGCTTCGCGCGCGGCGGCTGCCTGCGTCATCGCCGCGCTGATCGCCGTCGCCGCCTGCGGTGGTGGCCAGCCGACGGCGTCGGCCACCCGTCCAGCGGCCTCGTCCTCGGCCTCCGCCGATGTCTCCGCGACCCCGCGACCCACCCCATCGCCGACCGCTGACACCAGCCTCACGCCCATCCGGGTCCAGCTCCGCTGGGGCCTCGGTGCGGAGTTCGCCGGCTACGTCGCGGCCATCGACCAGGGGTACTTCGAGTCTGAAGGGCTCGAGGTGACGCTCGTCGAAGGCGGGCCGGACGTTGCGCCCGAGGTCGCCGGCTCCGGTCTCAACGGCCCGGAGTTCACGGTCAGCTGGGTCCCGCGCGTGCTCGCAGCGCGCGCTGCCTCGACCACCGACCTCGTCGATATCGGCCAGTTCTTCCATCGTTCGTCGACGCTGACGACGGCCTTCCGGGACCAGCAGATCACCGAGCCCGTCGACTTCAAGGACAAGAAGGTCGGCGTCCTGCCCGGCGGGGACCGGCTGGAGGTCACGTCCGCGTTGGTCGCTGCTGGCCTGGACGTGGACCACGACACGCAGCTGGTCGATCTCGGGTCGGGCGTGGATCCATTGCTGACAGGCGCGGTGGACGTCGCCCAGGTGACGATCAACGACACGTATGCACGTGTGCTCGAGGCGACCGACCGGCGCACCGGGAAGCCGTACGAGGTCACGGACTTCGACGTCATCAACCTCGACGACGAGGGCACCGCGATGCTGCAGGACGCCGTGTTCGCGCGAGCGTCGTGGCTCGCGGACGAGGGGCACGAGGCGGTCGCGAAGGCGTTCCTCAAGGCGTCGGCGTCGGGCTGGATGTATTGCCGGGACCATCCCTCCGATTGCGTCGACGCCGTCGTCGCCGCCGGCGAAACGATCGGCGCCGAGGCCGGAGCGAGTCCGTCGCCTCCGCCACCGTCACCGTCGGGCAGCGCGGAGACGCGGCTCAAGCCAGGGCACGAGGCGTGGTCGATGAACGAGGTCAACCCGTTGATCTGGCCCTCGCCGCTGGGCGTCGGCGTGATGGCGCCCGACGAGTGGCAGCACACCGTCGAGGTGCTGGTGAAGGCCGGGGCGATCCCGGGGCAGCCGAGCGACGCCGCGTATCGAACGGACCTGATGGAATCGGCGCTGGAGTCGCTCGGCGATATCGACACCAAGGGCGACGCGTTCGTGAAGGGGACGGTGGAGATCGAGCGGTAGCGGCCGCCGGTCGTCGTCGCCGGTCGTCGTCTCGCGCGGCGGTCATCGACCCACGCGCCCGCGCTACCATCGGGCCGTGACGGAGCCCCAGACGACCGACCACCCCGACACGCTGCACGTGTCGACCCACCCGGCGGTCCTCCATAAGCTCGGCATCCTCCGCGACCAAGCGACCGAACCGAAGAAGTTCCGCGAGGTCGTGCGCGAGCTGTCGTGGCTGCTCGGGTATGAAGCGCTGCAGGACGTGAAGACGCGCCCGCTCGACATCACGACGCCGATGGAGCCGATGGTCGCGAGCGAGCTCGGCGAGCGCATCGGGCTGATCCCGATCCTGCGCGCGGGCCTCGGCATGGTCGACGCGATGCTCGAGCTGATGCCGACGGCGCAGGTCTGGCACCTCGGCCTGTTCCGGGACGAGCGCACGCTCCGGCCGGTCGAGTACTACAACAAGCTGCCGGACTCCGCGACCGTCGACCTGTGCCTGATCCTCGATCCGATGCTCGCGACGGGCGGGAGCGCGACGGCGGCGATCGATGTGCTCAAGCGCTGGGGCGCCGTCACGCCGGTCCGGATCAAGCTCGTGAACCTCATCGCCGCTCCAGAAGGTGTCGCCGCCGTCCAGGCAGCGCACCCGGACGTGCATATCCACGCGGCGTCGCTCGACCGAGGGCTGAACGAGAAGGGCTACATCATGCCGGGTCTCGGTGACGCCGGCGATCGCCAGTTCGGGACGGGCGGACAGGGGTAAGCGGTCGCGCCGGCTGTGCCGGGTCGGCGGGCGAGGCGATGAGGCGGGTCGCAGCCGCTGCCCCGCCTCATTCCTGTCAAATGCCCGTGGGGCGAAGCCATCGACAAGGATCGGCTGGCGATCCATCCGATCAATCGCATGTTCATGCATCGGCCATGCGAGAGGCGAACGATCCCAGGCGCAAGTCCGGATATCCATGCAGGATTTCCAGTCTGGACGTCCCGCGATCCCTGTCATCGGCTCGTGTAGGGAGCATCTGACAGAAAAAGACTCCGTGAACGGCCGGCCACGTGAGCTATGCCCCGTCGCGACATGCAGATCTCTGTCATCCGCTCGTGTGGCGAGCATCTGACAGGGATCCGGACCCCACGGCTCGAACATGCCTGGACCGTCATTTCCCGGTGCCGTCACGCACCGAACCGCAGAACCGAGGCGCATCATCGGCATGTGGACGTCGGGCAATACCTGCTCTCGCTGAACCTCCCGTTCGCGATGGCGGTCGGGGGCGTCCTGAT
>DASSZA010000010.1:0-2463 GCA_035703005.1 Candidatus Limnocylindrales bacterium | reverse complement strand
ATGTGGCCCGCGAAGCCCTTGCCCTTCGAGACGCCGGTCACGTCGACGTCATCGCCCGCGGCGAAGACGTCCTCGATCGTCAGGGTCTGGCCGACCTGGTAGTCGTCGACGCTGTCGACCCGGAACTCGCGGATCGTGGCGACCTTCGGCAGGTCGCCGAGCTGGCCGGCCTCGGGCTTGGTGAGCTTCTTGACCACGTCGGTCCCGAGCTGGATGGCCGTGTAGCCATCGCGGTCGGTCGTGCGCAGCCGGGTGACGGTATTCGGTTCGATGGCCAGGACGCTGACGGCCACCATCGTGCCGTCATCCTGGAACACCTGGGTCATGCCGACCTTGCGGCCGATCAATCCGATACTCATCGCGGCGTCACATCTTGATCTCGATGTCGACGCCAGCCGCCAGGCTGAGTCGCATCAGGGCGTCCACCGTCTTCGAGCTCGGATCCAGGATGTCGACGAGCCGCTTGTGGGTGCGGATCTCGAACTGCTCGCGGGAGTCCTTGTCGATGAACGGTGAGCGCAGGACGGTGAACTTCTCGATGCGGGTCGGCAGCTGGACCGGACCGACGACGTCCGCGCCGGTGCGCTGGGCGGTCTCGACGATCTGGGCCGCCGACTGATCGAGCAGTCGGTGGTCGTAGGCCTTGAGGCGGATCCGGATCCGCTGCTTCGCCATGCTCGTTACTCGACGATGCTGACGATGGCACCCGCGCCGACGGTCCGGCCGCCCTCGCGGATGGCGAAGCGCTGACCGACCTCGAGGGCGATCGGGGTGATGAGCTCGACCGACATCTCGACGTTGTCGCCGGGCATGATCATCTCGGCGCCGTCGGGCAGGCCGATGGCCCCGGTCACGTCGGTCGTGCGCAGGTAGAACTGCGGGCGGTAGCCGTTGTAGAACGGGGTGTGCCGGCCGCCCTCCTCCTTGGTCAGGACGTAGACCTGCGCGGTGAACTTGGTGTGCGGCTTGATGGAGCCGGCCTTGGCCAGGACCTGGCCGCGCTCGATCTCGTCGCGCTCGATGCCCCGGATGAGGCAGCCGACGTTGTCGCCGGCCTGGCCCTCGTCGAGGAGCTTCTTGAACATCTCGACGCCGGTGATGACGATCTTGCGGGTGGGCTTGACCCCGACCAGCTCGACCTCGTCGCCGACCTTGACGATGCCGCGCTCGATGCGCCCGGTGGCGACCGTCCCGCGGCCCTTGATCCCGAACACGTCCTCGACCGGCATGAGGAACGGCCGGTCGACCGCGCGCTCGGGGGTCGGGATGTAGGAATCGACCGCGTCCATCAGCTCCTGGATCGGGGCGTAGGCCGCGTTGGCCGGATCGTCGGGGGCCTCGAGGGCCTTCAGCGCGCTGCCGCGGATGACCGGGATGTCGTCGCCCGGGAACTCGTACTTGGAGAGCAGCTCGCGGACCTCGAGCTCGACGAGGTCGAGCAGCTCGGGGTCGTCGACCATGTCGACCTTGTTGAGGAACACGACGATGTACGGGACCTCGACCTGGCGGGCGAGCAGGATGTGCTCGCGGGTCTGGGGCATCGGGCCGTCGGTCGCGGCGACGACGAGGATGGCCCCGTCCATCTGGGCGGCGCCGGTGATCATGTTCTTGATGTAGTCGGCGTGCCCGGGGCAGTCGACGTGGGCGTAGTGGCGGGCGTCGGTCTCGTACTCGACGTGGGCGATGGCGATGGTGATGCCGCGCTCGCGCTCCTCGGGGGCGTTGTCGATCGAATCGAAGGCGCGGTACTCGGCCTTGCCCTTGAGGGCCAGGTACTTGGTGATCGCCGCGGTGAGGCTCGTCTTGCCGTGGTCGATGTGGCCGATCGTGCCGATGTTGACGTGCGGCTTGGTGCGCTCGAACTTCTTCTTGGCCATGGTGGTCGTCTGCTCCCTGCCTAGACCTTGGACTTCTGGACGAGTTCCGAGGCCAGGCTCGCTGGCACCTCGGCGTAGTGGCTGAATTCCATCGAGGACGTCGCCCGGCCCTGCGACATCGATCGCAGGTCCGTGACGTACCCGAACATCTGGGCGAGCGGGACGAACGCCCGCACGACCTGGGTCCCGCTCCGGGACTCCATCCCCTCGATCTGCCCGCGGCGGCTGTTGAGGTCGCCGATGACGTCGCCCATGAACTCCTCGGGCATCGTCACCTCGACGCGCATGATCGGCTCGAGGATGGCCGGGTCGGCCTTGGTGAACGCGTCCTTGACCGCCATGGAACCGGCGATCTTGAACGCCATCTCGGACGAGTCGACCTCGTGGTACGAGCCATCGTGGAGCGTGGCCTTGACGTCGACCACCGGGAAGCCGGCGAAGATGCCGGTCTCGAGGGCCTCGCGGATGCCCGCATCGACGGACTTGATGTACTCGCGCGGGATGGTGCCTCCGACGATCTTGTCGACGAACTCGTAGCCCGCGCCCTTCTCCTGGGGCTCCAGCTTGATGACCGCGTGGCCGTACT
>DASSZA010000030.1:0-11090 GCA_035703005.1 Candidatus Limnocylindrales bacterium | reverse complement strand
GACGCATCGACCCCTGTGTCGACGATCTTGTAGAGCAGGTAACCGGTGCCCTTCGAGAAGACCTCCTCGCGCAGGTCGTCCTTCTCGCGATACCGCTCGAACATCGCCGAGATGGGCGGAAGGGGCATGTTCGGCAACGTGACCAGGAAATCGGGCCCCATGAAGAGGTCGAGCTCAGCCGTGAGGATCCGGCTCGTGTCCTTGTCGAACAGTGGGAAGTGCAGCACGATGAAGACGTAGTCGTCGTACTGGTCGAGCTTCGGGCGCTGGTTGCGCGAGAAGACGTCCTCGTAGTCGAGCGGGTGGAAATCGAAGTGCTCTTCCAGCCAATCCCGGTCGGCGGTGCGCGGCGACTCGATGTGGATCCAGCGGATGCCCGCCGCCTCGATGATCTCGGGGTCCGCGACCGCCTCGGGCAGCACGATGTCGGCCTCGCCGACCATGCGTCGGCGCGGGCGCGGCAGCGGACGAGCGAAGGGCAGGTTGGGCACGGCGGAATGGTACGGCACAGGGTGTGGTGACCGGACGCATCACGGAGGGTCTCGGCGACCGCGTCGAGGCACGATTCGCGGAACGTACGAGGCGTCTCGGACGGTGGCTGGACGAGCATCCGTGGCTCGGCCCCGGACTCGCGGCGGTGGCCTGGCTGGTGATCGTGCAGTTGTCGTCGCCGTGGGGTCGGTTGTGGGGCACCGGCCAGGACGCGTATTGCTACTGGTTCCCCTCGCTCGACGACCCATACGCCAGGTCCGATTGGACCGACCCCATCGCCTACGTCTACTCCCCGGCGTTCCTGCAGGTCCTCCAGCCGATCCGGATCCTGCCGTGGCAGGCGTTCATGGCGGCATGGACGTTGATCCTGCTCGCCGCGCTCGTCGTGCTGACCGGACGACGCTGGCTGGCGGTCGGGGTCGTGCTGGCGCTCATGGAGCTCGCTGGCGGGAACATCCACCTGCTGCTCGCGGCCGCGATCGTCCTCGGGTTCCGCTGGCCATGGACGTGGTCGCTCGTCCTGTTGACGAAGATCACCCCAGGCATCGGGCTGCTCTGGTTCGTCGTCCGTCAGGAATGGCGGAACCTTGCGATCGCCCTGGCTGGGACGGCTGCGATCGTGGCCGTGTCGTTCGTACTGCTGCCCGACGCGTGGTTCGGGTGGGCCGAGGTCCTGAGTCGCGTTGCCGGCCGCGATGGGACCTGGGCGGCAGTGCCGATCCCGTTCGTCGTCCGCTTCCCGGTGGCCGTCGCAATCGTGGTTTGGGGGGCGTGGACCGGTCGGCGCTGGACGGTGCCGGTCGCCGGGATGCTCGCGTTGCCGGCACTCTGGTACGGCGGGCTATCGATGCTGTTGGCGGTCATCGCGGTCCGCGAGAACGTGGCGCCCGCGCCGCCACTCCCGGGCCGGCTCGGGAAGCGCTTCGGGCAACTCGCCTCGACCTCGTAAACCGGAGTGATCCGTCCCGCCGCGATCGGCGTATGGAAGGCGAGAGCTCGCCACTCCATGCGCCGACGGTCCTCCTGGGGGGAGGTCGTCGGCGCCTCCGTTTCCCCGCCAGAGCCCGCCACCCGGCGGCATCCTCGCTACGTCGCGGTCGACGTGGGCGAGGTGGCTCGGGAGCCGCGAGACGCACGTGTCGCGATCAACACGGCGCCGGTGAAGAACACGGCCGACCCGAGCAGGAATGGCCCCGGGATGCCACCGACGACCACGACGACAGCACCGAGCGCCGGGCCGATGATGCCAGCTGCATAGAGCGGCAGGTACACGAGGTTCAGGGTCGACGAGCGTCGGTCGGCGGGAACCTCGGTCGAGAGCAGGCCGAACACCATCGCGCTGACCGTCCCGGTCGCGGCGGCCATCCCGACGGCGAGTGCGGCGAGGGTCCCGACCGTCGGCACGAACGGCATCAGCGCGAGGACCGTTCCGCCGAGCGCGAGCGCGCCGACCAATACGTGGCGGAACCCGAACCGGTCACCGAGCCAGCCGCCGAGCGGCGCCATCAGGCCGCCGACCAGCGCCGCGGTCCCCATCACGAGACCGATCGCCGACGCGAGCCCCGCGCCCGTGCCTGCGACGCCCTCCACGACGATCGGCACGTACGGGCGGCTCATCTGGTTGGCCAGGAAGGACACGCCGAAGATCAGGAAGATGCGCCGAACCGCCGGATCGCTGAGCACGCTCCGGACCGCGCCGAACGCGAGCGTCAACACGCGACCTTCGGGCACGACCGAGGGCCGGATCTCGCGTGAGCCGAAGGTCACCAGCAGCGCGGTCCCGATGGACAGCGCCGACGACAGCCAGAACACCATCGGCAGTGACCAGCCGAACCCGTCGATCAGCACACCTGCCAGCGCGGGACCGGACGCCATGCCGACGGCTGTGGACGACCCGAAGATCCCCATCACGGTCCCGAGCCGGGCTCGTGGCGTCACGTCGCGGATGCCGGCAAGCATCACGCCTGTGTTTCCCAACTGGAACCCGATGAGCAGCATGCTCACGGCGAGCTGCCACGGCTCGGTCGACAACGCGACGCCGGCGAAGACGACCGCCTCGATCACGGCGCTCCTGACGATCACGGCCTTGCGGCTGTACTTGTCGGCCCACACGCCCCACAACGGGACGAGGGGCATGCCCACGACGAAGATCAGCGCGGAAAAGAGGCCGACGAATGCGAGCCGCTCGTCCTGTGGCACTCCCATCTGACGCAGGTAGCTCGGGACGAGGGCGAAGATCTGGCTGACGCCGAGCCCCTCGACCATCGAGGTCAGCCAGAAGACCGCGAGCAGGCGCCGCCAGTCCTGCGCCGGCCCAGCTGCGGGGCGCGCGTCGACCGGTGGTCGATCGAGGGAAGCCGTGGTCACCCGGCGCAGCCTAGCGAGCGATGAGCGAGGCCGCTGTGCAGCGGGTACACGGCCGGAGGCGCGACGGCGCGGCGCACACGAAAGCGCCCGAAGGAACTGGTGGGAGGACCGCTAGCCGTCTCACAGCGGCTCCGAACAAGTCCGGAGTCACTGCGCTCCGTCCGAGTCCCTCGCTCGCCGGCCTTGCGGCCGTCGAACCCGGTTCCCGGGACCGCTCCGTGGATCACTCCCCGGTCCGGTCTGGCGGTTCGCACCTGCCCCTTCGGGCAAGACGAAATGTACCGGCGGGGCCACATCGGCCACAACGGCCTTATCCACGAACTTGCGGCGAAACGCGCTGGGCTTATCCCCGACTTTCACACCTATGTGGACGAGATGTGGATGGCTGCCGCTGCAACGTCGCTGCAACATCCGCGCCACACCGGTGGGCGTAGATTTCGATGGGAGGTGGCAGGGTGGCACGGTTCCTCGCGCGACTGGTCGCCATCAACGACGGTTGGGCAAAGCCCTTCGGCGACTTCAACGAACGATGGACGCGGGCGCTCTTCCGCGCGATCGCCCCGGTCCGTGATCTTCTCCAGGGGCGTTGGCTGGGCCACCCGCTCCACGCCGCGATCACGGACATCCCGATCGGACTCCTGCTCGGCTCCGTGGTCCTCGACCTGATCGGTCAACCGACGGCAGCCGATATCACGCTCGTCGCGACGATCCTGTCCATGGTCGCGGCCGCGGTGTCCGGCCTCGCGGATTACAGCGAGACCGACGGGCTGGCGCGCACCCGCGCGACGCTCCACGCGACGCTGATGACGGTCGCCTTGCTCGTGCTGATCGTGTCCGCCGTGCTTCGCGCCGGTGCGCCGGCCGACAGGACCGTCCCGATCGCGCTGTCCGTCATCGGGTTCCTGATCGTGACCGCAGGTGCCTTCGTCGGTGGCGACGTCGTCTACGTAGCGGGCAACATGGTCAGCCGGCACGCGTTCCGCGGTGCTGGGACGAAGTGGATCCGCCTCGATACCGGCACGGTCGCGGACCTCGCGCTGCTGCCGGAAGCTGCGCCGACCAAGATGCGCGCCGGCAGCAACGACCTGGTCGTCGTCCGGGTCGGTGACACCGTCCACGCGATGCATGACGTGTGCGCGCATGCCGGCGGACCGCTCCACGACGGCCGCATCGTCGACGGTTGCATCGAATGCCCCTGGCACGCGTCACGGTTCCGCCTGACCGACGGTCTCGCGAAGCACGGACCGACGGTCTACGACCAGCCGGCCTACGAGATCCGTGCCGCCGAGGCCGGCGGATACGAAGTACGGCGGATCGCAGCGCGCTGAGCTCCACCCGCGGCATCATCCCGGGATGGCACGGATCGTCCTACCAGATCCGAGTCTCGTCGTGCTGGTGGGCGCGGCGGGTGCCGGCAAGTCGACGCTTGCGGCTCGACTGTTCGCGGCCGACGAGATCGTCTCGTCCGACGCGCTGCGCGCGCTGATCTCGGGCGACGAGGGGGACCAGCGCGTCTCGGGCGTGGCGTTCCGGATCCTGCATCGGACGGTCGGTAGGCGGCTCGCGCGTTGGCAGCTCACGGTCGTCGACGCGACGAACACCGAGCCCACGGTCCGACGCCCGCTCGTCGCGCGCGCCCGTGCGGCTGGGATCCCGGTCACCGCGATCGTGCTCGATATCGACCCCGCGACGGTGAGGGGTCAGAACAAAGGACGATCGCGGGTCGTCGACGACCACGTCATCGAGCGCCATCTGAACGCGGTCCGGCGGACGGTCGATGCGGACGTCCTCGCACGCGAGGGCTTCGACCAGATCGTCGTCGTCCGGACGCCGGACGACGCGCTCGCGCTCACGCTCGACCGGCGACCTACCCTCCGCCCAGGCTGATCAACGCGATGGCCGCCGCGGCCAGCGCGATGCCGACCGTGTGGTCACGCGTGATCGGCTCGCGCAGGACCGCCGCCGCGAGGATCACCGTGGCGACCGGGTACATCGCCGACAGCACTGAGGCGATCGCGAGCTGGCCGGTCTGGACGGCTGCCAGGTAGAGCGCGTTGCCGACCGTGTCGAGCAACCCGATCAGGATGAGCGGCAGCACGAGCCGACCCGGTCGCCACGCCGCGCGGGTCGCGATGACGATCAGGACGACGAGCAGGCCCTGGACGAGGCGGATCGTCGTGAGATCCGCGAACAGGTCACCCGGCGAGAGCTGGGCGATCGCCACACCGAACAACCCGATCGCGGTACCACCCACCAGCGCCTCGGTCAGTCCGTCCCGGCCGCCCGTCTCATCCGCGACGCGTGACACCAGCACGACGGCGACGATCGCGAGCACGATCCCCACGATCACGAGCGGTGGCGGAACGCCCTGGATGACGAAGCCAGCGATGACCGGGATGACGGCCGCGAGGACGCCGGTGATCGGCGCGACGATCCCCATCCGGCCGATCGCGAGACCGCGGTACAGCATCGTGATCCCCAACCCACCGACGAGCCCGGCGGCGATGCAGACGAGCAGGTCCTTCCCCGTCGGGAACGACTCGCCCAGGACCAGCGCCAAAACGAGGCACAGCGCGCCACCCGCCGCCTGCGACACGAGGACCACGCCGTAGACCGGCACGCGTCGGCTCGCGAGACCGCCACCGAAGTCACCGGCGCCCCACGCGACCGCGGCGGCGAGTCCGAAGATGACGGTCACCGCCCCCGGCGAGAGCCCCTCGATCAGGCGCCCACCCCGGTGACCGCCTCCACGGGGCGGAGTGCCGGGTCCTCGACCCCTTCGTCGACGGTCGCGGGTCCCGGCAGCTCGACGACGGCGTGCGCCGCCGCGTCGTAGCGATCCGAGGTCGTGAGATAGATGATCTGGAAGTCGTCGGCGACACGCTTGAGCAGCGCGAGCGCGCGGGTCGCGCGCTCGTCATCCAGCGTCACGAACGGATCGTCGAAGACCAGTGGCGGTCGGCGATCGCCGGTGACGAGACGGACGAGCCCGAGGCGGGCAGTGAGATAGACGAGGTCGAGCGTGCCCTGACTGAGCGTCGACACGGGCACCCAGTCACCCCGTTCCGGCGCGTGGATCTCGATGTCGAGCGTCTTGTCGTCGACCCGCACGCGCCGGTAGCGGCCGCCGGTCACCGTCGACACGTCGCGGTTCATGTGGCCTTCGAGGTAGCGCGTCGCGGTCTTCATCGTGGCCGTTTCCGCACGTTCGATGGCAGCGAGCGTCGCGGCCAGGACGCGGTGGCGGCGCTGCAGAAGGGCAAGCTGCTCCCGCCAGACGGCGAGGTGCTCCGCTTCGGACGCGACCTGCTCGGCATCGACGGTGTTCGCCTCGACGCGTGCCCGTGCGTTCGCCTCGTCGTCGCGCGCGCGATCGAGCGCGCCCTCCTGGTCACGCACCTCGACCTCGAGCCGCTCGCGGGCCCGCGGCTCCTTCGCGATCGGCCCGAGCGCCTCGAGCGCGTTCGTCTTCTGCTCGATCTCGAGCGCCGCCGTGTCGCGTGACTTGGGCAGCGTCTCGCGCGGTTCCTTGCCGACCAACCCGTCGAGCTGCGCGGACAGCTGGTCCATCCGGGCGACGTGCGCCTCCTCGCGGGCGAGCAGATCCTCGGCCGCAGCGAGGTCGTCAAGGCCGAGCGTGCCGAGTTGCTGTGCGGTGTCCGCCTCGGCTTGACGGAGCTCTGCCTCCATCTCGGATCGGCCGCGCAACCGCCGGTCGATCTCGACGTCGCGAAGCTCCTCGCGCATGCGCGAACCCCGCCTGAGATACACCGCGACGCCGCTGAGGATGGCACCGATGAGCGCGATCGCGACCCCGATGAACAACGGCACCATGCCCAAGTCGAGGATGTTCAGGAGATCGAGGACGAAGCCGCCACCGGCGATGATCAGGCCGAGCACGACCGCGATCAGACCGACGCGCGAGATCGGGCGCCATGTCGGCTCCGGGGCGACATCGAAGCGGACGTCGATCTCACCCGCGAGCGCGGCGTTGAGCTCACGTATGCGCGTGTCAAGCACCCGAAGGCGTTCGACCGCTTGACGAACGACCGGGAGTGGGTTCGGCGAGGGGTGCGACTGCGCGAGCTCGTCGAGCTCCGTCGAGACCTCGACCGCTTCGCGGAAGCGCTCGTAGCGCTCGCGTGCCGCCGTCCGCTCGGCATCGAGACGCTCCGCCTGGCGCGCCTTCTCGAGCATGGCTCGCTTCTCGGCGAGCGCTCGATCCGCCTCGAAACGCCGCTCGCGCGCCGCGGACAGCGCGTCGCGATCGCGTTCGAGCTGCTCGAGAGCCGCCTCGCCCTTCTCGACGCTTGCCGCGGTTTGCGCGACGGTCGTTTCTGCGATCTTCAGGCGGCCTGGGTTCTTGTCGCCCTTCGTCGTCAGCTCGAAGATGGCGCGGTCGAGCCGCTTCTTGGCTCGGCCGGTGCCGCGATCGGCGCCACTGATGCTCGCCTGGAGACGGTCTCGGAGCGCGGTCTCGTCGCGGGCGAGGTCGCTGAGCTCGTGATGGCGCACGGACGCGGTCGAGCGGAAGAACGACTCGGTCGGGATGCCCGACAACTCGGCGAGGACCTGGTCGGCGAGGGCCGGATCGTTGATGCGCTGGCCGTCGTAGACGAGGTCGACGGTCCCCTTCTGACCGCCGAACAGCTTCTCGACTGAGCCCGTCGCGAGACGTCCGTCCTCCTCGTCCTGTTCGAACTCGATCGCGACCCAGGGACGCGCATCCGGGCTGGCGTCCCACGGTCGAAGGGACTCGAGGTCGGCGGCGGTGCTCGTGACGCGACGGGTCAGGGCGAGCTCGATGGCTCGCTGGATCGTGCTCTTGCCCGCTTCGTTCGGCCCCCGGACGACCGTGACGCCGGGCGCCAGATCGATGTCGAGTTCGCGGTACCGGCGCAGGTCGCGGACCTGGAGCCGCCGGATCCTCACAGCGAGACCTCGTGCCCGGCGAGCAGCAGCCGACCGAGCCGAAGCGCGTCACGCAACTCCGCTGCTTCGGCTGCGGGGTCGCCGACGCCGTCATCCGGCGGCGTCGCCTCGAGCTCCGCGATGCGGGCCTCGAGATCCCGGATGAAGGCTCCCGCGATCGTCTCCGCAGATGGCAGCGCACCTTCTGTGAGCGCCGGCAGGCTGACGTCCCGGACCCGCACCTTGAGGAATGAAGATGCCAGCGCCGACTCCATCTCGTCGGTCTGGAGATCGAGCTCGTCGGGCCGCACCCCGACGATACGGACGTCCAGGACCAGGTCTGGGTCGCCCTTCCGGGCGAGGCTCTCGATCAGGGCAGCCTGGGTCGTGACACCCGCGGCGTCCAGGTCGAGCTTCTCGAAGCGCGTCTTCCCGACGGGACGCTCCGTCAGCGTCACGCTCCGACCCGTCCCCGTCTCCTGGAGCTCGACGAGGAGCACCTTGCCGGCCCGGTCCTGATCGATCGCGACCGGCTCTGGGGCGCCTGCGTACGCATAGGTGACGCCGCCCGCCTTGGCCTGCTGCATCGAATGCCAGTGACCGAGCGCGAGGTAGTCCAGACCGCTGGCGCCGATCTCGTCGGTCGTGATGACGACGTCGTCGCGGTCGGTCTTGCCCGGTATCGCCACGGCGCCATGGACGATGCCGACGTGCCACGTCGCACGGCCCTTCTGGCCGGCGACGTCGATGTCCTGCATCGGGCTGTGTGGCGCCTTCTTCGTCGGGAAGACGGGGCCATGGACGACCACGTCGCAGGCCCCGATGTGGATCCCGCGGCGAGCCGACGTCAGGACGGTCAACCAGTCGTCGTCGGGCGTGCTGCCGGCCAGGGACTTCAGGTCGTACGCGCGATAGATCGATGACCGGTCGTACGCGTCATGGGTGCCGGGCAGGATCACCGATCGGATCTTCGCGGCGACGAGCCGCTTGAGCTGTGCCGCTACCCGCTCGACGGAGCGACGCGGTTGGACGTTGCTGTCGAAGAGATCGCCCGCGATCAGGACGAGGTCGACCTTCTCGGCGATCGCAAGATCGATCGTGGCGACGAAGGCGGCGAATTGGCGCTCTCGTTGGGCACTCGCCTGCTCGCCGAGGTCGTCATGGCGGGCGCCAAGGTGGACGTCCGCGGTATGGATGATGCGTAGCATCCGCTCGGATCTTGCCTCTTCGTATGGTGACGGTCGGGCGATCTCGGTCCGGGTGCTCCACTCTGGGTATGGCGCGAGCGAGGCGCCCCCATGACTCCCCGCTCGCCGACCCGGATGCTCGCGGGCCATTGTGACAGGTACGTTGTCACGCTCGCCACCCCCGGCTGGACCGATGCGATGGGTCGGCGTCGGTCCTGCCCCGGACGTCACGGGCGCGTTGCCCGACGGCGCTCCGGGCACACACGAATGCCCACGGACGACCTACTCGGGGCATGCGATGTCCGATTCGAAAACCCGTTGTATCCTGCGCCGCACTAACGAACCGGTGCGCCCCGCAACAGGGAGTCCACATCGGCACCTGGGTCGCTGGGGCCCGGCTTCTTGCGCCAGACCTCGCGCTTTCCCGACTGCCGATGCGGCCGCCCTCCGCAGGCGTACCACGCGACCAACGCGCCCCGGAGGAGCACCGTGACCTACGCTGATCGGACGATCACCTGCGTCGACTGTGGAGTCGACTTCATCCACTCCGCGGCCGATCAGGAGTACTACTCGCAGAAGGGTTTTGCATCGGATCCCAAGCGCTGCACCAGCTGCAGAGCCAGTCGGCGCGCCGCCCGTGACGGCGGCTACGACGTCCAGGACATCGGTGGTCCTCGCGGCTATGAGCGGACCGTCGACCGCCCTGACCGCGAGTATTTCGCGGTCGTCTGCTCGTCCTGCGGCAACCAGGCGCAGGTGCCGTTCCGGCCCCGGATGGACCGGCCGGTGTACTGCTCCGATTGCTTCCGGACGATCCGCCCGGACTGACGCCGCGAGGCGGGCAAGACCGGGGACACGAGGGCCGCGGCGACGCCATCGCCCGCCCGCCCCGACTGACCTGACCCGACGACCGGTCGCCCTCACGAACCGGCACGCACGCGCCGGTTCGACTTTCCGGGACGGCGCTAGCGAACGTCGACAAAGGCCTCGGCGACGCCGGGCTGTTGCCTGAGAGTCCACAGGAACCCGCCGAAGCCGCTCGATAGGCGTCGTCCACGCGTGCGTGTGGACTGACACGCCACAGCACACGACGATCAGGCAGTGGTCCGGGCCTTCGCCGACCACCGGAGGACTGAGAGTCCCAGTGCCTGGGTCGGTGAGTCCCGTTTTCGACCGGAGACCGACGATCCCATGCTCCGTTGCCCCCTGAACGGGTCCCACGGACCCCGTCTCGGGCGTTGACCGATGCATCCGGCGCCGTTCGCCCCGAAATGGGGGGTGTGGGACCCGCGCCAGGCGTCCCGGGGCGGCACCCACGACCGAGTAGCGACGGCTTCCTAGACCCGGAACACCTCGCCGGCGTGGAAGCGTTCCCGCCTGCGGCCGCGCCACACGGTGACGCGGGACTCGCCGTGGACCTGCCAGCCGCCGTCATGACCCACGACCGCGGTGTCTTCGTCGATCCCGAGGACGACCGATCCGCGCGGTGCCTGGAACGCGATCAGCGCCGAGAACGGCTCGGGCCACGCGTCGTAATGCGGGACGACCGACAGCCCGTCGGCGAACCCGAGGCCGTCGCCCCAGCGCAGAGGGAACGGCATCAGCTTCACGCGGAAATCGAACGCGTGCGAAGCCAGCGCCATCGCCCCGGCCGAACAGCCGACGAGCGCCGCTCCGCGGTCGTGCGCGTCGACCAGTGCCTGCGCGACGGCCGTGCCGGCCAACGCCCCGATCAGGTGCGCTGGCTTGCCACCGGACAGGTAGACGAGGTCTGCCTCGCCGACGGCCTGAGCGGCGGCAGGGTCGTCCGCGGAGGCCTTGTCGCGGACGAGGACCGGCTCGACCTCGGCCCCGAGTGCCGCGAAATGGGAGACACCCATCGCCGCCCAGCGCTGGAATACGACCTCACCGTCGGGATACGAGGCGGTCGGCAGGATCGCCACGCGCGGCCGCGTCCGACCGGTCGCCGCGAGCAGACTCGCGTCGAACTCGGACATCGTCGGCAGGAACTCACCGGCACCTACGAGTGCCACTGGCCCGGGCATAGCGCGGAGAGTCTATCTGCGACACTGCCGCGATGACGTCGCGCCAGCGCTGGACCCTCGTCGCGACGATCATCGGATCTGGCGCGGT
>DASSZA010000027.1:0-12368 GCA_035703005.1 Candidatus Limnocylindrales bacterium | reverse complement strand
GCGAGCGCTCGTCGCGCGGGTAGGGCTGCCGGAACAGGGACCGCCAGACCGGGCTGCGCCGGATCGTCTGGTCGACCCGCTCCAGGAAACTCACCGGGCTCCTCCTGCCACGCCGGGGGTGCCGGCCAGCTGCGCATCCCGCATAAGTCGCCGCTCGCTATATCGTAACGCGATATATACGGCCGTCGCCGCGCGGTGTCAAGTGTCAGGAGCACATCCGCGACTTTGGTAACCGACGTGTTACCGTAACGGCGATGTTACCGAGCACCGACCCATTTGCTGCCCTCGGCGATGAGAACCGCCGCGCGATCCTCCGGCTGCTCACAGATGGGGAGCAGTCCGTCGGGCAGCTGGCGTCGTCGATGCCGATCAGCCGTCCCGCGGTGTCGCGTCACCTTCGACTGCTGAAGGAGGCGGGGCTCGTCAAGGAGCGGGCAGACGGGACACGCCGGCTGTACGCGCTCGATGCCCTCGGGGCGGAGGCAGTGCGCCAGTACATCGAGTCCGTCTGGGGGGAAGCGATGTCGCGCTACCGCCTCGTCGCAGAGAACTCGCGCGCCCGGAGCAAGACGCGATGATCGAGCCCTTCCGGCTGGCGTTCGACCTCGGTGCGCCGCAGGACCACGCCTTCGACGTGTACACGCGGGAGATCGATCGGTGGTGGCCGGCGAGTCATACGCAGACCGGACGGTCCGACCTTCGCATCGTGATGGAGGGCCGTCCTGGCGGACGGATCTTCGAGCGGACGCCGGAGGGCGACGAGTTCGATTGGGGTCGAGTCCAGGTCTGGGAACCGCCGGAGCGGCTCGTCTATTCCTGGCACCTCCGGCGCGACCCACGCGAGTGGACGGAGGTGGAGATCCTGTTTCGACGTGTCGGCGATGAGGCCACGCGCGTCGAGATCGAGCACCGAGGGTGGGAGCGGCTCGGTGCCGCTGGGCAGGACGAGCGCGACAAGCACGGCAGTGGTTGGGGGACGCTCCTGCCGCACTATCAGCAGGCCGTCGCGACGGCAGAAGTCGAGGAGGAGAGCGCATGAGCGGCAGTGGCACCAAGGACGATCCATGGCAGCTCAAGACGCCGCCCGGCACGTCCGAGTACCAGATGTGGCGGGACGACGCGGCTGATCCGCCGGTGATCGTCTGCCAGGTCGGCGCGACCCAGCTCAAGTACGACGCGCGGGCGATCGACGACCTGCATGCGATGTTGAAGGCCCATGGCGACTGGATGGACCTCGGCGCGGCGGACGAGCAGAAGGACGCGAAGCCGGGCACCGTCGAGGCCTGGGGGCGCGACCCATCGAACCCGGTCGGTGGCTGGTACGGCACCCGCAAGGGGTATCGCGGCCGCTTCGGGATGTATATGCCGCCGCTGCTCGAGGCGCTCGGTCTGGCCGAGCTGACCCACGACGCGAAGAACAACAGGATGCGGGCGATCTAGCGAAAGGCGATCGGCTCGCGGCCGCGGCGCTTGATCGCGGTTGGAACACCCGAAGTTCCAAGTCACGGCTGAGGCGGCGTCGCAGCCCATTCCAGCCGCCGAACGGAACGCGCCGCGTACCAAACGGCGGCCGAAATGCCTCCGACTGGTCTAACGGAGGCTTTCAGCCGCCGCTTGGAACCTCGTGATGTTCCAGGCGAGAGCGTGGGGATCAGCGTGGAGCTACGTACCGGGCCGCCATTTGCCTTCGCCCTTGGTCCACAGATTGCCGGTCGCCGACGCCTCGCCTGATCCATCTGCGTCGATGATCCGCAGGAACTCGTCGGCTGCGATGTTCGCAAGCTTCCCGAACAGGATCCGCCCATCGGGCGTCCAACTCGGCCCGCGGACGATCGGGCCGCCGACTCCGTTATCGGTGATCTTGGTCAGACCGGATCCATCGGGGCGGATCGTATAGAGCTCGGACGCCTTGGCGGGGTCGAGCAACGCCCCCGAGCCGGGGTCGACGCGATTCGTCCGGAACACGATCAGATCGCTCGTCGGATGCCAGAACGGGTAGCCCGCGAGGAGGCTCGCATCCGTGAGCTCGCGCGGCGTGTGACCGGTGCCTGCCACGTCGACGACGGCGATGACCGACGAGGTGACGTTCGTATCCTCTGGCTTGCCCTTGTATCGAAGGATCTCGAGCACGATCTTCTTGCCGTCTGGCGACCAGGACGGGCGTCCGAGCGATTCGTCAGTGGTCGAATAGAGCTCTCTCGAGGTGCCAGTCGCAACATCGACGACGTTTAGCGACATCTTCGTGAACGTATTTCGCTCGTGGGTCGGAGCGACGTAAGCGATCGACCGGCCGTCCGGAGACCAGTCCGGGTTGATGCCTTCCATGCATGTCCGGTTCGGGCAGCCGTCGGGCGTCTCCGTGAGCTGGCGAGCACCGGTCCCGTCGGCGTTCGCGATCCACACTTGTGAACCGCTGGCATCGTTCCCCTCGAAGGTGACCTGGCGACCGTCGTTGGACCAGCGCGGCGTCTTCACCGCGACATCAAGGCCTTCGAGGATCGTGTGCGAACCAGACGCGTCCGGCTTGATCAGCAGGGCACCCTGTTCTGCTTCGACGAGGAGCCAGGGTTCGCGATCCGCCAGCGGATAGGCGGCCGCCGCAGACGTCGACGGCGACGAAGATGAGCTCGCGGATGGGCTTGGGCTGACGGGAACCGTGCTCGGGACGGCTCGTCCGCCGGTACCGACGACGGCCATCGCGGCGATGGCGACCAGCAGGGCGCCGAGGGCGGCGAAGATGATGATGGGCCGGGGCATCGAAGGGGTCCTCCACGGGCGCCACAGCGTCCGTTGCTTGGTCCCATGGATCTCCTCGCGGATCCCGGTGAGCAGACGTTCGGACAGCTCCTCTGGTCCCCCTTGCATGAAGGTATGGATGAGCTGATCGACGTCGCGCTCGCGGGTCATGCCGGACGCTCCTGGGAATCGAGGGCCGAGCGGGAGTCAGCGTCGAGCGCCGCCCGCATCGCGTTGGTGGCGTGATGCAATCGGGACTTGGCGGTCCCGATGGGGATATCGAGTCGCTCCGCGACCTCCGGGAGCGTGAGCCCGAGGTAGTGGTGGAAGACCAGCACGGCTCGCTGCTCGACGGAGAGGCGGCGGATCCCGCGGTCGAGCTGATCTCGATCGACGACCGCATGGACGTCGTCAGAGGCGAAGCTCGACTCGGCCGGGAGGGCGCGGATGTTCGCCGCGTAGCGACGGGACTTCCGAGCCTCCTCGTAGCACGCGCGCGTCAGCGTGCGATGGAGCCACGGCTCGAACCGGTCCGGTTCACGGAGCGATCGAAGGTCGCGCCACGCACTGACGTAGGCGGATTGGACGGCATCCTCGGCGAGATCGACGTCGCGCAGGATCCGATACGCGATGCCGACGCAGCGGTCGCCAGTGGCGCGAACCAGCGCTTCGAAGGCGTCCTCGTCGCCTCGTTGCGCCTGTTCCACCAGCAGTCGATCCACTGCCCCCTCCGGGCTGTCGGCGCGTCGAATTGACGCGCATAGCATGAAGAGGGCCCATCGGACCGGATGGTTCTAAATCCGTCGACGTGTAGCGTCGCTCTCATGAAGCTCCAAGGTTCGCGGGCCATCGTCCGGTCGATGCCACGTCTCGACCGCGCACTCCTCACTCAGCTCGTGACCTTCGGCGTGATCGGCGTCGGCAGCACGATCGCGTACGCGACCCTGTACCTGTTGCTACGGACAGGTGCGCACGCACAGGTTGCCAACGCCGCCGCCCTCTTCATGACCGCGATCGGCAATACGCTGATCAATCGGCGGTTCACGTTCGGTGTGCGCGAGCGGCGCGGAGTTGCGGGCGATCTCATCGCGGGATTCGTCGCGCTCGGGCTCGCGTTGCTGATCACGTCCTCGGCGGTCGCGATCCTCGGGGTCGTCGCGCCGTCGGCGGGAAGGGTCGTCGAGATCGCCGTCCTCACCGCGGCCAACATCGTGGCCACCCTGATGCGCTTCGTCGTACTGCGGACGTGGATCGGGCGGCGGGCGACGCCCGGTGGGCTTGTTACATCACGTATTACGACTGACGGCTAAAACGCCGAAATCGGTGACTTCAGCCGTCGTCCGGAACGCCCAGTGTTCCAAACGGCGGGCGAGCGTCGCCTCGGCCGTCAGTCGTTACCCCAGCTGTGTAACAAGGGGACACGCATCTGGGCCGCCTGGACGGGGCTATCGAGGTCCCACCCGACCGGCTCTCGAGTCACGTCAATCGACGGCGCCTCGGCGTCGCGGGTTGACGCGACGTCCACGCGCCGCGCCCGTGCCATCTCCGGCCGCGACTGCCGCCAGCGCCTCCTCCGACGGTTCGGGTGCGGGAGGCAGATAGGGCAGCACCGTCTGCGACTCGAGCCCCGAGCGGATGATCCGCTGCAGCTCCGCGTCGATCGACGGGTCGGTCTCGATCGGCCGGTACGCGGCGAGCCGTCGCTCGACCTCATCGACCGCTCGCCGGTACGTGTCCTTCCCGCCGGCCTTCATCCAGTTCTCCCGGTTGTCGCGATCGACGATCGGGGAGGGGAGATAGAGCTCCGTTGGCCAATGCGCCATCGTGTGGTCGGCCATGATCAGGTGCTGGTCAGCCATGAGCTGATCGATGAGCGCGCTGACCGGCAGGTCCTCGGCGACCCTGATCTCGCGCACGAACCGGAGCGCCTGCCCGCACATCTCGTCGTCGAAGACGAGCTTCGGCAGGTTGAAGACGAGCAGGAAATCGAGCATCCCGGGGCCGGACACGCTGTTCACGCCGGCTAGCGCGGCGATCAGCGCGGAGCCGAACGTCTCGGCGCCCGCCTGCGCGTCAAGGATCGGCCCATCGGACAGCGCCATGTAGGACTGGCACGGCAGGCCGAGCGCCTTGGCGACCGCGATGTACGCGGCGTCGAGCTGGATCGCCTCGATCGCCGACATAGGCGACGACGCGATCTTCATGTGGAATGTCGCCGGCGCCCCACCGAAGAGGACCGGGGCCCCCGGCCGGATGATCTGGGCCATCGTGATGCCCGCGAGGACGTCGACCGTATGGAAGACCGTCGCGCCGACCGTCGTGACCGGCGCGATCAGGCCCATGAGCGTCACCGGCACGATCTCGACCGGGACGCCGGCCTCGACGCAGTCGATGAGGTTCTGGCACGAGTCCTCCGAGTACCGGAAGTTGCCGGTCGCGGTGATCGTGAAGATCGACATCGGACGGGCGATGAGATCGGCTCGGTCGCTCCTGAAGAGCTGCATCATCTCGACCATCCGAGGCACACCGTGCTCCGTGAACGCGCCCGAGACGACCGGTTTCTTCGAATTGGTCAGGACCATGTAGAGACGCCACGCATCGGAGACCTGCGCTTCGATGTCGTCGTTCGTCGAGAAGGCCGTCGCGAGGTAGGCGATGTGCGGGAGACCGTCCCCTAGCCGGACGTACTCGACGAAGTCGGTCGAGTTCGCGAGGCGGACCTCACCCGTCCGGTGATCCATCGTCTTGAGCCCCGACGAACCCGGCACGAAATGGACGCGGTCCTCTCCCAGGTCCGCGTGCGGCAGGCCATCGCGGTCGTACAGGATGAACGAGTTCGGCGCCGAGGCGATCGCCGACTCGACGACCGAGCGCGGGAACAGAACGCGACCGTCGGCGGTGGTCGGCAGTCCAGCCTCGATCAGCCGCTGGCGCAATCCGTGCCCGCGGATCTCCATGCCGACCTCGGCCAGGACACGCTTCGCCTCGTCGATGATCTGGTCGATCAGCTCGGGCGCGAGGATCTGGAGACTGGGTCTGCTCATCGACTGACGGTGCTCATCGGCTGAGTCTATTGCCCTACGCTACGGTCATGACCCCCGATCGCTCGCGCCGGGCGGCCGACCTCCTCGTCGACTGTCTCGCCGCCGAAGGCTGCGATTTCGTCTTCTCCGTCCCGGGCGAGGAGACGATGGACATCCTGGATGCCCTGTCCCAGCGCCCGAACGTCCGCCACGTGACGACCCGACACGAGCAGGGCGCCGCCTTCATGGCCGACGTCCATGGCCGGCTCACGGGTCGTGCCGCGGTCGCGATGGGGACCCTCGGCCCCGGCGCCACCAATCTCGTGACGGGCATCGCCGACGCGTATCTCGACCGCGCTCCGATGGTCGCGATCACGGGGCAGGCCGCCGCCAGCAAGCTGCACAAGGAGGCGCACCAGGTCGTCGACATCGTCCGGATGTTCGAGCCGGTCACGAAGTGGAACACACGGGTCGAGCGGATCGGGGCGATCCCCGAGATCGTGCGCAAGGCGTTCCGCGTCGCGACGCTGGAGAAGCCTGGGCCGACACACATCGAGATCCCCGAGGACATCGCGGCGACCGACATCCGCCCGGCCGACGGCGGCCCGCCCCCCGTGCCGCTGACCCCGGGCCACGCCTACTTCCCGGAGCCGACCGATGAGGCGATCGCCCACGCAGCGCGCCTGATCGCCCAGTCGGAGCGGCCGCTGATCCTTGCCGGGAACGGCGTCCTGCGGCGCAACGCCGCGCCTGAGCTTCGGGCGTTCGCTCGCGGCCTGCATGTGCCCGTCGCCGTCACGTTCATGGGAAAGGGCGCGATCGACGACCGCTCGCATCTGTCGCTTATGGCCGTCGGGCTCCAAGCCCGCGACCACGTCCTGTCGGGGTTCGATCGCGCCGACCTCGTGATCTGCGTGGGCTACGACCTTGTCGAGTACGCGCCGTCATCCTGGGACCCGAACGGCGACAAGCTGATCATCCATATCGATACCCAGCCCGCCGAGATCGACGCCGCCTACCGCCCGGCGGTGGAGCTGGTCGGTGACATCGACGGTTCGCTGGCGCGCCTGCTCGAGGCCGTCCTGCCGACGGGCATCGGTGGTCGGGATGCCTCCGCCCGTCACGAATCGCGCGAGATCCTCGTCCACGCCGACCTGCGGATGCAGCTCCTCAGCGAGCTCGACGCGCATTCGACGAATGCGGCCTACCCCATCACCCCCCAGCGCGCGATCGTCGACCTGCGCCGGGCGCTCGGTCCGTCGGACATCGTGGTGTCGGATGTCGGCGCGCACAAGGTCTGGGTCGCGCGGCTCTACCAGGCGTACGAGCCGAATACGGTGATCATCTCGAACGGCTTCGCGTCGATGGGGATCGCGGTCCCGGGCGCGATCGCGGCGAAACTCGTCCACCCCGACCGGAAGGTCGTCGCGCTCAGCGGGGACGGCGGCTTCCTGATGAACAGCCAGGAGCTCGAGACAGCCAAGCGGATCGGCGCGGACATCTGCGTCGTCGTGTGGCGCGACGACGGCTACGGCCTCATCGACTGGAAGCAGCGCAACGAGTTCGGGCGACCCTTCGCCGTCGAATTCGGTAACCCCGACTTCGTGGCGTATGCCGAGTCGTTCGGGATCGCGGGGTTCCGGCCATCGAGCGCGGACGAGCTGTATCCGTGCCTGATGCGAGCGCTCGAGGTCGGCGGCCCCTCGCTTGTCGAGGTCCCGATCGACTATGCGGAGAACCTTCGCCTGACCGAGCGACTCGGAGCCCTCGCGCTCGGCGCGTAACGGGTTGCAGGGGACCGGGCCGGAGTGTGCTTGGTGAACTGCAGGACGGGGGTCGAAGCGCGCATTCGATGCGTTTACGACCGCAGGACGTGCCTGACAAGCACGTCTGTCCGTCGTCGGATCGCAGCTCGGGCGTTGGTTCTCAAGCTGCAGTCTGGGAAGCACGTATCGGGTAGGTGCGTTCCCGCAGGGGGCCAGGTCGCGAGTGGCGCGATCCGGCGACCTCGGGCAGGATGGTTCGCATGGCCGATCAGCGACGCCGCTTCCGGCCGGTCCTCGGGCTGGTCTCCGTGCTCCTCATCTCCCTCGCGTGGGCGGCGATGCCCGCGCGCGCCGACGCTGCGCTCCCGGCGTGGACCGGCGGGATCAACCTGTACCGCACCGGGGTGTTCTCGACCCAGAAGTCGTGGCTCTGGTGCACGGCGGCCGACGTCCAGATCATGCGCAACATGAAGTACGGCCGGACCGACCACAGCTCGACCGCGCAGAGCCGCTACTTCTCATGGATGCGCGCGCGGAACAAGTACTCGCTTCCCCTTTCGGCCGGCGTCGATCCGGTCGGCTGGACGGCCGGACTGCGCTACTTCGTCGACAGGCGCTACACGTTGATGTCGAGCGCAACGTTCCTGGGTGCGCTGCGGCTGGCCGTCGTCCGGATGCGGCTCACCAACCTGCCGGTCGCGATCGCGGTGTCGCGCGGTAACCACGGCTGGGTGCTGCACGGGTTCACCGCGACCGCCGATCCTGCGAAGACCAGCGCCTTCCGCATCACAAGCGTCCGTGTCAGTGGGCCGCTGTGGGGGCTCCAGAACAGCAGCTTCGGCTACGACATGCCGCCGAACAAGAAGCTGTATCCCTACGAGCTTGCGAAGTTCTTCACGCCCTGGCGGTATGCGCCGAAGCGGATGATCTGGGACGGCCGGTTCGTGTCGATCCAGCCGGTTCCGGCGTGACGCCCGACGCCTGCGGTCAGAGCTCCTCGCGCACGATCGAATAGCTGACGAGGGCGAGTCGACCGTCCGCGCCGCCGTCAGGTCGTGACAGGCTGGGGCTCCATCACGGGGACGCCCGGCCCGTCCTGCATCGCCGCCTGCCGCTTCGCGACCGCGTCGCGCAGGGACCGCTGCGCCTGCTCGGGGATGTCGGAGCTGACGCCCAGCCCGCCGAAGAAGGCCATCCCCTCGATCGTGAGGCGCGGCGCATCCCCGGCGCGATCCATCCTGGGTCGGCCGTCCCCGGCGCCACCGGCGCCCATGACGCGCGTCGTGACCTCCCAACTTTCAGGAACGACGAGCTGCGCTCCGCCGAAGACCGTGCGGACGCGCAGCGTCGCACCGGCCGGATCCAACGTCGCCCCGCGGAGGTCGATGATTCCGCCGCCGTACCACAGCTCGACCTCGCCGCCGCGGAAGCTCGTCGCTCGCGATTCGAACGAGATCGGCGCGAAGATCGCGACGAGCCGCACCTCGTTCGCGTCCGGTGACTCCTCTGCGACCAAGCGGCGCTTCAGCACAAGCGCGGTGATCGCAGATCCGATCATCGACATCACGAACCCGGCGACGAAGATCGAGAAGACGCGTCCCATGCCGTTCATCGGCGTACCTCCCTGTGGGTCCCTAGGGTCCCACCTTCGCGTCCGAGGCGCCTCGCGCCCCAGCGTCCGTTGACGAGAGCCGGCCGATCAGCCGGCCAGCAGGCCCTCTGCCGCTCCCGATGGGATCGGCTCCGGCGTCCGAACCATCCGGAACGCGTTCGCGAAACCGAGCAGGCCGGCGAGGATGGGGATCACGAGGGCGATCTGGAGCGAGATCTCACGCGCCTGGTCATTGATGCGCAGGATCTCCGCCTGGGTCGCTTCTGGCTGGTCCGCCAACTGCGTCTGGAGCTGGGTATCGCTCATGATCTGGGCGTCTTCCTCCAGCGCGGTCGCGACCTGCTGATGTTGATCGCCCGTCAGCACCGTGCTCGAGGCCGACAGCTGCGTGAAGGCGATCGCGAGTGTCGCGAGCATGATCGCGCCGGCGACGGCGAGCCCGAACGACAGCCCGAACGATCCTGCGGCCGAGTTGACGCCGGCCGCCTCACTGACGTGCTCCTCGTCGATCGGGGCGAGGGTGTAGTTGTTGAGCTGCGAGACGAGGAGCCCGAGCCCGGACCCGGCGATCAGCAGGGGGATCAACAGCCAGAGGCCGGAATCGGCGCGCGGGACGATCGGGATCAGGAGCAGTCCGCCGATCGTCAGCAGCGCGAAACCGGCCCGGATGATGACGCTGGAGCGGCGGTTCCCAGCGCGCCGGCCGGCGAGGAGCGCGACCGCGAACATGCTGAGCGACAGTGGCGCGATCGACAGACCGGCCTGGAGCGCGTTGTATTCGAAGACCATCTGCAGGTAGATCGGCAGCACGATCATCATCCCGCCGAGGGCGATCTGCTGCATCATCTGGCCGGTGATCCCGTAGCGGAACACCTTCGATTTGAACAGGTCCGGATCGATCAGAGCGGCCTTCCCGTCGCGCTTGCGGCGCACGAGCCAGGTGGCCAGCGACGCGAGTCCGATCGCGCCGACGACGAGCAGGAGCAGCACCCGCTCGCCGCCCTCTTGCCAGGCGAGGATGCCGATCACGACGCCGCCCATGCCGATGATCGAGAGGATCCCGCCGACGCCATCGATCTGGCGTGAGCCCGTGTACGGGACGTCCTTCACGAGGCGGATACCCGAGAGCACGATCGCGATGACGACGGCTTCGAGGGCGAACGCGACGCGCCACGAGAGGAACGTCGTGATGAATCCGCCGAGCAGTGGACCGATCGCGGCCGCGATCGCCGCGGCTGCACCGACCATCGCGTAGACGCGGCGCTGGTATGCGCCCTCGAAGTTGCCGTGGATCAGAGACTGCATCGACGGAAGCAGCAGCGACGCGCCGAGCCCGCCGATGACAGCCCAGAAGATGATGATCGGGACGATCGACTGCGCCAAGGTCATCGCGACCGCGCCCACGGCGTACCCGAGCAGCCCGAGCACATATGCAAGCTTGCGGCCGATGAGGTCGCCGATCTTGCTCGAAAGCAGGATGAACGCGGCTGAGACGAGTGCCTCGAGGGCGATGGCCGCCTGGACGTCGCTGACGGTCGTCCCGAGGTCGCGCACGACCGCCGAGATCGACACGTTCATGATCGACGTGTCGACCACGAGGACGAACATCGCCATCGCGAGCAGGATCGCGAGGCGCGGGTTCTCCGTTGTGCTCGATTCCGGCGCTTCGCCTGCGACGCTGGCGCTCGTCGCCTCGGCGGTCATGCCGCCGCCGCGAACAGCGCGATGGCGTGGTGGGCGAGCATCGTCCGACTGTAGTGGGGCGGACGCCGGAAGAAACGGATGCGGGCGCCCCCGTCAGGAGGCGCCAGCCGTACTTCGAGCCGATCGGTCTATGGCGTCGTGGTCTGGGCGGCTCGAGGCAGGAACACCAGGAGGTTCCAGCCGGCGATCCCGAGGATCGTGACGACTCGGACGACCAGCGGCCAGCTCGTCTCCCAGACCCAAAGCCCGGCCATCACCGGCAGGAACAGCAACCAGACGATGAGCCGGAGGATCAGCGGGAGGCCGTTGATGGTCGCCCACGCCTCGTCGACGCTGCCCTGACTCCAGATCAACGCCGCGCCGAACGCGACCCACAGGATCGCGAAGACCGCGAAGAGGACGCCATGGTCGGCCATCCACCCGATGCTGTCGCCGAGGCCACTCGCAAGTGGTTCGATCACGCGATCCATAGGACCCTTCCTTTCCGTGCCTTCGTGGATGCTCATGGCGTCACCCCGCGACAGGCTTCGGAGCTGCGCGCGGCAGCGTGCCGTCAGGCCCCGCGATCACGTACGCGACCATCGCGAAGAAGCCGAAGCTGAACAGCCCGAGGACGAGCAGCAGCACGAACCAGGCCTTGTCGTCGAGCTGGGCGGTGTTGATCAACGCGCCGATCCACGCGACCAGGCCGGCGATCGCGCCGCCGATCATCGCGAAGCCGCCCGCGATCATCAGGCCGACCATCCACCCCCCGAACGGGGTGAATCGGACACCGGTGACGTCGGACCCGTCCATCACGAACTCGCCGGAGGCGAACGCGGCCCACACCGCGACGATCGCGATGAACAACCCGGCGAAGACGGCGACGAGCGCGCCGACGAAGAACTTGATGATGGTCGGCTTGGTCATGGCAGACCCTCCTTCCAGATGTCGTTCCACCGGAATCGTCAAAGGACCGACTGTGACGGAGTAGGGCCGCACGGCGCCTCGTCGATGTGACGCACGGCCCTACCTGGCGAACGGCGCCGGGCGGGACCCTGTCTTCCGTGAGCGCCGGATGGAGGTCCATGTGATGGTGAAGATCGTCGTCGCCGTCGTGCTGTTCGCACACGGCATCGGGCACGTGCTCGGACCGCTCCAGGTAGTCAAGGTCGCGCAGGTCAACCCGACCTGGGCAGGCGACTCGTGGTTGCTCACGAGCGTCGCAGGCCAGACGGCGAGCAACGTCGTCGGGCTCGTCCTGTGGCTCGCCGCGATGGTCGGCTTCGTAGCGAGCGCGGCTGTCGTGATGGGTTGGCTGCCAGCCTCGTGGTGGGTGCCGCTGGCGGTCGGCTCATCCGTGGTGTCGCTCGTCGCGATCGCCCTGTTCCCCGCCGCGTTCCCACCGACCAGCACGATCGGTGCCGTGATCGTCGATATCGCGGTCCTGGTCGCGGTCCTCGGCCTCAAGTGGGCGCCGACGGCGCTTCCGGCCTGAGCGGTCTCATCGGTAGCGAGCTGGCCCCCCGACGCGACGGCCGGCGATCC
>DASSZA010000023.1:0-10519 GCA_035703005.1 Candidatus Limnocylindrales bacterium | reverse complement strand
CGGGGATGCCGAACAGCGCGCCGACCGCCACGGCTGCGAGGGCGTTCGAGACGTTGTGGGCACCCGGGATGCCGAGCTCATCGATCGGCAGGATCGGACCGTTCGCGCGGGCGGCGCCGTCCAGGCTCTCGACGCCCTTCGCGACGATCCAGCCATCGACTACGCCGAGCCCACCGGCCGGCGCCTCGCCGCGCTGGTAGCGCACCACCCTCGCGGGGCTGTCGTCCTCGTAGCCGGCGACGACCGGATCCTCACCGTTCAGCACGAGCGCCCCGTGCGGATCGACCTTCTCGGCGAGGATCCGCTTGACCCGTCGATACGCCTCCAGCGAACCGTGGCGGTCAAGATGGTCCGACGTCACGTTCGTGTAGACCGCGACGGTCGTGCCGCGTGACAGGGTCGGCAGCTGGAGCTCCGAGAGCTCGTAGACCACCCGGTGCCGTGCGGTCAGCTCGCTCAGGCGATCGAGGATCGGGACACCGATGTTGCCGCCCAGCACGACCGGATGCTCCGGATCCGACGCGAGGATCGCTGCTGTCAATGAGGACGTCGTCGTCTTCCCCTTCGTCCCGGTTACCCCGACCGTGGGGGCGACACAGAGCCGCAGGAACAGATCGGGCTCCGACACGAGCGCCGGCGTCGAAGGATCGCCGGCGGCTCTCGCCGCGACGAGTGCCTGGAGCGCTGCTCGCAGTCGTGGCTTTGTCGTCGGGAGATCCGGATTGATCGACGGCGATGTCGTCACCAGCCTCGCGTCCGCCCAGGTCGACGCTGGATCGATCCCGGGCCCAAGGGCCAGGCGAACGGGTCGCCCCTCGAGCGCGGCGATCGCGTCCGCGAGCTCGCTCTCGCGCCGCCCGTCGTACACGGTGACCCGGGCCCCGGCGTCCGCCAGGAACCGTGCCAGCGCGACGCCGCTCCGAGCCAGGCCGAGCACGGTGACGGGAGCGTCGGCGAGCAGGCCTTGCCGGATGGCGTCCATCGTCAGGGCATCGGGGTCGATCGCCGGCGGTCGGGTCATGACGTCCGCGCTCAGATCAGTTGTCCAGGCAGGGTGGCGAGGAACAGCGTCACGCCGAGGAGCGCAGCGAGGATCCCGACGATCCAGAACCGGATCGTGATCTTCTCCTCGTCCCATCCACCAAGCTCGAAGTGGTGATGGATCGGGCTCATCCGGAAGAGACGCCGGCCGCCGGTCAACCGGAAGTAGATCACCTGGAGGATCACAGACATCGTCTCGATCACGAAGATCACGCCGATCAGCGGCAGGACGAGGATCTGGCCCGTGATGAGCGCGGTCACCGCGAGCGTCGCGCCCAGCGCGAGCGCGCCGGAGTCACCGATGAAGATCTGTGCCGGATGGACGTTGAACCAGAGGAAGCCGAGCAGCGCGCCGACGATCAACGCGCAGAGCAACGCGAGGTTCGGCTGGGCCGGCGTGTTCAGCAGCGCGATCAGCATGAACGCCACGAACGCGATCGCCGCGGTCCCACCCGACAGCCCGTCGAGCCCGTCCGTGATGTTCACGCCGTTCGCCGAGGCGATGATCGCGAATGCGGCGAAGAGCACGTACAGCCACGGCTCGATGGGCAGCGGACCGTAGAACGGCACGGCGATCGCGTTGATCGCGTACGTCTGCTGGATCTGGTACGCCGCAACGAACGCGACGACCGTCAGCCAGATGAGCTTCTGACGGGCCTTGATCCCCTCCCCCGTCCGGGCGTTCAGGTAGTCGTCGAACGCCCCGAGCGCGCCGACACCCGCGAGTGCGGCGAGCGGCGCGAAGGTCGCGGCGTCCGGTTGACGCAGGAAGAAGTAGATGCCGAGGACCACGACGACGATGAGGAGACCGCCCATCGTCGGCGTGCCTTCCTTGATGAAGTGACTCTCGGGACCCTCCTGACGGATCCGCTTGCCGAACCCGATCGCCTGCAGGAAGCGGATGTACGGCGGCATCAGGATCACGATCAAGGCGAACGCCAGCAGCAGACCCTGGATGAGCTCCACGGTCATCGGGCTGACTCGCCCTGACTCAGGCGGAGGCCATCGACCAGCCGGTCAAGCCCGATCCCGCGGGACGCCTTGACGAGCACGACGTCGCCGTCGCGAAGTCGCGGTTCGAGCGTGTCGAGCGCCATCTCTGCGTCAGGGACGATGTGGATGCGCGAACGATCGAGACCTGCCTCCGCGGCGCCCTCCGCGATCCCGGCCGCTTCCTGGCCGACCACGATCAGGAGCTCAGCGACCGCGGCGGCCGTCGCGCCGACGGCCCGGTGCCCATTCTCATGACCCTCGCCGAGCTCGAGCATCTCCCCGAGGACCGCCACGTGCCGGCCGGGGAGGTCGGCGAGGACCTCGAGCGCGGCGGTCATCGACCCGGGCGACGCGTTGTAGCTGTCATCGATGACGGTCGCGCCACGAAGCCGCACGAGCTCGACGCGGTGCGGCGCGCTCCAGCCGAACTCGAGTCCGGTCGCGATGGCGTCGATATCCATGCCCGCCGCGACACCGACGGCGGCGCCGGCCGTCGCGTTGTGGACCGACAGACGGCCGAGTGACGGGATCGAGACCGGGCGTTCCCCTGCCGGCGTTCGCAGCGTGAAGCGCATGCCGGCCGTGCCGAGGGACTCGATCTCTACGGCGCGGATGTCGGCGTCTTCACTGAACCCGTACCGCAACGGTCGCGCCGCGGTGCGACGGTCCATCCGGTCGACGATCGGGTCATCGCCGTTCAGCACGGCTGTGCCTGATGCCGGCAGTGCCTCGAGGAGCTCGCCCTTGGCGCGCTCGATCGCGTCGAGCGATCCGATGCGCGAGAGGTGGACCGCCTGGACGGCGGTCACGACCCCGATCGATGGCCGAGCCATCGCCGCGAGATCCGCGATCTCCCCGCCCACGTACATGCCCATCTCGAGGACCGCCGCCTCGTCCTCCGGGCCGAGGCGCAACAGCGTCAGGGGCAGCCCGATCTCGTTGTTCTGGTTGCCCTCGGTCTTGAGCGTCCGCCGAGTGGCACCAAGGACCGTCGCGACGGCCTCCTTGGTCGACGTCTTGGCGATGCTGCCGGTGATCCCGACGACGAGCGGGTCGAACCGGCGCCGCCACGCGGCGGCGACCGCGCCGAGCGCGGAGAGACCGTCCGCGACGCGAACGACCGTGACGTCGCCGTACGGGCGGAGGTCGTCGATCTGCCGGGTGACCAGGAGGGCGGCAGCGCCGCGTGCGACGGCATCCTCGAGATGGAGGTGGCCGTCGGTGCGCTCGCCCGGGAGCGCGACGAAGAGGTTGCCGGGCTGGACGAGCCTCGAGTCGACCGCGGCGCCGCGTACCGGTCGCTCGGATCGTGCGAGCAGCCGACCGCCCGTCACCCGAACGAGCTCATCGGCGACGAGCGCGACGGAGGGGTCGGCCGGCGTCCCCCGCGTCGGGTCGTCGCTCACGGGGGCGAGTGTCCCATAGACCTCGGTCACCGGTCCGTCACTGGGATCGGGTCGGCGACGGTCCTGTGCTGGAGGAGATCGGGGGTCGTGATCGCGTTCGTCGCGATGCGCCGGAACAGCTCGAACGACATGACGGGCATCTCCAGGTGGCCGAGGCGCGCGACCGTGGGGCGCCCCTCCTCGATGCGGACGGCCACGACGAGATCCGGTGTCCCTGCCTCGCGGCTGATGTATCCGACGAACGAGTAGTTGAAGAGGTTGTGCTTCCACGCCTTCTTCTTGGCGTCCCAGATCTGTGCCGTGCCGGTCTTCCCACCGACGTGGTACCCGGGAACGAGCGTGCGGTCGCGGTAGAAGTCCACCTCCTGCACGACGTGATCCATCATGTGAAGAAGCGTCTTCGAGATCTTCTTGGGGACGACCTGTCCCTTCTGCACCACGGTCACGTCGTTGGGCCCGACGCCGCTCACGACGTGTGGCTGGACGGCCGTGCCACCGTTGACGAGCGCGGCATAGGCCGTCGCCAGCTGGATCGGCGTGACGGCTACACCCTGCCCGAATGCCCCGTTGGCGAGATCGATCTGGCCCCACGGCTTGACGTTCGGGTCGCGGACGTACTGGCTGCCGGATGCCTCACCCGCGACGTCGATCCCGGTCTTCTGACCGAAGCCGAGCCTCCGCCACGTCTCGTAGAGCATCGTCGACGCCTGCTTGGTCGACTTCGCGAGCCCGAGCGCCACCTTGGCCGCGACGACGTTGCGGGAATAGGCGATGCCGTCCTCGAACGTCATCCAGCCCATGCCCTTGTGGTCGGCGTCGTCGATCTTCGTCGTGCCGTTGTCGAGCCGGAGGGTCCCGACGTCCTTGATCCGTGTCGTGCGGGTGACCGTCCCCGCTTCGAGGGCCGTCGCTGCGGTCATCATCTTGAACACCGACCCCGGCTCGTAGACGCTCGAGACGATCGGGTCGATGAAGCGCTGCGGCGTCTCCTTGGCGACCGTCTTGTACTCGTTAGCGTCGTACGACGGGTACGTCCCTTCGGCGTACACCTCGCCCGTGTAGGGATCCATCACGATCGCGGAAACGCTCTTGGCCGAATCGGCGATCCACGCGGCCAGGAGCTCCTGCTCGAGCGCCAGCTGGAGGCTCGCGTCGATCGTCAGCCGGACGTCCTCGCCGATCGTCCCGGGCTGCTCGACGACCGACGTCTCGGGCATCGCGCGACCGTTGACATCGCGCTGCGCGACCATCACCCGGGGCGACCCGGCGAGCGCGTCCTGATAGGCCTGCTCGACGCCGTACTGCCCGATGTTCTCGCGGTTCACGAACCCGAGCAGCTGGGCCGCCAGGGTGGAGTCCGGCCCGCCGCCGGCCTGCGGGTAGACGCGCTCCGGCTCGGCCTCGAGCGACACGTCTTCGATGCGCTTCTCGCGCAGCGCCTGGCGGATCAGCTCGGAGGTCGACGGCTCGATGCCACGCGCGATCACGATGTACGGCCGCGCGGAGTCCAGTCGGTCGCGGAGGGTCTGCGCGTCCTCCGGGTCGAGCTTGAGGATGCGGACGAGCTCATCGCCGGTCTTGCGCCGCGCATCAGGGTCGCGTGCCAGCTGGTCGGCCGCCGCGACGAGCCGGTCACGATCGATGGTCGTCGCGAGCAGCACCGTGCCGGTCCGGTCGTAGATGTCGCCCCGCCGTCCGGCGAGCTCGATCCGGACCGTCGTCTGGGCCGCGGCGCGCGCCATCAGGAAGTCGCCTCTGAGGACCTGCCAGTACGCGGTCCTGGCGATGAGTGCCATCGACCCCACCGCGAAGACGATCAGCAGGACCAGCAGGCGGCGGCGCGAATCGGTGCGACCCAGCATCGGTCGTCAGCCTGCGTCGATCAGCGAGCCGGCAGCACGACGGGCTCGCCGAGTTCGCCGAGGCCGGCGTCAAGGGCGAGCTTGCGGACGGCCGGTTCACGGCCGAGACGGCTGAGGTCGGAATCGAGCTCCTGGAGCTGCGCGTCGAGACGCTCGCGTTCGACCTGCAGCCGGCCGATGTCGTAGGTCGTCGCCGAAACTCGGACCTGCTGGGCGAGCGAGAAGAACGCGAGCATGAACGCGACGACGATCACCGCAAGCAGGAGGCCAGGCCGCGCCGAGACATTTCGACGGGCCCGGACGGCGGCGCGGGCGCGCCGCCGCGGTAGGGCGGGTACCGGCGCGATGCCGTCGAAGAGACGCGGACGGCCGGGCAGCCCGACGGTGCGCGGGCGTGCGCCCTGATAGACCGCCATCGATCAGTCGCCGATCGCGAATCGGAACCGCGGCGTGCGCGGATCGAGGAACGACAGCGGATCGGACGGAGCGCCGGTGCCCCACTCTTCCTGGTCGAAGGCGGACGCCTCGGCGTGCTTCGAACGGTCGTTCCGCTCGTGGACTTCGTGCTGGCGACGGCCGTAGGCCTTTCGACGCCTGCTGTGATGTCCTTTGCTCATGGGGGCCCTCCTTCCGTGCGGGGTGCCGCTCTCTACGCGGCGAGTCGTTCGGCGGCCCGCAGGCGAGCGCTGCGGGCGCGTGGATTGGCCTCGACCTCGGACGCCGTCGGCATGACCGGCTTCGACGTCAGGAGGCGGAGGCGGGGGTTCCGGCCGCAGACGCAGACCGGGAGCTCCGGCGGACAGACGCAGCCCCGTCGTTCCGCGGCCAAGAAGCGCTTGACGATCCGGTCCTCCAACGAGTGGTAGCTGAGGACGACGAGGCGGCCGCCAGGCCGCAGCAGATCGACCGCCGCTGCGAGACCCTCCTGAAGGGCGTCGAGTTCCTCATTCACCGCGATCCGGAGGGCCTGGAAGACGCGCGTGGCGGGATGGGTTCGCCGTCCGGGACGGCGCGGGTTCGGCGAAACGACGCGCTCGACCAGCGCCGCGAGTTCCTCTGCGCTCGAGACCGGTGCGGTGCCGCGCGCCTCGACGATGGCGCGGGCGATCCGGCGCGCGTTCGGTTCCTCGCCGTAGCGGCGAAACAGCGCGGTCAGCTCATCGGCATCGAGTGTCGCCAGGAGCTCCGCCGCGGGGACGCCGCGACCGGTGTCGAACCGCATGTCGAGCGGACCACCCGCGCGGAAACCGAAACCGCGCTCGGTATCGGCGAGCTGGTAGCTCGAGAGCCCGAGGTCGAACAACGTGCCGTCGACCGCCTGGAACCCAGCGTCAGCGGCCACGACCGCCAGCTCGCGGAAGTTCGCCTGACGTAGCACGAGGCGGTCCCCGAAACGGGGGCGGAGGCGACCGGCCACTCTGGCGACGGCCGCCCCATCGGCATCGATACCGAGGAGGCGGCCATCAGGGTCGGTCGCCTCCAGGATCCGCTCGGTGTGCCCACCGCCTCCGAGGGTGGCGTCGATCTGGAGGCTTCCCGGGGCAGGGCCGAGCATCGACATGACCTCCTCTGCCAGCACCGGGATGTGCCCTACCTCCATCTGACCTCCACTCCTCGTCGATCGGATCCCGAGCGGACCCTGGAAGCGCATGTGGTGCGAGCTAGATCCCCAACCCCTGGAAGGCCTGGGCCAGCTCGTCGGAGTCCTCGAGTCCCTCGGCGTAGGTCGCCCACGTGCCTGGGACCCAGATCTCCGCGTGATCGCGTGAGCCCACGACGACGGCTTCATTGCCGAGGTCGATGTGCTCGCGCAGGTAGGCCGGCAACAGGATCCGGCCCTGTTTGTCGAGATCGACCTCCGCCGCGCCGGCGAAGATCAAGCGCTGGAAGCGCCGCGCGTTCGGATCGGTGATGGGCAGCGCCGCGACCTTCGCCGCGAGCCCGTCCCATCCCTCGGTCGTGTGGATGGCCAGGCAGGCATCGAGCCAGCGGGACACGACGGCGCCCGCGCCCAGTTGGGCGCGGAACTTCGCAGGGACGGCGATCCGTCCCTTGTCGTCCACCGTGTGCCGGTACTCGCCGGTGAACACCCGTTGGGGGCTCCTTGGTGCCTGGCCTGGTCCGCTGGGTCTGGGGCTCGCGTCCTGGGTCAGCGTTTCCCCACTTCCCACCACTTTGGACCACTTCGGTGCATCGTAGGCTGCGAATCAGGGCGCGTCAATGCGCAAATGCGGCGTCGAGTGAAGGCCGCGGCCGCCTGCAGGGCAGCCGAAGCCAGGGTCGGGGCGCGGGCGTTGACCGCCTGGAAGAGGTCCCTAGCGGGTCGGCGGCGGCAGCCTCAGCTGCTGGCCGGCACGGAGGCCGGTGTTCCGCAGCCACGGGTTGCGGCTGTAGACGGCGTCAGTCGAGACGCCGAAGTAGTGCGCGATGCTGAACACGTTGTCGCCCCGCCGGACGGTATAGATCCAGCAGCGCGGCGTGTTCGCGCACGCGGTGAGGAGCTGATACCTGTCAGACGACGGCGTCGGTCGGGGCGTCGGGCTCGGCTTCGGCGTCGGGCTCGGACTGGGCGTGGGCGTCGGCGTCGGGCTCGGCGTGGGGTCGGGTGTCGGCGTCACTTCAGCGATCAGCGACGGAGAGATCGACGGAGCGATGGAGGCCGGCGACGGCGATACGACGGCGACGGGCTCCGAAGCTCCAGGCGACGCCCCCGGCCCGATGCTCAGGGCTCCACCCCGCGCGAGCACGAACCCCACGGAGGACGCGATCGCCACGACAAGCACGACGAGAGAGGCGAGCATCGGTACCGACATCGGCTGGCGCTCTCGAACGACCGGTTTCGGGGTTTCCGTCATCACGGCGGCCCCGCGGAGGTAGCGCGGACAGTTCACGTGCCCCGTCGTCAGGCAGACGAGCTCTTGCTGTCGAAGCGACTGCGGCACGGCTTCGGCGAGCGCGGCGCATCGATTGGCCGGATCGGGCTGTTCGAACGGGCTCGTGAGCCCACCCACGCTCGTGGCACGCAGGAACGGACAGACCTCCGGATCGGGCGAGCGATCGTCGAGGACGGCTAGCCAGGACGGCGTGGCGGCGGACGTCGGGCCCGGTTCGAAGCCGTCGGCCGCAGTCGTCACCTCGGCCGCAGTGATGTCGTTTGCCGCAGTCCTGTCGTCGGCCGTCGGTGGCAGCTCCTCGACGACAGGCTCGGCGTCTCGGTCGGCCAGACTCGCGCCGGCGGCAGCAGCCGCGACCGGGGTCGAAGCCCGGGCGCCTTCGGCGTCATGACCGATCGCGCCAGCGGCCGCCTCTACCCCGCCACTCGCCGCTCCGGCGACGGTCGCTGCGGCCGCCGCGGCCGCCATCCCAGGCACGTGGAAGACCTTCGTCGGCTCCTCGCCGGGCGGCGTTACGTCCGCCGGACCATCGACTGCGGCGCCGAGCGCGGCAGCTCCTGCGAGGGTCGCTGCATCGCGTCCGGCATCGGCGGTCGGCGTCCGCCGCCGCCGTCGCTCGTTGGCCACCGGCGGACTCGGCGCGTTCGGATCGATATCCGTACGCCGGCGTCGGGGGCGTGGTTTCGGCGGCGGTGTGGTCTCGTCGGCCACGCGACCTCCGGCTTCGGTGGGCTCGGACGGCGCGCAGTCTAGTACCTTTCGCGCCTTGTCGACGCCCAGAATCCGGTGCTAGGCTCCGGCGCCAAGGTCGATCTGACCATGTTCGGCGGGCTTTCGCGAGGACCCATACGTCCCGATGGCACTACCACTACCCGTCATACCGCCTCAGCCGGACGCGTACCATCTGGCGCCCCATCGCATCAAGCGCTGCACGTTCCGGCGGCTGATCGACGTGGAGGCCGGGTCGGATCGCGTGTATGACGTGGAGTGCCTGTTCCCCGATCGGAAGATCCCGATCCCCCTGGGTGACCTCGAGTCGGCCATGCCGATCTGCAACGCCTGCACGGCGCCCCACATCTTCCGCCCGGACGAGGACTGATCGCGTCCCCTGGGACACTGAGGTCGATGGACGCCACGCCGATCGGCGTCCTAGCGCGTCCCCTCAGCGATACGACGGGTCGCCAGGCGGAGTCAGGAACGTCCCGACGCGGTTGCCGCCGTCGTCAGTCCATCTGAGGACGCACGGTGCCACCGGATCCTTCTCGTCGCAGTCAGGCAGGAGCCCGGTGAACCACGTCGTCCCGAAGTACGCGCTCGGACCATCCGCCCAGGGATCCGGCTGAGCGGGCTTGCCCGTGCGGTCGATGAACGGCACGGCTGACGAATAGCAGACCCGATATTCGGACGGGTCGTTGTTCGGCGTCTGATCCACGACAGCCCTGTCGATGACGATCACGTTCATCTTCGGCGACCGGGTGTCCCCATCGTCATAGCTGTACCAGACGGCGTTGGGCTGACGTGAGTCCGGGTAGTCGAATGGCGCGAACTCGCAGGAGATCCGTAGGCCCGGGAGGTTCACCGACGCCGCCCACTCGGCGCCTGACGACGCCTGGACCGGCGTCGTCGTGTAGGTGTGTCCGTCCGTCTTCTCCGTAAAGCTGCAGTCGGGCCCGTCACACGCCTCGACGGTATCAGCGACCATGAATCGGTCCGACACCTGTGTGTGAGCGGTTGCGGGGCTGCTGGCCTCGAGGGTGTACGAGCCCGGCGAATCGATCGACAGGTCCGGGAACGTCGCGACGCCCCGGACGGCATCGGCGGTACCACCGCTGAGGTTGCCACGTGGGTTCGACCCCAGGCTGAGCGTCACGGCCGCGTCCGTGTCGACCGTTTCGTTCGTCATCGGATCGAAGATCTCGACGCGGATCGCGTCGCCGGTACTGCCATGACCATCGCGGATGAGGTCGCCGGCGCCGGTCGTAGTCGGCTGGTTCGCGAAGCGCAGCATGGTTGGCTCCTTCACGAGGCACGGATCGTGCACTGTCGGCGCGCACGATCTGAATCGGGCTGACCCTACACCGCGGGCGTCTTGCGCTTCTGGCCTCGAACCTGCGGCCTGTCCCCATCCGCTGGTGAAAAGAGCGCCGCCGCTCGCGCCGCCGACACGACGTTTCCCTTGGCCTCGAAGAGGGCGCGCGCCTCGCGCGCCGAACGGGCGGCGTCATCGTCCCGACCGGCCGTGGCCTCCGCTTCGGCTAGGAACAGCATGGCATTGCCCTGACCTTCGACGTCGTCCGACGTCCGCGTCTGCTGGACACCCGAC
>DASSZA010000297.1:0-2457 GCA_035703005.1 Candidatus Limnocylindrales bacterium | reverse complement strand
ATAGAGCGCCTCGTGGTGGACTGCGCCTGTGACCGCGATCCGGCTGACGTTCGCCCGAGCCTGTTTGGATACTCGGCTCTCCCTGGACGTCGACCGACAGGAACTGGGTCGCCGCGTGAGGCTGAGTGCGCGATACATCGCGAAGATCGAACGAGGCGAGGCCAATCCGACTGTTGACGTGATCGAGCGGATCGCCGAGGGCTTGGGTTTGGAGCTCGACTTCATCGCTCGTCCACCGATCTTTCCCGCCGGGGCCCGAATCAAGGACGTCGTCCATGCTCGATGCTCGGCGTACGTCGACCGACGACTTGTCAGCCAAGGGTGGGTCACGGCGAGGGAAGTCGAGATCGTCCATGGCCGGTCACACGGCTGGACCGACCTTCTCGCGTTCGACCGCCGAACTGGTACGCTCCTCGTCATCGAGATAAAGCCCCGACTGGACGACTTGGGCGCTCTGGAGCGTCAGCTCGGATGGTATGAGCGGATGGCGTCGGAGGCGGGGCGGTCACGAGGATGGCGTATTCGCCGGGTCGTCGCGTGCGTCCTCGCCTTGGCGAGCGACGAGGTCGACACTGCCGTCAGGACGCATCGCGACTACTTTCGGACCGCGTTCCCCGTTCGTGCCAGTGCCCTCACGACGTTGCTGGCGGCGCCGGATGTCGTCCCGAACGGTCGTGGTCTCGCCCTTATCGATCCCGCGAGCCGGCGCCGCGAATGGCTTATCCGGACCTCCGTGGACGGCCGGCGGAGCCGGCTTCCGTATCGGCGCTATGCCGACGCGGTTCGCCCGGCGGCCGCCAGCATGGCGCGCGCGCCGCTCGAGACGAACGAGCCCTCCGACCCGAGACCGATGAACGTGAAACCCATCTCGATCAGCGGCGGCAGACCGGCCGCGTCGTAGATAAGGATCCCGGCGCCCTTGCCGTGCGAGCGACACGCGTCGACCACCGTGCGCAACGAGTCCTGGAAGCGGGGCTCGTCGAACTTCCCCGGGATGCCGAGGCTGTGCGACAAGTCGGCCGGGCCGACGAAGAGCACGTCGACTTCGTCTAACGCGGCGATCGCGTCGGCATCCGCGACCGTGCCAGCCGCCTCGATCTGGACGATCCCGACGATTCGGTCGTTCACCACTCGAGCGACATCCGAATGCCCGAGTGAGCCCATCCCTCCCCCGCGCGTCCGAAGGGCGACGCCGCGCTGCCCGACCGGCGGATAGCGCAGGAACGAGACCGCCTCACGTACCTCGTCGATCGACTTGAGCTGCGGCAGCATCACGCCCTCGGCACCAAGATCGAGTGCGCGTCCGACCCGCAGCCGCTCCGCCGACTGGGCGCGAACGACCGTTGCCATCGGCGTACTCGCCGCCGCGTAGAGGAGCCCGAGCAGGTCGCTCTCGGTCGCCGCTCCGTGCTCGAGGTCGAGGACGGCCCAGTCGAAGCCCGCTTGGCCGCACAGCTCGACCGCGAGTGGTGACGCGAGGTCGGAAAAGACGCCGATCAGCGTCTCGCCGGAACGGATCCGCGTCTTGAGGTCGGCCATCGGCTGATGATGCCGGGTCAGTGAGCGCGGCGCACCGCGTTCGCGCTCGGAAGTGACGCGCCGTCTAGCCGCTGACGAAACCGGACGTGTCAACGACCTCGAGATCGCGCCCGGTGATGTCGTCGAGCTGGTGCAGGACGTCATCGTCGAACGCCGGGTCGCTCATCCCACTGATGTACCAGGGCGAACCGTTGTCCGCGAGGATCATCCCGTACCGCTTGAGGGCCTCGGCGATCGTCCGCGCGTGCGGCGAATAGCCGGAGACATCGACCGACGCCTTCAACCGGACTCGAAGGCCCATCGGCGGCAGCGAGGCCGACGAGGAATCGCTGGCGTCGTGACGTGCCGGATAGATGTGGGCGCGCCGCGTGTCCGAGGTGGTGAAGCGAACCGCGTGCCGGATCGCTCCGGCCGCCACCTCGGCGTACCGGACGAGCCCTGGCAGGATCGGTAGTCCAGCGGCGTCAGCGCTCGTCCAACCGTCGGGCCGGAGCGCGTTGGAGCGCAGGTCCCAGGTCGCGCCGCTGCCGGCATGCCAGGTGCCGCTGACCTTCCGGGCGTTGTACAGCTCGTAGAGGCGGCATGCGTCGGTGTCGACCATGAGGATGTGGCGGTCGCCGGTCGCACCAGCGCCGCCTTCGATCAACGGGACCGTCGGGAGCGGATAGCCGACGTGGTCGGACTCGTCGTCGTAGTCGAACGCGACCGTCGACCGTGGCGTAGCCCCCGTCACGAGCTGGTACGGGATCCCATACCCGGCGAACGAGCCGAAGTCCATGTGCAGACCTGCATCGAGACCGATCGCGGCGATCATCGTCGCCGAGTTCGCGGCCACGGGACGCTCGTCGATCCGCATGTTCCAGACGTTCGTACCCGGGAACACCGTGCAGCCCGAGGCGCCGGGAAGCGCCGGTCCGG
>DASSZA010000057.1:0-2874 GCA_035703005.1 Candidatus Limnocylindrales bacterium | reverse complement strand
GGGCGGCTCGGCTCGGCGACCGCTCGGTCGATCACCGCCATCGATGTGCCAGTATCCATCACGATCCTGCCACTCACCGCGGCAAAAAGGGCCGCGAGGACGAATGCCGCCAGCACGGCGTCGTCGAGGAGCGCCCGCGCGGACAGCACGAGCAGCGCGAGTGCGGCGGCCACCATGATCGCCGGGACGTGCGGCCACATCCGCCAGCGGACCATCTGTCGCCCATGGCCGTGCTCCTCGACCGTACCGAGCACGCGAACACTCCCAAAGCTGCCGGTGCGTGCCTCGAGGTCCCAGCGCTCTGTCCCACCGCCACGCTGCGTCGCGACGCCGGCAGCGACAAGCTGTCCCTCGAGGGCGCGGAGGCGGCTCTCCATCGCCTGCCAGTCCTCGCTCCACACCTCGCGCGTCCGGACCGTCGGTGCGATACGACCGGCGATCCCTCGGCGGCGCCACGGTGTCAGGCCACCGGCGATCCGGCCGCGTAGTCGCGCGAGGGACTGCCCAAGCACCAGCCACGTCAGCGTGATCACATCACCCGAGGTCATCGGGCGCCCCGTCTCGGACAGCCGGTCCATGGCGATAGCGACGGCGACGAGCACCGATGCGACAGCCATGGCGATCGCGAGTGCCCACAGTAGCCAGAGCGGTGCCCACGACACACGGAGCAGCCCGAGCGCGGCGAGACCGACGATCGCCGACCACCACTCGGGCATGAGGGGCGCCGCCGCCCAGCTCGACGACCGTTCGTAGATCGACTGATAGGGCGCCGTTCCCCACGTTCCCGCGTAGATGCTGTTCGAGGCGAGGGGACTCGCTCCGGCACCGCTGCCGTAGAGGTTCCCGGGCCAGGTGACATGGCCCAAGGCGTTGAAGCGACCCGGCCACTTACGCTCCAGCAAGGCCTCGGCGAACCCGTATCCGCGCTGCTGACGGAGGTAGCCTCGGATCGTGGGGCGGCGGTGGTGCCACACCATGGCGCCAGGCGAGAACCCGACCGACCAACCCTGTTCGTGCAGCCGCCAGCAGACGTCGACGTCGTCGCCCGCGGTCCGGAAGCGCGGATCGTAGCCACCGATGGCTCGGAGGTGCTCGGTGCGGAAGGACGAGTTGCAGCCAGGGATGTGCTCGGCTTCAGTATCCGTCCGAAGGACGTGGAGCGGGCCTCCTGGTGCGAGCGCGACGAGGCCGGCGACGCGTCCGTCGTCCGGCGGCGGAAGGTTCGGTCCACCGACGCCCGCGTGGTCGGTCGTGACAAAGGTCCACGCGAGATATCGAAGCCAGTCGCGGTCGGGCCACGCGTCGTCGTCGATGTACGCGACGATCTCCGCACGCGCCCGAGCGAGGCCCTCGTTCCGCGCCGCGCTGAGACCCTGGTTGGGGGTCCTGACGAGCGTGACGTCATACCCGGAAGCGATGGTCGCGGTCTCGTCAGTCGAGCCGTCATCGACGACGATCACGTCGTAGTCGGGATAGTCCTGCTCGGCGAGGCCTCGTAGGCACCGGTCGATGACGCGGGCGCCGTTGTACGAGCACAGCACGACCGAGATGGACGGCCACGGTGTGTCGGCCGGGAACGGCACATCGCGGTAGGCGGCTTCGAGGGCCGCGAGCGACGGCTTCGGCAGGCGGTCCCGGGTCGTCATCCCGAAGTCCCAGTCCGTCACCGGGGTCCCGCCGCGCGCCCATTCGTCGGTCCACGCGAACACGAACGTCCCGGCCGACCCCGCCGCGAAAGCGGCGCGCACTTCGGCAGCGACCAGTCCGGCCTGGGCCGCTTCGCCGAGCCGCCGGCTGTCGGCCCCGAGCTCACTGATCACGACCGGCCGATCGGCGGACAGGTTCTGGAGCCGGGCGGCGTACCGCTCGAAATCGGCTGGTCGCTCCAGGTACACGTTCCATGCATCGAAGTCGACGCCGCGAATCCGCAGATACTCCGTCGACGGGTAGTTCACGTACGTCACGAGAGCGTCCGGGTCGGCCTTCCGGGTGGCGCTGACGAGGCGCTCGACGAACTCGGCGACGCGCTCGGCACCGTGCCATCGGACGATCCGAGACGGGATCTCGTTGCCGACGGCGAAAGCCAGGATCGCGGGGTGGCCAGCAACGTGGCGAACGCGCTCCTCCGTTCTCTGGACGATGGGCCTCGCGATTTCCGCTCGGTCGAGGAACGCGACGTGCTCCTCCCACGGGACGTCGATGCTCACCCACAATCCGTGCCGCTCCGCCGCGTCGAGGAGCCACGCTGGCGGCACCTCATAGACGCGGACCGCGTTGATGCCCGCTGCGACCATCCGCGCGAAGTCCTCATCGACCTGGGTCGGGTCGTAGCCGTCGTCGCCGGCGACCGCCGGCAGGAACGTGCCATAGGTGACGCCGCGGACGTAGAGCTTGTCGTCGCCGACGCTCAGGAACCGGCCCGCGACGCGCGGACGTCCGCCGGCGCCCGGGCGTGGATCGTGGCGGGGTGCGGCGGCGTGCTCAAGGCTCGACGGACGGCCACCCGTCACCACTGCATCACGCGCCACGCCGAACCTTGGCTGGTCCATCATGCGTCGGCGACGTATTTCATGAGGAGGAGGAGAGCACGGTGCGTGTCCTGGTGACCGGCGGTGCGGGCTATATCGGCTCGCACGCGGTCCGAGCCCTGATCGAGAACGGCCACGATGTGGCCGTTCTCGATGTGCGGCCGATGCCGGTCGCGCCCGGCCTCGAACGCGTGAGTGCGGTCGCTGGTGATATCAGGGACACATTGGTGCTCGCCGACCTTCTGCGCCGCGAGCGCATCGACGGCGTCATCCACTTCGCCGGTCTGCGCTCGGTCGCCGAATCGATGCGTGATCCGGGAGCCTACTTCGACACCAACGTCATCGG
>DASSZA010000081.1:0-17683 GCA_035703005.1 Candidatus Limnocylindrales bacterium | reverse complement strand
GGTGCCGACGGCGATCACGACATCGGCCTGCTCGGCGACCGCGTTCGCCGCGCTCGAGCCCGTGACCCCGATCGGGCCTGCGTAATTCGGGTGGTCGTGGGTCAGCGTTGCCTTCCCGGCCACGGTCTCCACGACCGGGATCGCGTGGCGTTCGGCGAAGGCCCGGAGGGTGGCCGTCGCATCCGCGTAGTGCACGCCACCCCCGGCGATGAGCATCGGGCGCTTCGCCCGCCCGATCAGGTCCGCGGCGCGCTCGACGTCTCGCGGATCCGGGCCGGGCCGACGGATGTAGTGCTCGCGGGGCTCGAAGAACCGGACAGGATAGTCGTAGGCCTCGGCCTGGACGTCCTGGGGGAGGGCGAAGAACGCCGGGCCACGCGTCGCCGGGTCGAGCATCGTCGCCAACGCCTGCGGCAGCGACTTCACGATCTGCGCCGGGTTGGTGATGCGGTCCCAGTAGCGGCTGACCGGCTTGAACGCGTCGGCGACCGTGATCGTCGGGTCGCCGAAGTGCTCTACCTGTTGGAGGACGGGGTCGACGATCCGGTGCTGGAACGTATCGCCGGACATGAGGAGGACGGGGAGGCGATTGGCGTGCGCGACCGCGGCGGCCGTGACCATGTTCGTCGAGCCGGGCCCGACCGATGACGTCGCGATCATGATCCGCCGGCCCCGCACCGCCTTCGCGTACGCGACGGCAGCGAGCGCCATCCATTGCTCATTCTGACCGCGCCACGTCGGCAGGCGATCCTGTACCGGCTCGAGTGCCTCGGCGAGTGACGTCACGTTGCCGTGACCGAAGATCCCGAACACGCCGGCGAAGATCGGCACGTCCTCGCCGTCGATCCGGGTCCGCTGGGCGAGGAGCCAGCGGACGATGGCTTGAGCGGTCGTCAGGCGGATCGTGTCCATCGTGTCAGCCTCGCACGTCGCGCAGGTGGGCGCGCATCCCGTCACGCAGGAACGGCTCGAGCGATGTCGTGAAGTACCGCGCGCCGCGGTCCAGCCATTCCTTCGTCATGTCGACCGTGCCAGCGTAGATCCCGAGGGTCTTGCCGGAGCCGACGACCGCGTCGGCCACCCGGTCCATCGCTGCGAGGACGTCGGGGTGGCGCAGGTCGCCCGGATAGCCGAGCGATTGCGACAGGTCGGTCGGGCCGAGGAACAGGACATCGATGCCATCGATGGCCAGGTAATCGTCGATGGCATCGACGGCGTCCTGCGTCTCGATCTGGATCACGACGAGCGTCTCGCGGTTGGCGCGTCGCACGTACTCGCCGATCGGCTCACGTAGCCCCCACTCGGACGCACGGCTGCCGGCGAGCCCGCGGATCCCGCGAGGCGTGTATTTCACGGACCGGACGGCACGTTCGGCGTCGGCGGCCGTGTTCACCCATGGGACGTGGACGCCGTGGGCGCCGGTATCGAGGAAGCGCAGGATCGTCGGCGCGTCGTTGGTCGTGACGCGGACCATCGGTGTCGTCCCGCGCGGCTCGATCGCACGGCACAGGTCCTCGACTTCGCGCGGCTGCAGCGACCCGTGCTCGGCGTCGAACACGAGGAAGTCCCACCCGAGCATCCCGACGTACTCGATGAGCTGCGGCTCCGCGGTTCGGACGAAGCATCCGAACGCGGGCTCGCCGGCGGCGAGCTTGGCCTTGGTCCGGTTCTCGAGCATCCCTCGTCCTTTCAGTCGAGCCGCAGGCTCAGACTGGTGACATCCTCCCACCGTTCGGACGCCCAGGAGCGGACCATCGCGGCAGCCACGGACGCGTTCGCGACCGCGTCCGTGAAGTCGGGGTGGTGCTGCCGGCCGGCCTCGACCGATCGGAGGAACTCGAATGCCTCGATCAGCTTCATGTCCTCGTACCCGACCGAATTCCCGCCACCTGGGACGATGTGCCCCTGGTTCGGGTGCTTGTCGCCGCCGAGGACCTCGATGAAGCCATCGGTCGGCTGCTCCTCGGGGAGATACAGCTGGAGCTGATTGAGTCGCTCGTGATCCCAGGAAGCGGCCCCCTTGGACCCGTTCAGCTCGAAGGCCATCGAGCTCTGCGGGCCGAAGATCGACCGGTCTGCCTCGAGCGTGCCCCGGACGCCGTTCTCGAACTGGACCAGCGCGCCGACGTAATCCTCGTTCGTCACGGCCCCCGTCGGGTCGCCGGGCTTGCCACGGTCGTAGTGCGTGCCCTGCCCGGGGACGGGGAGCGGCCGCTCGCGCACGAAGGTCTCCTTGACCGCGACGACCCGCTTGATCGGGCCGCACATGAACTGGGCCATGTCGATGGCGTGCGACATGATGTCGCTCAGCGACCCATATCCGGCTTCCTCCTGCAGGAACCGCCACGACAACAGCCCGAGGCGGTCGCGCCCGTACATCGAGAAGAACCGGCCGCGGTAGTGGGTCAGGTCGCCGAGACGGCCATCCGCGATGAGCTCGCGGGTGTACTGCACGAGCGGCGCCCAGCGGTAGTTGTACCCGCAGCTGCTGATGACACCCGCGCGCCGGGCGGCCAGCTCGATCGCTGCGGTCGCCTCGGGCGAGATCCCGACGGGCTTCTCGCAGGCGATGTGCTTGCCGGCCGCGGCGGCGGCCTCGACGAGCTCCTGGTGGAGCGCGTTCGGCGCCGTGATGTCGACGACGTCGATGTCATCGCGCGCGATCAGTTCGTGCCAGTCGAGCGTGCCAGTCTCGAACCCGAAGTTCTGCTTCGCCAGCTCGACCCGCGCCGGGACGTTGTCGGCGACGGACACGAGCCGCGGTCGGATGCCGCTCTCGGGGAAGTAGACGGGGATGTCGCGGTACGCGCGCGAATGCGCCTGGCCCATCCAGCCGAACCCGATGACGCCGACACCGATCTCGGTCACCTGTCCACTCCTGCAGCGGTCGCCCCCGCGACGCGGTCCCAGACTTCGGGGTTGACGAGATGTGCCGGACGCTCGCCGCGGAGGACCGTCATCGCCTGCTCGAACGCCGCTTCGAGGATGCGTACCTTCCCATCGGCCGTGGCCGACGCGATGTGCGGCGTGACCACCACATCGTCCCGATGGAGCAGGGGATGGTCGGGCGGGAGCGGCTCGGGAGTCGTCACGTCCAGGCCCGCGCCGACCAGGTGGCCCGCCTCGAGCGCCGCCAGCAGCGCCTCCTGGTCGATGAGTCCCCCGCGCGCCGTGTTGACGAAGACTGCCCCTCGCTTCATCGCGGCGAACCGGCCCTCGTCGAACATCCCGCGTGTGCCGTCGCTCAGGGGCACGTGGACCGAGACGACATCGGCCTGGCCGAGGAGCTCGTCGAGCGTCGCGACGTGGACGAAGCCGGACGGGATCGCGGTGGGGTCGCAGTATGGATCGAAGGTCATGACGTGCATCCCGATCGCGACAGCTATCGCACCGACGTGGCGCGCGATCCGCCCGCAGCCGACCAGACCGAGGACCTTGCCGGCCAGCTCGACGCCGTCGTGGCGGGCGTAGTAGCCGCCCGACGTCGCGGTCGTCAGCGAGGCCTCGGCCGCCTTGACCTTCTTGGCGACCATCAGCATCAGGGTGACGGCGTGCTCTGCCGTAGAGACCGTCGGGCCGTCGGGTGTGTTGCAGACAGCGATGCCCCGGGCGGTCGCCGCGCCGACGTCGACGGCGTCATAGCCGATCCCGGTCCGCGCGATCACCCGCAACCCGGGCGCACGATCCATGACCGTCCCGTCGTAGGGCGCCGCACCGGCGACGGCCGCCGCGGCCGTCTCGATCCCAGCGAAGCGGTCGGTGTCCGTTCCCGGTCCGAGGGGCGCGCACATCGCTTCGACGCGATCGACGAGCTCCGGCAGGACGGGTCGCTCGAACCAGACGAGCGGGAGGGCAGGGGACGACATCGTCAGCCCGGCCCGCCCGTGAAGAGAGGGTCCGGAAGCCCGCGGACGTCGACCTCGACCGCGAAGAGGCCACCAGCCTCCGGATCGCCCGCATCCTGGGCGTGCGAGCCACCGCCGCCGATGCTGGTCACGAAGAGCGTCGACAGGTCCGGTCCGCCGAAGGCGGGCATCGTGGGCTTGAGCGTCGGGACGGCGATCTGCCGATCGACGGCGCCGTCAGGCGTCACGCGGAGCACCGCCGAGCCGTAGACACAAGCGATCCAGTACCCGCCCTCCGCGTCGACGCACGCTCCGTCCGGCCTGCCCGGAAGCGTCGCGAAATCGAGGAAGACCCGCTCGTTCGTGGGCTCGCCCGTCGCGACGTCGTAGTCGTACGCCCAAACCGTGTCCCGATGGGTGTCGGCCCAGTACATCGTCGTGCCGTCGGGTGAGAACGCGAGCCCGTTCGGGACACCGATGTCGGTGCGTTTGACCGTTGCCGTCCCGTCCGGCTCGACCCGGTAGAGCGATCCGCGGGCCTGGTCGTCGGCGGCAGGATCGAACATCGTGCCGACCCAGAACCGCCCTGCGGGATCCGTGCGGCCGTCATTGAGCCGGTTGCCGCGACCCTCGCTCTCGAGCTGGACCCAGTCAGTCCACCCGCCCATCTCCCAATCGAGGAACCCGAGCCGACCCTCCATGGCGATGAGCAGTCGTCCCGGGGTCGCGGTCAGGGCCATCGACCCCGGCCTGCCCGGCAGCTCACGGCTCTCGTCCGCCCCCGTGGCCGGGTCGAAGCGATGGACGGCACGACCGTCGATGTCCTCCCAGTACAGACGTGCCTCCTCGACGCTCCACAGGGGGCACTCGCCGAGACGGGCGCGCGCGGGCAGGACGAGCGACGCGGTCGCGTCGGACGGCGACGACAAGGTCACGCGCGCGCAGCCGCGAGGTGGCGCAGGAAGGCCACGCTGTCGATCGCGTCAGCCTTGGGCCCCTCGCCTTCGGGGGGATCCGATTTGAGCGAAACGTCCTGCTCGAGGACATACCAGCCGCGGAAGCCCTGGTCCTCCAGCGTCCGGATCACGCCGGCGATGTCGACGCCGCCTTCACCGAGCGGTACGAACAACCCGTCGAGGACGGCTTCCCGGAAGGCCACATCGCCGCTCCGGACACGTTCTGCCTTCGCTGCATCGACGTCCTTCAGGTGAACGTGGAGGACGCGATCGCCCGCCGTCTTGGCCACGTCGACCGGGTCCGCGCCGCCGAGGTATGCATGGCCGGTGTCGAGACAGATCCCCACGTCCGATGCGTCGAGCAGGCGGTCGATGTCGGGGCCGGTGGCGATAGCCAAGCCCCAATGCGGATGCAGGGCGGTCTGGAGGCCGGCATCTTCGACGACCGATTCGAGCCGTCGGAGGTTGGCAAGGAAGACCGTCCACTCGTCGTCGGACATGTCGACGGGCGTGTCATAGCCCGGGTTCGCCGACGACGGGCCGAGGACGAGGACCTTCGAGCCCGTCGACGCGAGCTGCTTTGCCGCGCGGGTGACATACGCGAGCTGGTCGTCGACGCGGTCCTCGCGGTACAGCAACGCGGGAACGAACCCGCCGACGATGCTCATGTCGAAGCGATCGAGGAACTCCCTGAGCTCCGCCGGATCGGTCGGGAGATAGCCGTCAGGCCCCAGCTCCGTCGCGCTCAGGCCGCTTTCGACCATCTCGCGCAGGACGCGCTCACGATCCATGAGGTAGCCCCACCCCGGCGATCCGTCGACGCCCCACGTGATCGGTGCGCCCGCCACCCGCTCCAGGAGATCACTCACGTGCTGCCGACCCTCCTCACCCCATCCGCGCTCGACGTGTTGACGGTCAGATTATCGTCTTGGTACCGTGCCGTGCAATCGGTTGCACAACGGCACGCGGACGGAGGGAGGCCGGCATGCCCGGACCCGGCGTAGAGCTGATCGGCGAGGAAGAGATCGCCGAGGTCATGCAGGTCCTGAAGGCCCGGGCACTCAGTCGGTACGGCAGCGAGTCCGACCCAGGCTTCGGTGCCAAGGTCAGGAAGGTCGAGCAGGAGATCGCGTCGCTCGCCGGCGTCCGCTACGGCCTCGGGCTGCATGGCGGCGGGTCGAGTGGCCTGTTCGTGACGCTCCTCGGGATCGGCGTCGGGCCAGGCGACGAGGTGATCGTGCCGGGCTTCACGTTCGTCGCCTCGATCTCCGCGATCGTGTACGCACGCGGCATCCCGGTGCTCGCCGAGGTCGACGACTCGTTCAACCTCGACCCGGCCGATGTCGAGGCACGGATAACCCCACGGACCAAGGCCATCCTCGTCGTCCACATGCTCGGCGCGCCGGCGCGGCTCGACGAGCTCAAGGACGTCGCGGATCGGCACGGGATCGCGCTCATCGAGGACTGTGCCCAGGCGTTCGGCGCGACATACCAGGGTCAAGGGGTGGGCGGCATCGGGATCGCCGGTATCTATAGCTTCAACGAGTACAAGACGATCACGTGCGGCGACGGCGGGATGATCGTCACCGACGACGAGGAGCTGTATAAGCGGTTCTTCGCGATCCACGATCAGGGCCACGCCCCGAACCGTCTCGGATCCAAGTACGCCGAGCGCCCATTCCTCGGGCTGAACTTCCGGATGACCGAGCTGTCCGGCGCCGTCCTCCTGGCGCAGGTACGCAAGCTCGATCTGATCCGCGATCACCTCCGTGAGAACAAGGCGATCGTGAAGTCGACGATCGCCGGGCTGCCAGGGCTCGGCTTCCGTACCATCGTCGACCCTGAAGGCGACCTCGCGACGCACCTCGTTGTGACGTTCCCGACCCCCGAGATCGCCAAGGCCGTCGCGGACGAGCTCGGCTCGATCACCCTGGCCGCCTCCGGATGGCACGTCTACGCCAACATGGAACACCTCATGGAGATGCGGACGGTCAGCGGCCGCGGCTGCCCGTTCGATTGCGCGTGTTACGGGAGCGAGGGCGTTCACTACGCGCCGGGGATGCTGCCGCAGACCGACGCGCTCCTCGCGCGGTCGATGAGCATCGGGATCGGCATCTTCGACACGAATCTCGCGCCCTGGGGTCTGCGCATGCGCGACGACGCCGACACGGCGCACCGCGTCGCCGAGCGTTTCTGCGAGGTGGCCGGGCGCCATCTCGGGAACTAGAGCGAGCGATGGCGTCGAGTTCCAACGGTTCGATCGGCGTCGGGATCGTCGGATACGGGCTGGCCGGACGCTACTTCCACGCGCCCTTCGTAGCCGCGGTCGACGGGCTTCGCGTCGCTGCGATCGCCACGTCGCGAGCAGACCGACAGGCAGAGGCGCGCCGCGAGCACCCCGACGCCGCCGTCGTCGCGTCGTTCGACGAGCTCCTGGACCGACCGGACGTCGAGATCGTGGTCGTCGCCTCGCCGAACCGGACCCATGTTCCGCTCGGCATCCGTGCGCTCGATGCCGGTCGCCACGTCGTCGTCGACAAGCCCATCGCGACCGACATCGCGGACGCGGAACGTCTTGTCGACGCTCGCGAACGTTCGGGCAGGGTTCTGGCCGTCTATCACAACCGCCGTTTCGACGGCGACTTCCTGACCGTCCGTTCGTTGGTCGCGGCCGGCACGCTCGGTCCGATCGACAGCATGGAGTCGCGCTTCGAGATCGGCGTACCACTCGCGGAGGCGTGGCGCGAGGACGCCGATGAGGCAGGCGGCCCGCACCGCGATCTGGGCGCGCACCTCGTGGACCAGGCCCTGCTCTTGTTCGGCGACCCGGTCCGCGTGTTCGCACAGCTCGACCGGCGGCGCCCGGGAACGGAGGTCGACGACTCAGCGTTCGTTGCGCTCGAGCATCGGGGCGGAGAGCGGTCGCGGATCTGGACGTCGCTCATCTCGCCGTGGGGTCGGCCGCGGTTTCGTCTCCGGGGACTGCTCGGGGAGTTCGTCAAGGAGGAGCGCGACCCGCAAGAGGCACGGGCCATGGCTGGCGGCAAGCCGTCGGACCCGGGCTTCGGCGAGGACGCGCCTGAGCAGTGGGGGCGTCTATACCTGATCGGCGAGGAACCGACGACCATCCCGACCGAGCCGGGCGATTACCGCCGGTTCTACGAGCGATTCCGCGACGCGGTCCGGACCGGGAGTCCGCCGCCGGTCGACGCGCTCGACGCGATCCGGGGGCTGCGCGTGCTCGAAGCGGCCGAGGCGTCGTCGCGTACGAGCTCGGTCGTCACCCCGGCGGCGGTCTGACCGTGGCCGACGGTCGCTTGCGCATCGGCCTCCAGGTCTGGGGCCAGTACGTCTCGTGGGACGACCTGATGTGGATCGGCGCGGACATCGACGCGCTCGGGTTCGAGGAGCTGTGGAGCAACGACCATTTCATGCCGCTCGCCTCGGGGACCGACGGTGCGGACGGGGGACTCGAAGGACCCGTGTTCGAGGGGTGGTCGATCCTGTTCGGCTGGGCCGCGCGAACGAGCCAGGCGCGGATGGGCTGCCTCGTCTCGGGCGCGGGTTATCGGAATCCGGGCCTGCTCGTGAAGATGGCCACAGCGCTCGACCACGCGACGAGCGGCCGGGCCGCCCTCGGGCTCGGCGGCGGTTGGTTCGGACCGGAGCATCGGGCGTTCGGGTGGGAGTTCCCGCCGCTCGGGCAGCGGATCGATCGGTTCGAGGAGGCGGCACGGATCTGTCGCGGGCTGCTGGACGGCGAGGCCGTGACGTTCGACGGGACCTGGTTCACGACAGACGGCGCGCGGAACGATCCGCCGCCCGTCCAGGCTCGCCTGCCGCTCGTCATCGGTGGCAGCGGCGAGAAGCGGACGCTCCGGATCGTCGCGGAGACGGCCGACATCTGGAACGCCGACGCGGATACGCCCGAGTCGTTCGCGCGCCGGAACGGGATCCTTGATGAGCATTGCCGAGTCGTCGGACGAGATCCGGCGACCATCGAGAGGACCGTCGGGCTACCGCCCCCGCTGATCCGTGGCACTCGCGACCAGGCCGTCGACGCATTGACCGACATCCTCGAGCGACACGCGGTCGACCGAGCCGCCGCACGGCGTGCCGCGGAGGCGTCGCCGTTCGCCGACACCTCCGAAGCGGTCATCGCCAGGTTGTCCGCCTATCGCGATGCTGGCGCGAGCGCCGTGATGTTCGACTTCCCACCGCCGTACGACCGCCAGACACTCGCAGCCCTGGCGGGTCCCATCCGGACCGCCCTCGGGGCACGCGCCTAGCTCACGCGGCCGCGCGGGCGAGTCGATCCCGCAACCGCCTCCAGCGATGCCGCAGATCCGCCTCGAGTGCCGGCTCGGGCATACCGCGGGCCCTGCGCCGGTCCGCGAGGTGCAGGCCGCGTTCGACGGCGGCCATGGCGCCCGCGGGGTCGCCGGAGCGGTGCTCGCGCAGCTTCGCAGCTTCGATCGCAGCGACGACCGCCGTCCGCCCCGGCCCGCACGCGAGGGCGTCCCACGCCTCGATCGCCTCGTCGACCCGACCGAGCCGGCGCAGCAGGTGGGCCCGGTCCACCGCGATCCGTCCCTCGTCCCATGGCCGGCTGAACGCCTCGCGCCGATCCCATCCGGTCGAGACGCGTCGTGTCTCTGGCCGACCGCCGAAATCGGCGCGTCGCCGGGGCGACCACCACGGCTCCTCGGGGATCGCCCGGGTAGATGGCGGAGCGGGCGGCTCTGCCGCTGGACCCGCGGCGAAGGCCGCATCCAGACAGTCGATGGCCTCCTCCAGCCGTCGCTCGCGCCGGAACGCGCGGGCGAGGCCCGCCAGGTCTCCACGGGGCGCCGATGAGCGCACCTCCGGATCGCCGAGCCGCTGCTCGACGTGGGCGAGCAGGCGCGCCAGCGAGCGGACGTCCTCGTCGTTATGGCGCACGACCGCGGCGAGCGGCTGGGCAGGGCCGCCTCTGAGGAATCCGAGATACCTGCCCGGGATCTCCCAGCCATCGACGTCGTCGACCCGTGTCACACCGAGCAGCATCCGCTCGACCGTACCGAGGCGCGCGTCGTCGAGCCGGTGTCGGAACAGCCGCCGGACGTGCGGCAGCAGGTCGAGGTGACCGCCGATCGCGGGCGCGGCGCGTCGAACCATCCGATAGCGAGTCACCAGCAGCGGCCAGTCGAAGCCGCGGCCGTTGTACGTGACGAGCCACGCATCGGGCGGCAGATGGTGCGCGACCTCCTCGAGCAGGACGCCTTCCTCGCTCTGGTCGGGCAGCAGCAGCTGGATCTGCCGGTAGGACGTCCCGGACCACCACCCGATCCCGACCAGGAACGCCAGCGTTCCCGCCGCGGTCGCCAGTCCGGTCGTCTCCGTGTCGAGGCACACGAGCGTCCGGTCCGGGGGCGGCTGCCCTGGAAGCGTGGCGAGTCGCTCACGGTCGACCGGGAGGTCGATCGCCGGTCGCTCGACCCGCACGTACACGCCGTTGGTGTGGTCGACCACTTCGCCGTCGACGGCATCAGCCAGACGACGGGCCAGGTCGCGGCTCGCGCTGGCCCGATAGGGCAGGGGGTCGGCCGCGGTTCCGGGGCCGGGTGTGGCTGCTCGGTAGCGTGCGAGCCTCCGCGCCAGTCGATCCGAGGGCGGAGCGGCGTACGGGGCGGTCATCCCGCCTTGGCGAGACGCGCGCCGGCCCCTAGCTCGCCCAGCAACCGGAGCGCGAGCCCCTTGGCATCGACGTTCGGCTCCAGTCTGGGACCAGTGCACGAGGGGCAGCCGGCGTCGCAGGAGCATGCCGCGATCAGGTCGGCAGCTCCGACGAGCAGCTCGTCATGGCGCTGCCAGAGCCGCTCGGAAAGGCCGATCCCGCCCGGCACCGATTCGTACAGGTAGATCGTGGGCTCCTCCGCGTGCGGGGATCGGACCTGGGTCACGAGCCCGAGGTCGCGCGGATCGACCATCAGCAGGACCGACGCGATCGTCTGGATGGCGCGCCCCGCGCCAAGGAGCGCGATGTCGAGGTCGTCGCGCCGCCAGTGATCCCTTGCCCGATCGGCGGTCAGCCAGTAGGCGGTCGTCTGGAGCTCCAGCTCGGGCAGGTCGATCGGTCCCCATCCGACGTTCTCGTCCGTGACGAACTTGAGCTTCTTGAACAGCGTCACCAGGCTCGCGACCATCACCTCGCCGTGCTTCCGCGTCCCACCGGTCGACGGCGCCTCGGCGAAGACCTCGAGAGGCTTCAACGTCACGGCGCGGTTGGCGTACGTGTAGTGGTCGACATCGATCTTGTGGACGTACGCCTTGCGTTCGTGCCACTCGAGGCGATCGACGTAGTACTGGACCGACTCGTGGATGTAGATCGCCCGCTCGTGGACGAGGACCTGCGCGCTGAAGAGGTCGACCTCGCCGAGCACGCGCGGACGGTTCGGGGTCGTGTCGATGATCACGACGTTCTCGGGCGCGGCGGTCCGCAGCGAGATCTCAGAGGCCGGGAAGTTCTCGCTCGACCAATACCAGCGGCCGTCCGCGGCCTGACGGACATGGCCCTCCTCGGCCAGGAACGCGAGGAGATCGTCCGCCGGCGCCGGGCCGAATACCTCGCCGGGCTCGAACGGCAGCTCGAAGGTCGCAGCGCGAAGGTGCGCGAGGAGGACGTGCAGGTTGTCCGGGTCGAGGCGCGCCTCCTCGGGTGCGTTGTCGAGCAGGAACTCGGGGTGATGGATGACGTACTGGTCGACCGGGGCACCGGACGCGACCAGGACCGCGACACTCGTGCCCTGCCGCCGGCCTGCCCGACCGAACTGCTGCCACGTGGCGGCCACCGATCCCGGGTATCCGGCGAGGATCGATACGTCGAGCCGGCCGATGTCCACGCCGAGCTCGAGCGCGTTCGTCGAGACGACGCCGAGGATCTCGCCATCGCGCAGACCACGCTCGATCGACCGCCGCTCGGTCGGCAGATAGCCGCCCCGATACCCGCGCACGCGACTGCGTGGGCCGAAGCTCTCGCGCAGGGACTCGCGCAACCCCGTCAGCAGCAGCTCGACGGCGACGCGCGACCGGCCGAAGACGATCGTCTGGCGGCCGGCTCGCAGGAACGGCATGGCCCAGCGCTGGGCGAGCGTGACCGCCGAGCCGCGCGCACCACTGGCCGGCTCCATGACCGGTGGGTCGACCAGCAGGACGTGCCGCTCGCCGGACGGCGCGCCGTTCCGATCGACGAGGCGCGCAGGTCGGCCGGTCAGCATCTGCGCGAGCTCAGCGGGGTTCCCGATGGTCGCCGAGCAACAGACGATGACCGGCTTGCTGCCGTAGTGCGCGCAGATCCGCATCAGGCGACGGAGGACGTTCGCGACGTGGCTGCCGAAGACGCCGCGGTACGTATGGAGCTCGTCGATGACGATCAGCTGGAGCTGCTCGAACAGCTGGAACCACTTGGTGTGGTGCGGGAGGATCGCCGAGTGGAGCATGTCGGGGTTGGTCACGACGACCTGTCCGGCGGCACGAACCGTCGAGCGGATCGGGGCGGGCGTGTCGCCGTCGTACGTCGACGTGATGATCGACAGGTCGGCGGAAGCTGCCAGCTCGCCGAACTCCGTCACCTGGTCCTGGCCCAGCGCCTTCGTCGGGAAGAGGAACAGGGCGCGGGCGGCGGGATCCTGGGCGATCGCCTGGAGGGTCGGTAGCGCGTAGCAAAGGGTCTTGCCGGACGCCGTCGGGGTCACCACGACGACGTCGTCGCCCGAGTGGATCGCGTCGATGGCCTCGGCCTGATGGGTGTAGAGCCTCTCGATGCCGCGCTTCGCGAGTCCCGTCACGATCCGTTCGTCGAGCCACGCGGGCATCTCGGCATAGGCCGGCTCGCGAGCAGCGATCACCTCGTGATGCACGACGCCGCGGTTCAGTGACGGCTCCTGGAGTACGCGACCGAGGACCGTTGCGGCGTCGGCGGGGGCGTAGGTTCGCATCGGTCAGCATCTCCGACTCTAGAACGCCTGTTCGGAATGAAGGCAGTCTAGTCGGAGCGTCAACCGCACGGATGACAGGTTGGCTGTCACAGGTTGTCGGTTGACACTGTAGCTACGCGTAGCTACGCTCCCGCCGATGTCGCGCTCGATCGACCCCGAGCCGCCCGCCCCCGACACCGACGAGCTCGATCCGGCGACGGCCGCGTCCACTCGTCCGACGGTCGATCTTGCGACGCTGCCGATCGTCGGCCTGACGCGACGCCGGATGGCGATGATCGCTGCCGCGCTGCTCGCGGCCTGGATCGTGATCGCCTTCGCGCGGCAGGTCGCAGAAGCGTCCGAGGCGGCGAGCCGCGCTCAGGACATCGCGAGCGGTAACGCCATGCTGAGTCTCGAAGTGGCCGCGATGCAGCGCGAGCTCGAGTCGATCGGCCGCCAGCGCTTCGTCGAGCAGGAGGCCCGCGCGCATGGCGTCGGTGGAGTCGACGAGATCGCATTCACGCTCGCGCCCGATCCACCGCCGCTCGCCGCCGATGCTCCAGGGTCAGCCGCTGTCCGGCTCGGAGCCGAGGTCGAGGACGTGAGCCCGCTCGAGCGGTGGCTGACCGTGCTGTTCGGGCCATCGGGGTAGGGGTTCCCCGGCCTGCCGCGACGGTCGGTCGCGGCTCGGCGTTCCGAGCCGCCCGGCGATCCTCGCCGCCCGATCTTTCTGTCAGATGCTCGTGTGGCGAGCCAACGGCAAGGATCTAGGACGAGTCAGCGCGGGATCATGCATGTCGATGCAGCGTCGTGGGGTCGCGTCTTCACGACCGGCGCGAAGCGCTGCATATCGATACGCCGACGGTCGTTCCTTGCTTAAGGATCTTGTCGATGGCTCGTGGGGCGAGCATTTGACGGATATCGTCGCCGAAGGGCGCTCAACGCTCCGTCGATGGCTCGGGAGGCGGGGACGAAGACCAGCCGGGCCGGATCGCTCAGGACCAGTCCATCGAGAGCGGCTCGGGCGGCGGCTTGGGTGGATCATCGGATCGCTCGTATTCGGCGTGGGCGTCGTCGAGCGCATCGATCGCGCCGCCCTCGGCATTCGTGTCGTTGAGGTGTTGACGGATCGACGCGTAGTCGTCTCCGGTCGATGTCCGATCGGCGGCGACCTTGTCCGCGACCTCGCCGATCGCGTCGTCCCGTTCTCGCTGCGACCCCAGCCATTCTCGGAATGTCGGCACTCGAAGTCCTCCCGCATCGATGGGCGTGCTCGCTATCCTGCGCCAGATGACGGCTGCGGACAGGTCCGCTGAATTCGCGCGGATCCTTGCTGAGAACCGGCGCTACACGGACGCCTTCGATCGATCGGCGCTGACGGCGAAGCCGCTGTCGCGGTTGGCCGTCGTCGCCTGCATGGACGCGCGGCTCGATGTCGAGGAGACACTGGGTCTCCGTACGGGCGATGCCCACATCATCCGGAACGCCGGCGGACTCGTCACGGACGACGTGATCCGGTCGCTGATCGTCAGCGTCGAGATGCTCGGGACGCAGGAGATCGTGCTGATCGAGCACACGCGGTGTGGTCTGCAGGACCTGGATGAGGACGCCCTGCGCGGACGCGTCGCCGAGGACAGCGACGGTCGCGGCGACAGCGACGTCATGACCTTTGGCGCGTTCACCGATCTTGAGGAGAACCTGCGCCGCCAGATCTCGATCCTTCGCGAGCATCCGTTCCTCGGCCGCCTGGCGATCCACGCGCTCATCTTCGACGTGTCGAACGGACGCCTCACCGAACTGGCTTGACGGATCGGACGTCGCCGTGGCAGGCCCGCGGCGTCGTGACGATGCGGTTGCAAGGCCCTGGGTCGCATCCGCGAGACCGCCCGTGAGCCACCCTTCGTATCCTGCTGGCGGCGCGGAGGAGGCGTCTTCACCATGAAGTGGAAGCGGAATACGGGATTCGATCAGATCGAGGACCGCCGCGGACAGGGCGGCGGGGCGTCGTTCGGATTCCCGACGGGCGGCGGCGGATCGGCGATCCCGATCCCGCTGCCGGGCAAGGCAGGTGGCGGCCTGGGCGGGATCATCGTCCTCGTCGTGCTGTTCCTGCTGTTCAGCGGTGTGCTCGGCGGCAGCGGCTCGATCCCCGGCATGGGCGGGCTCTCGGGTGGCGTCGCCGTCGAACCCGGCGGCACGCTCGACCCGCAGAGCGACACCGACCAGCAGCTTGCCTACATCGTCGACAACATCCAGGACTTCTGGTCGACGACCTTCAGCCAGTCGGGGCGCGACTACACGAGGACCAAGCTCGTCCTGTTCGATGGGTCCACGCAGTCGAGCTGCGGTCCGGCGTCGGCCGCGACCGGGCCGTTCTACTGCCCGGCCGACCAGAAGGTGTACCTCGATCTCGGCTTCATCGACGAGCTCAAGTCGCGCTTTGGCGCGAAGGGCGGTGACTTCGCGATGGCGTACGTCGTCGCGCACGAGTTCGGACATCACGTGCAAACCGAACTCGGCATCTCCGATCAGGTCCAGCAGATGGCCCAGCAGGACCCGAGCCGGCGGAACGACCTGTCCGTCCGCCAGGAGCTCCAGGCCGACTGTCTGGCGGGGGTCTGGGCGCATTCGGACCAAGCCGACCTCGAGGCCGGGGACATCGAAGAGGCGCTCAGCGCGGCCGCTGCCGTCGGTGACGACCGGATCCAGAAGTCGACGACTGGGCAGGTCAACCCCGAGACATGGACCCACGGCTCGGCAGAGCAACGGACAGCGTGGTTCACGCGCGGGTACCGGAACGGCAACCCGGACGACTGCGATACGTTCGCGCAGTAGCCCGTACGACCCCCTTCCCAGGGTGACAGACGTGACGTAGAGTCCCTGCCTCGACGACGGGGCCGCCCCGACGTCTGCTCGGGGTGATCACGGATGGCCACCACACAACCTGTCACAACGACACCGCGCGCCCTCGGGCGGGGCGTCGGTCGTGTCGCGCGATGGTCGGTGATCCTCGTGTTGCTGGCGGCGCTTGCCGGCGTCGTGGCGCTCGTCGCGTTCGGCCGCTCGTATGACGGGCGGATCCTCCCAGGCGTCGTGGTCGGTGGCGTCGCCGTCGGCGGGATGACCGAGGCCCAGGCCAGGACGGCGATCGACGACGCGCTCGGCGCGCTCGAGGACGGCCAGATCCAGCTGGTGTCGAGCCGCACGACGGGCGTGATCTCGTACGCCGAGGTCGCACGAGCCATCGACGATGAGGGCATGCTCGAGGAAGCGCTGGGGCACGGCCGTGGCGGGACGCGCTTCGAAGAGGCGTGGGCCGGCCTCCAAGGCCTGCTGCGTCCCACCACCGTGCCGATCCGCATCGGGTATGACCGCCCGACGCTCGCCGCCAAGCTCGCTGCGTTCCGGCTCCTCGGGGAGCGGCAGCCGACAGATGCGGTAGCGCGGATCGTCCACGGATCCTTCATGGCGACGCCCGCGCACGACGGCGTGGCGGTCGACACTAGCGTGATCGAGCCGCAGATCGATGCAGCCCTGGTGGACCCAGCGACACCGCCCGTGATCCGCTACGAAGCGCAGTCGACCGTGCTTCCGCCGACGACGTCGGACGAGGACGTCGCCCGCGCGGTCGGTCAGGCGCGCCGGATCGCCGCCCCGATCAAGCTCTCCACGGCGAACCGCTCGTGGTCGATCACCGCCAAGGTCCTGACGAGCTGGATGACGTTCGAGGGCAGCGGCGCGAGCTACGGACCGGCGATCGACACCGGCCGCGCGACGGCGATCCTCAAGAGCATCAAGAAGCACGTGGCGATCAAGCCGACGAACGCGACGTTCGTCCGCGATCGCGGCGGACGGATCTTCGGCGTTAGCGCGTCGGCGGCGGGTCGCGAGCTCGACGTGCAAACGACGGTCGATTCGATCGTCAACATCCTCGATGGGCGGGCCGTCGGTGCGAAGACCCCATCGAAGGTCGCCATCGCGACGAGGGCCGTCGGGCCGGACGTCACGACCAGCGAGGCGACCAAGAAGGCGCCACTCGTCGAGCGGATCGGTTCGTGGACGACCTACTACCAGGTCAGCGCGCACAACGGGTTCTCGGCGAACATCACGGTCCCGGCGCGTCGCCTCGACGGACTCGTCGTGCGCCCGGGTGAGACGTTCGACTTCTGGCGCGCGCTCGGCGAGGTCAGCTTCCGGACCGGCTACCGGCTCGGCGGCGCGATCGTCGGTGGCCACAGCGTCGAAGGGAAGGCGCTGGCCGGGGGCATCTGCGCGGCGTCGACGACCCTGTTCAACGCCGCGGCTCGCGGTGGCCTGCAGATCGTCGCGCGCCAGCCGCACTGGTACTACATCACCCGCTATCCGCTCGGCCTCGATGCGACGGTGTCGGACTCACAGACCATGCGCTTCCGGAACGACACGGCCCATCCGGTGATGATCCGGTCTCAAGCGTCGCCGGGGATCGTGCATTTCGAGATCTGGAGCGTGCCCAACGGTCGGACGACGACGTGGTCGACCCCGATCGTCACGAACGTCGTCCGTGGCTACGACACGACGCAGTACACGTCATCGCTGCGCCCAGGCGAGCAGCAGCGAACCGAGTACCCGGTCGATGGCAAGGACGTCTCGGTGACGCGGACCGTGCGCGACGGCCACGGGCGGGTCGTCCACCGCGACACGTTCATCTCGCACTACCACCGGATGGTCGGCATCCTGCTGATCGGCCGCTGAGAGGCCGCAGGCGACCTCGGACCGACCGCTGGCGTGACTCCGCCGCTCGGCGCTAGAATCGGCGGCCGCGGCGGAGTAGCTCAGTGGTAGAGCAGGGGACTCATAAGCCCTTGGCCGGTGGTTCGAATCCGCCCTCCGCTACCAACCCCTACGTCATCCAGGCCATCGACGGCCCCCCCTGCCGCCGGGAAGCCGA
>DASSZA010000035.1:0-18031 GCA_035703005.1 Candidatus Limnocylindrales bacterium | reverse complement strand
CCGATGAACATGATCTCTGAGCCGTCCGGCCGATACTGCGGCGGTCCGTCGTCGTCCGTCGCGAAGACAGGGAAGATCCTCGGTTTCCCGGTACCGTCGCTCGGGATGACCACTATCGCCTTTCCCTTGTCGTTTCTCGCGAACGCGACGATGGAACGGCCGTCGGGTGAGAAGCTCCAGTCGGACAGTCCATTCAGCGACTCCGGTGTGACCTGGACGATTCCATTTCCATCAGCATCGGCGACGAACAAGGCGCCCACGGTGCTGCCGGCGAGCGGTTTGCGGGCGAAGGCGAAGCGCGTCCCGTCGAGCGAATAGACCGGCGCGACGTCGGCTTCGGGTCCGCTGATGATGGCTGTGGATTCGCCGGTGCGGGGGTCGGCCGTGTAGATATCGCCGTTCAGTGCGAACAGGACCGAGCCGTTGGCGGCGGGTCCGTACGCCGGTGGAAGGCGGCGCTGCTGTGAGCCGACGTAGACCAGTGCGGTGGCGGCGACGATGATCGCGAGGACCGCCAGTACACCGAGTTGACGCCAGGGGATTCGGGCCGTGGCGGCCCGCGACGTAGTAAGTTGCACAGGAAGCCACCTTTCGATGGAGGCCCAGGCGGGCCGCTGGCGTGTCGCCGCGGTCCGCCCGAGGATGTCGACCAGGTAGTCGGGCGTGTACGGGTTGGCGAGATCCGTCAGCGCGACGGGCAGGCGGCGTTCGAAACGGTGGATCGGGGTCATGCCAGCTGCCCTTCGAGCACTGACGCGCTTTCGGTCGCGTCGGCACGGTCGACTGTCGTGCGAAGCACGCCGACCGCGCGGTGCAGCCGGGACTTGGCCGTGCCGAGCGGGATGCCGAGCGCGGAGGCGACCTCCGGGAGAGGCATCCCAAGGAAGTAGTGGAGCACGACGATCGCGCGCCAGGCGGGCTCGAGCGCCCGCAGGCCGCGATCGAGGAGGTCGCGATCGACGACGGTCGACGTGAAGTCGGCCGTCATCGGGATGTGGATCGGCGTGAGCTCGACCTCGATGGCGCGCCGCTTGCGGCGCCGCATGATGTCGAGACAGGCATTGACGAGCAGTCGATGGAGCCAGGCGTCGAACCGGTCGACGTCGCGCAACGTCGGCAGGTCCCGCCAGCTTCGGACCATCGCCTCCTGGACGGCGTCTCGCGCGAGCTCGCCGTCGCGAAGGATCAGGCGTGCGGCCGCGTCCAGCCGCGCGATGGACGCGCTGGCGAGCACGGCGAAGGCGTCATGATCGCCACGCTGCGCTCGCTCGACGAGTCCCCGCTGGTCCACGGTCGCCTCAGGACGTCGGCACGACCGAGGTGGCCGTGCTCGACATCCTATGGCGCCGTCGTCACCCGAATCGTTCCCGGGTGACCGCTAGATCACAGGTGGCGGCTCCGGGTCAGCGCGCCACGCGCTGGACCGTCGGCTCGCCCGTCGTGTTCCAGGAAGTCACCCGAGACGTTCCCGCCACGGGGTCGACGAAGATCTGTTGTCCACCGGCCCCCTGGGAATCGACAGGACGGATGATGATCCACGAATCATCCGGCGCCCACTCCCACGTCAGGCAGCATTCCGAGCTGATCGGCCCGTCGATGTCGATCTCAGTTGCGACAGCGCTACCGTCGGCGGGCGCAACGGCCATCCGCGAATCGGTGTAATCCGTCGCATGGCCCTGGATGATCAGCAGTCGGGAGCCATCATTCGACCAGGCCGAACCGGCGTTCCAGGGGACGTCCGGCGGCATCGGAAGCTCCCGATCGTCGGTCCCATCCGCCAGGACGACATGGGTTCGAGGCGTGAGCGTCGACGGGTCGTCGGTCCAGGTCCAGTAGGCGATCCGCGATCCATCCGGTGACCATTCCGGACCAGCGAGATCAGTTCCGGATCGCGGCTCTACAAGCGTCCGGACGTCACCGGTCGCCCGGTCGAGGACGTAGAGGCCAGCCCCCCACGCGGCCGGTTCCTTTCCGACGAACAGGATTTCGTGACCGTCGGGCGGGCTGAAGGATGGCTCGGTGACGTTGAGAGAGCGGGGAAGCCCGTTGAGGGTGATCGACTTGACGCCACTGCCGTCGGTTTGCGCGATCAGCATGCCGCCGCTGGCGGCGATGAGCAGCGTGCGTCCGTCAGGCGAGAATTCGTAGGGTTCCCACGACTCGCCAAGGTAACTCGCGGTGATCAAGACCGACTGCGGCGTCAGGCGCGTTAGGTCACTCCCATCGGGATCGGCGACGTAGACGTTTCCTAGCCGATCGCTCGGCGACGCCCGGCGTTCGAAGGCGATCCGCGTGCCATCGTGGGAGAAGCGTGGCCTCAGGGCGAAGCCGCCCCCGCTGACGATCGGCTTGGTCACGCCGCTCTCGGGATCCGCGGCATAGATATCGCCGCCATCCGCGTAGACGACCGACCCATTCTCGGCCGGCCCGAATGGCGCGGGGAGCTTCTGCTGGTGCGACCCGACGTAGACGGCCAGTGCCGCGGCGACCAGGATCGCGATGAGGGCCAACACGCCGAGCTGGCGCATCGGCATGCGGGTCGCGGGGACCCGCGTCGTGGTGAGTTCCACTGGGAGCCACCTTCCTGCGAACGTCCACGCGGGACGCTGCGGTCGAGACGAGGCTCGCTCGATGGCGGCCTCGAGGTAGTCAGGGGTTCGCGCCTCGGCGAGCTGATCGAACAGCGCGGGCAGTGCGCGGTCGACGCGGGCGGATCGATCCATCGTCATGAGATGGGCCCTCCCGCCGTGCTCGAGGCGGTGACGTCATCGATCGCCATCGAGGATCGAAGGACCCCGAGCGAACGATGAAGGCGCGATTTCGCGGTGCCGTCCGGGATCCCGAGCATCCGGGCGACCCGCGGTAGCGGCAGATCGAGATAGAAGTGCAGCACCACGACGGCCCGTGCCTCCGGCTCGAGGCGAGCGAGCGCACGGTCGAGGAGGTCGCGATCGGCGATCTCGGCGGCATGGTCCAGCGCTTCGGTGAAATGGATCGGGGTGAGCTCGACCTCGACGACGCGGCGCCGGCGCTTGCGCGCGAGATCGATGCAGGCGTGCGCCACCAGGCTGTGCAGCCAGTGGTCGAACGTCTCGGGATCACGCAGCCCCGGCAGGCTGCGCCATGCCCGGATCAGGGTCTCCTGGACGGCGTCCTGGGCCAGTTCCGGGTCGCGAAGGATGAGGCGAGCCGTGGCGTCCAGGCGCGCGCCGGACACGCGGATGAGCTCGGCGAAGGCGTGCCGGTCGCCTCCCCGAGCTCGCTCCACGAGTTCCGATCGGTCCACGGTCGCCTCTGGGCTAGCGGCACGACCATGGTGGCCGTGCTCGCTAGCCTACGGCGCTGGCGTGGCCGGGAATGGTTCCCGATTTCGGGCCACGTGCCTGTCGTCAGCGGCTCGTTCGTTGCCAGGCAGGATCGCCCTTCGCGCCCCAGGGCGCGACCTGTGTCGCTCCGGTCTCCGGGTTCCAGAGAAGCTGCGGCTTTCGAACGCCATCAAGGTCGTTTGGCGAGACAAGGATCACGGTGTCGTCAGGTGCCCATTCGACGGCCGTGTCGCAGCACCCGGTGAGGCCGCGTTCCGTCTCGATGCCAGTGGAGCTTCCATCGGCAGGAATGACGGTAAGCGCCATGTCCGAATTGCGATCGGCGTAGCCCCGAGCGACGGCCAGGCGTTGACTGTCGTTGGACCAGCTGGGCCCGTCCTGGAAGGTCGCTCTCTCCGGCATCGGCAAGGCGCGGTCGCCCGTCCCATCGGCGCCGACGATATGCACGACGAAGGTATTGCGGACATCAGACGCGGTCGCAGCGGAATAGGCGATGTGTGATCCATCAGGTGACACCCTGATCCAATCACGGAAGTTACCGGGTTCCGCCGGGAGGATCGTTCGGACCGCACCGGTCTTCACGTTGACCGCGAAGATGCCCCGGCCCTGCTCGACGGAGGAGCCATTGGCGAAGATGATCTCAGAACCCTCGGGCGGCCGGAACGTCGGGCTCACCATGCTCATGCCGACGTCGATCCGACGCGGATCTGGTTTGCCGGTCGTGTTGGCGATCCAGGTCTCTCGAAGTTCGTCCGTGCCTGCGGTGAACATCACGGTGGAACCGTCCGGCGAGAACGCGAGCTCGCTCATGTTGCGCATCGGGTCGGAGACCGGCGCGGCACTCCGTCCGTCCGCATCGACGACGTACGCGACCGAACTCGCACCGGTCTCGCGCCGGAAGGCCAGCCGAGTGCCGTCCCGCGACCACGTCGGGGACGTGTCCAGATCACGTCCGGTCGTGATGGGCGTTGATCGGTTCGTCTTGGGATCCACCGTGTAGATGTCGCCATCCCTCGCGTACGCGACGAGGCCGTTGCTCGCGCGCCCGAAGGGCTCAGGCAGGGTCGTTTGGCGGGATCCGATATAGAGGGCGCTCGCAGCCAGAAGCAGGGCGATCAGGGCGACGAGGACGATCACCTGCCGCCACGGGAGGCGGGTCTGCGGGACCCGCGCTGTCGTGAGTTCCACGGGAAGCCACCTTTCGGGGAACGTCCAGCTCGCTCGCTGCCGCCGCTGGGCGGTGGTCGAGAGGACGCCATCGACATAGTCGGGATAGGGCCCCATCGCGATGTCATCGAGGATGAGCGGGAGGTCGCGCTCGAAGCGCTGCTCGAGCGTCATGCGAGCTGCCCTCCCGCGATCGGTTCGCGCTGAGGCTCATTCGTGTCGGTCGCGATGGCGACGCGCATCTCGCCGAGGGCGTGATGGAGCCTCGATTTGACCGTGCCCACGGGGATCCTGAGCGTTGCCGCGACTTCGGTGAGCGGCAGACCCAGGTAGTAATGCAGGACGACGATCGCGCGCCCATCAGCATCGAGCGACCGCAACACGTTCTCGACGAGGTCGCGGCGCGCGACGCCGGCGGATGCATCGGCGACCGCGGGATGGTGGATCGGCGAAAGCTCCACCTCGATCGGACGTCGACGTCGACGCCGAGCGAGATCGAGACAGGCATTGACGGTGAGTCGGTGGAGCCATCCGTCGAACGCCTCGGGGTCTCGTAGCCCCGGGAGATCGCGCCAGGCTCGGATCAGCCCATCCTGGACCGCGTCACGTGCGAGCTCCGGGTCCCGGAGGATGAGGCGGGCCGCTCGGTCCAGCCGCACGACGGCTGCGCGGGCGAGCTCGGCGAAGGCGTCATGATCGCCCTTCCGCGCTTGCTCGACGAGCCATCGCTGGTCCACGGTCGCCTCGGCTGCGGCGCGACCGTTCGGTCGCGCTCACAGCCTAGGGCGTCACCGTGCCGAGAACGGTTCTTGGCGACAGAGCCTACTGCGCCAGACGCTGCCAGTCGGGCGGCGAGTCGACGCCGACGTTGATCGTCCGGCTGGTTCCGTCGGCCACGTCCAACAGCAACGGTTCGTCCTTCGTTGTCCCGATGGTGTCTGGACTTCGACGAGGGAGCCAGGTGATGGTCTTACCGTCAGGGGAGAACGCGAACTCGGCCCCCTGTTCCGGCGGCTGCGGACCGATGTCGCGGACCACGCCATCGTCAACGGACACGATCCCTAGCGGACGGACATGCCAATCACCCGTGGATTCGTCGAAGCGCCAGCGGTTGAACACGATCTGCGTGGCATCGGGCGACCAGAAGTAGTCGCACTCGCACTCGGTACCTGTCTCCTTCGTCAGCCGATGTAGCTCGCTGCCGTCCGCATTCATGACATAGATGCGGAAGTCGTCGGATGCGTCGGGGTGCAACCGGAACGCGATCTTCGATCCGTCAGGCGACCACTCGTACTGGGTGTAGTCGTCGTCGCGCATGCTTGAGCCGCCCGATGGGAATACAGGACGGGCATTCGTCCCGTCCGTGTCCATTACCCGGAGTGCCCAACCGTTGGCGGTGACGGTCCGATAGAGGAGCTCGCCTTCATCCGGTGGGCGGAGGGCGATGATCTCGCGGACGTCGGGATAGGTGATCTTCTGTGCCGGTGCGTTCCCGACGGTATCCAGGCGCGTGACGTGCCCGTGGGTATCGTCGAGGATGATCGATCGGCCATCCGCCGACCAGTTGATCGAGTAGTCGAAGGTCACGGCATCCGTCGAGACGACCCGCTGGCCGGTGCCGTCGATGTTCGCGACCACGAGCTCGTAGGTCGTGGGCGCGGTCCCCGTCTGGCGGAAGAAGGCGAACCTTGTCCCATCCCGGGAGTACATCGGGATCTGGTCGGTGTCCGGGCCGGTCACGAGGGCCGTGGAGACGCCTGTCGTGGGATCCAGTCGATAGATGTCGCCTCCCGACCCATAGAGCATCGCCCCGTTCCGGGCGACGCCGAACGGCGGCGGGAGCTTCTGCTGGTGCGTCCCGATGTAGGCGGCGAACAGCGCCGCCACGAGGATCGCGATGAGGGCCAGCACGCCGAGCTGGCGCATCGGCAGGCGGGTCGTCGGGACCCGCGCGGTCGTGAGTTCCACTGGGAGCCACCTTCCTGGGAACGTCCAGGCCGGGCGCTGGCGTGTGCCGGCGACCTGCCGGACGAGGTCATCTCGGTAGTCGGGGGTCCCGGCGAGGTACAGCTCGGCGAGGAGCGCCGGCACGTCCTGTTCGAACCGTCGAGGCGTGGTCATGCCAGTCCTCCTGCGACGGTCGCCGGGGCCGTGTCGGGTTCGGCGGTCAGGCTGATCCGCATCGCGGCAAGCGCGTAGTGGAGCCGCGACTTCGCCGTCCCGACTGGGATACCCAGGGACGCCGCCACCTCGGGCAGCGGCATCCCCAGCAAGTAATGCAAGGCGACGACCGCCCGGTGCCCGGGAGCCAGGCCCGCGAGAGCCTGGTCGAGCAGCTGGCGGTCGGCGAGACCGGTCGCGATATCGACCGTGGAGGGTGCATCGATCGGCGTGAGCTCGACCTCGATGACTCGTCGCTTGCGGCGACGGACGAGGTCGAGGCACGCGTTGGCGAGTAGGCGTCGCAGCCAGGCGTCGAACCGGTCCGGATCGCGGAGACCGGGCAGATCCCGCCAGGCTCGGATCATCGTCTCCTGGACGGCGTCGCGCGCGAGCTCGCCGTCGCGGAGGATCAGGCGGGCAGCCGCGTCCAGCCGCGCTAGGCGCCCGTCGATGAGGTCGGCGAAGGCGTCATGCTCGCCCTGCCTCGCTCGTTCGACGAGTCCTCGCTGGTCCACGGTCGCCTCGTGTGCGGCACGCCCTGGGCGGTCGTGCTCGACAGCGTATGGCGTCCATGTCGGCCGAAAGGTTCAGTCGGCCGCGCCGGGTTCGGCGAATTCGAAGGTCTGGACGAGCTGCATCGCCTCGGCAACGCACGCGTCCCAAGACGAGGCGGTCGACGCCTTGGATCTCGATGCTCACGGCGTCTCCGTGACCGATGTCGACCTCGATGAGTCTCCGTGGTGACGGAACGTTCACCGAGGCCGCCGGCGGGTCGCCGAAGGCGGAGTCAGTCCCAGCGGAAGTAGCGCGCGGTCAGGACCGCCCCGCCGACCCCCCAGATGGCAACCACTGCCGTGTTCTGTACGAAGCTCCCGCCGAAGCCGAGTGCGCAGCGGAACAGCTCTGCGAGCGCCCCGACCGGCGATAGCAGCGCCACTGTCTGGAGGGCATCCGGCAGGTTCGCGAGCGGGACGAGGACACCGCCCAGCACGAGCGAGGCGAGGAACAGGACGTTGGCGACGACGAGCGTCGCCTCGGCGCGCAGCGTACCGGCGAGCAGCAACGCGAGCGCCGAGAAGGTGGCGCTTCCGAGGACGGCGGCGGCGACGAGCGCCGCGGGCGAAACGTCGGATCCGGGCCGGAAACCCATCGCCATCGCCAGCGCGATGAGCAGGATCACCTGCGCGACACCGATGAGGGCGACCACGACGAGCTTCGCGACGAGCAGCCCGTCGCGCCCGAGAGGTGATCCACCGAGGCGCTTCAGGACGCCGTAGCCGCGCTCGAAACCTGTCGCGATCGCCAGATTGACGAGACCGCTGGCGAGGATCGCCAGCGCGAGCACGCTGGGAAGGATCGATGCGACGGTCCGCGTGGTCCCCGGGAGCGAACCGAGGAACCACAGCGCCGCCGCCGGCAGGATGACCATCGCCAGGAGGTTCTCGCCCCGTCTGAGCGTCAGGCGGCCTTCCGCGACCGCTTGCGCGGAGACGAGTCGCCCGAACGACGCCGGAGCGCTCATCGCCCTGCCCCGGCCTCGTCGTCGTGCGGCGCCGCCACGAGGTCGAGGTAGGTGTCCTCGAGGGTCGCGCCGGTCGTCCTCGACGAGGTGATCAGGCACCCGGCCCCGGCGCACCATGACGCGACCGCTGCCACGAGCGTTGGGGTTGGCTGGACGTCGAGGACCTCGTAGCCGCCTGACGGCCCGCTCGCCACGACACGGGCGCCGATCGCGCGACCGAGGGCCTCGATCTCGCCGGCGCCGAGCGCGCGATCGACGGCGAATCGCAGGGTCCGCGTCCGCGCCGCAGCAAGCTCAGAGACCGAACCACTCGCGACGATCCGCCCTCCGACCAGGATGTAGATCCGGTCGGCGAGACGCTCGACGTCGGGCAGCTCGTGGCTCGTGAGCAGGATGGCGCGACCCTCGGCTCGAGCCGCGTCGATGCGGCCTCGGATGACCGCGCGCGCCTCGGGGTCCATCCCGGCCGTCGGTTCGTCCAAGACCAGCACGTCTGGGCGGCCCACGAGCGCGACGGCGAATGCGAGACGCTGGCGCTCGCCGCCCGACAGGCGCCGGTACGGTGTCCGTGCCACTGCCCCCAGCCCGAGCTCATCGATCAGTTCGTCGGGTGGGATCGCGTCCGCGTGGAAGGTGCCGTACTGGCGGAGCGTTTCCGCGGGCCGCGCGCGCATGTCGAAGCCGCCGGATTGGAGCATCAGACCGACGCGCGCTCGATGTGCGCGCCCGGCTCGCCACGGATCCGTGCCGAGCACGCGCACCGTGCCGCCGTCCGCGCGTCGGTAGCCCTCGATGATCTCGGCCGTGGTCGACTTGCCGGCGCCGTTCGGACCCAGGAGTGCGACGACCTCTCCGGCGCGGACCTCGAGCGAGACGCCGTCGACGACCGGACGGCCTTCGTATCGCTTCGCGACCGCGTCGACGACGACGGCCGGCCCCCCAGCGGCGACGCTCGTCACCTCAGCGGATCTTGTCGTAGTGGTTCTGGAACTCCTGGTCGGTCATCGGGCCGCCGATCTGGCGGGCACGGATGACGCCGGACCGGTCGATGAACCAGGTGAACGGCCGCCCGACGATGCGGTAGGCACGTTTGATCGACTCGTTCGGGTCGATGACCGTCGGCCAGGTTGCACCGTACTGCGCGACGAACTGACGTGCGGGCTCGGGCGGGTCGTCGGTCAGGACGCCCACGATGGCCAGGCCATCCGAGCCATGGGCGTCGAGCTCACGCAGGAACTCCGGGAACTCCTCGCGACACGGGATACAGGAGGGACCCCAGAAATTGACGACCACCGGTCGCCCCCGAAGTGAGGCAAGGTCGAATGGCTGACCGTCGAGCGTCGTCCCGACGATCGGCGGTGCTGGCTCCCCGACCGCGGCGTGGTCGTCGGAGGCGCTGGGGTTCACGAACCACCAGACCCCGGCAGTCGTGACGACGGCGATGGCGAGAGCGAGGAGGATCGGACGACGCGACGTGGTGGCCCCGCGGATCGGTGCTACTGGACGGTCGCGGTCCCCGTCATCGTCGGGTGGACCGTGCAGAGGTAGGGATATTGGCCGGGCTGGAGCGCCGGGACGTCATAGATCGCCGTCTTGACCCCCGTGACGATGTCGCCCTTGAAGATGACGTTCCCGCCGCCGTCCTTGATCTCGATGTTGTGGGGGATCCCGGCATCCTCGTTGACGAATTCGAGCTCGAACTCCTTGTTGGCGGGCGCCTGGAAGGTCTGCTCGACGAACTGGACGTCCTTCGCGTGCACGGTCGGCTTCGCGCCCTCGACCGGTGCCCCGCCAGGTTCACCAGGTCCGCCCGGCTCCACGGGGGCGCCCGATGCGCCCGGCGCGGCTGACGCTTCCTGGCCGGAGGCCGGTGGGATCCAGCCGATCTGGATGACGAATGCCGCGACCAGCATGATCGCGAGCCCGGACAGCAGCAGCTTCGGCGTGCGTGGATCCGGGATGTTCTCGAGGTGACCGGTCGTATCAGCTTCGACCGTCTTTTCGTACTCGGCTCGGGCGGCGCCCATCCATCCCGCCAGGGTGAGGATCAAGGCGATGACGCCAGCCGCCAGGATCCAGCCGCCGAATACGAGCCCGAGGAAGAGCAACCCTGCCCCGAGCGCGGCGAGGAACGGCAGGAATGACGGGCCCGGCATGTGCACGCCGGGCGGTGGTCCGGTGTGCGTGACCTCAGGGAGTCGGGGGACGGTCGATCCGAGGTCGTGGTCGTAGAGGCGGACCGCCTCGACCAGCCAGTACAACAGCGTGACGGTGAGGCCGATGGCGCCGACGATCAATAACGGCCCGCCAAAGACGAGGCCGAGGAACAGCATGAATGCGCCGAATGCCGCGAGTGGCGGCGCCCACGAGGGGCCGGGCATATGGACGCCCGCGGGAGGGATCGGCTCGACTTTGAGCTTGTCGACTCGCGGCTTCGGGTGACGCCAGATGTTCAGGAACAGGATCACGATGATCACGACGGCCCCGGCGAACACCAGGACGGGCAGCATCGCGATGACCGCGCCCCAGTCGGGGATGACGAACTTGCTCGTCAGCTCAAGGATGCCGTTCCAGAGGTCCTCGAACATCGGCGAGGATCAGTCGTTCGGGGAGCCGGCGATCAGGACGTAGGCCATGATGCTGACGGCCACCCCGAGGAGGAGAAGCAGCGTCACGCCGGCGATGTCGGCGTGGAAGTTCGCGCTGTACTGGACGAACCAGTAGACGACGCCGATGAACGAGAACAACAGCCCGACGAAGATCGCGTTGCGTGGGTGACGGAGGGGATGCACCGGTCAGACCCCGGCCGGCGACTTGCCGGGCAACAGGTAGAGGAGCGAGAACAGCAGGATCCACACGACGTCGACGAAGTGCCAGTACAGCGACACGGCCTCGACCGCGTCGTGGTGGCGCGCGGAGAACTGGCCCGCCAAGCCTCGATACAGCACGACGCCGAGCATGATCGCGCCGCCGAACACGTGCGCCCCGTGGAACCCGGTCAGCGTGAAGTAGGTCGTCCCGAACGTACCGGACGACAGCGTGATGCCCTCGCCGTACAGGATCGTGTAGTCGATGCCCTGCATGATCAGGAACGTGACACCGATCGCGAACGTGACACCGATGTTCCGCAGGAACGCGGTGCGGTCGCCGCGCCGGATCGCCCACACGGCGAACTGGCACGTGAACGAGGACAGGATCAGCAGGACGGTGGCCGGGCCGACCAGCGGCAGGATCTCGAGATGGTATGGAGCACCTGTCTCGGCGTTGATCGGCGGCCACTGCGGTGCATTGGCGCGGACGTTGAAGTAGGCGGCGAACAGGCCAGCGAAGAACATCACCTCGGAGGTGATGAACAGCAGCATCCCCAGCACGACATTGCTGATGCCGCCGCGCTCGTCGTGCGCGAGTCCCGCGACCGGGCTGTGGTCCTGCGAGGTCATCGCGTGGCTATCGCTTGCCATCGGTCAGTGACTCGTCGAGGCCGACTGCGGCACGACAGCCGTCGCCGCCGGAGCGGCGTGACCGTGACGCAGGTCGAATAGCGGTCGCTCGGAGCGGATCTCCGGCAGATGGTCGAAGTTGTAGGGCGGAGGTGGCGAGGTCGTCGCCCACTCGAGGGTGTTCGCCTCCCACGGGTCGTCGCCGGCCGGCTTGCCGCTCCTCAGCGAGACGAAGATGTTCCATAGCAGCGGGATCATGCTGGCGGCGATCGTGAAGCCACCGATCGTGGCGAGCAGGTTGAGGTCGTTCCAGCCGGCCGTCGACGAATAGTCGGCGATGCGCCGCGGCATGCCGGCCAGACCGAGCTGGTGCATCGGGAAGAACGTCAGGTTGAACCCGATGAACATCAGGACGAACTGGATCTTGCCCAGGCCCTCGCTGAGCATCCGTCCGGTCATCTTCGGGAACCAGTAGTACAGGCCGGCCATCACGCCGAAGACCGACCCGCCGAACAGCACGTAATGCAGGTGCGCGACGACCCAGTACGTGTCGTGCAGAGCGAAGTCGACGGGCACCGCCGCTGAGAATGCACCGTTGATGCCGCCGATCAGGAACATGCTCAGGAAGCCGAGGGCGAACAGCAGCGGCGTCGAGAGTCGCAGCTTGCCGCGCCACATCGTGAAGATCCAGTTGAACATCTTCACGCCCGTCGGGACGGCGATGAGGAACGTCATCAGGCTGAAGAAGGGCAGGTAGACCGCTCCCGTCGTGAACATGTGATGCGCCCACACCGAGAAGCCGAGCGCACCGATGGCGGCCGTCGCGAAGACGAACGCCTTGTAGCCGAACAACGGCTTTCGGCTGAAGACCGGCAGGACCTCGCTGATGATGCCCATCGCCGGCAGCACCATGATGTACACGGCCGGGTGCGAGTAGAACCAGAACACGTTCTGGTAGAGGATCGAGTCGCCGCCGTTCTTCGGATCGAAGAACGCGCCGCCGTAGTTGCGGTCGATGAACAGCATGATCAGCGCGCTCGTCAGCACGGGCGTCGCCAACAGGCCGAGGACCGACGTCACGAGGACGGTCCAGACCATGATCGGCATCCGGAAGAGCGTCATCCCCGGAGCGCGCATCTTGAAGATCGTGACGAGGAAGTTGACCGCGCCGAGGATCGAGCTCGTCCCGACGAGGACGACGGCGACGATCCATAGGTCCTGACCCGGACCGACGGCACCGAGCGGCCTGTCCTGGGCGAGCGGGCTGTAGCTCGTCCAGCCGGCGGCTGGCGCCTGTCCGGTGAAGAAGCTCAGCACGAGGAGCAGCCCGGCCATCGGCAGCAACCACAGCGACAACGCGTTGATGCGCGGGAACGCGACATCCGGTGCGCCGATGTGGAGCGGCACGATGAAGTTCCCGAAGCCGGCGAGGATCGGGATGATGAACAGGAAGATCATGAACGTGGCGTGCATCGTGAACAGCTCGTTGTAGACCTGGTCGGTCACGAACTGCAGTCCGGGCTGCGCGAGCTCGGAGCGCACGCCAAGGGCCAGTAGGCCACCGATGAAGAAGAAGATGAACGAGTTGATCAGGTACATGACGCCGATCTTCTTGTGATCGGTGGTCGTGACCCACTCGTACAGCGTGCTGCGATAAGTGCGGGCGGCCGGGTGGAGCGCGGTTGTCGCCACGTCGGACTCCTACTGGACCGTGAGAGTGCCGTTCATGTTGGGATGGACGGAGCAAACGAAGGCATAGGCGCCCGCCTGCAGCGGCGGGACGTCGTACGTCTTCTGGGCGGGTCCTGGGAATACCTCACCCTTGAAGACCTCGGCCCCCGTCGGCGACCCCTGGTGGATCGCGACGTTGTGGGGGATCGACGCATCTTGATTATCGAACTGGATCTGGAACGGCGCGCCGGCCGGCGCGGTGAGCGCCGTCTTGTCGAACGCGATGTCCTTGGCGGTGAGGGACAGCGGCGCACCAGCCGGCGGGCCTGACTGTCCGGGCGGGGTCGAGCCACCCGATGGCTGCGGTGGCGGCGGGGACGGGGAGGCGTTCGCGGCCGCGATCTTCTGCTGGAGCCACGTGTCGAAGTCGGCACCGGCCATGGCGTGGACGTCGAAGTGCATCTTGTTGTGGCCCTCACCGCACAGCTCGGCGCACTGACCGTGGAACGTGCCGCCCGCATCCTCGTCCTTGAGCGTGAACTCGAAGCTGTTCGTCCGACCCGGGACCACGTCGCGCTTGAACAGGAACTGCGGGACGTAGAAGGCGTGGATGACGTCAGGGCTCTGCAGGTACAGGTGGATCGTCCGGCCGACCGGCAACGTTAGACCGCCATCGGGGCCTTCCGGTTCGGTGATCTGGAGGAGTGGCTTGGCGTCCTTGTTGGTCACCGGGTCGTAGTCGTTCGGCAGATACTCGAATGACCACAGGAACTGCGCGGCGACGGCGCGTACCTTTATCTGCGGTTGCGCTGAGGTCGCCTCGACCGTGTTGAGGGTCAGCCACGAGGCGACGAACAGGACCGCGACGATGAGGGTCGGGACGACGGTCCATACCACCTCGGCGATCGCATTGCCGTGGGTCTGCGGCGGAAGCTCGTCGTCACCCGGCTTCCGTCGATACCGGAGGACGGTCCAGATGATCAGTCCTTCGACGACGAAGAAGATGACGACCGCGATGCCGAACACGATGTCGTAGAGCTGACGGATGTGTTCGCCGCGGTCGGTGACGGCCTGGGGCGGGAAGAAGCTGGAGATGACGCCCTGCCCGACCCGCACGGGGTCGAAACCCAGGCCGACCATCGCGATGACCCCAAGGATCAGGACGGCGCCGATGACGAGTGCGAAGAGCGCGGGGGACGTGCGGCCGGTCCTGGGGGAACTCGCCATGCAGCTCCTCGGTGCGGGTGGGATGCGAACGCGTCCGGACCCGCGCCGGGTCGGACCGCCGCCATGATAACGCGGAGCGTCGGCGTACCGTGCAGTGCCGACCACGTCGCCGGACGCGTCCTCGGACCCGGCGTGGGACGATGCAGCTGATGCGCATCCTCGCACGGTCGGCGGCCCCGGAATGCCGGTCTCGTTCGCGTTTCGCGACGCTCATCGGGGTGGCCGGCGCGACCCTCACCGCGGCTTTCGCGGTCTCGCCGGTCCTGGCACATGGCCCGGCTCCGGCCGATCCGCCGACGCTCCAGAACCTGCTGCTCGGCTGGACGTTCGAACCGCTACCGACGCTCGGCATCCTCGTCGCCCTGTCGTGGTGGACGTGGGCCGTCCGACGGGTCGACACCCTCCACCCGGCGAACCCGGTGCCGCGGCGCCGGACCCTCGCCTTCGTGGGCGGCATGGTCGCGATCGCGTTCGCGCTGTTGTCAGGGATCGACCAGTACGACACGACGCTCTTCTCGATCCACATGGTCCAGCACGTCCTGCTGACGCTCGTCGCGGCCCCGCTCATCGCCCTGTCCGCGCCAGTCACGTTGATGCTGCGCGTCGCGTCACCAGCGACCCGCAAGCGCTGGATCCTGCCGGTGCTGCATTCCCGGGTGCTGCGATTCCTTGCGTTCCCGGTCGTCTCCTGGGTCCTGTTCGCGGCAGCGATGTGGGTCAGCCATTTCTCGCCGTTGTTCGACGCGGCCCTCGAGAACCCGCTGGTCCACGACTTCGAGCATGCCATCTACCTCTTCACGGCACTGCTGTTCTGGTGGCCGGCCGTCGCGCTCGACCCGGCGCCGTGGCGGATGTCCCACCCGGCTCGCGCCCTGTACGTCTTCCTCCAGATGACCCAGAACACGTTCCTGTCGGTGGTCATCCTCAACGCGCAGACCGTGCTGTACCCCCACTACGCGACCGTCCAGCGTTCCTGGGGGCCGACGCCGCTGGAGGACCAGCAGATCGCCGCGGCGTTCATGTGGGTCGTCGGCGACATGCTGTTCCTGGCGGCGAGCTTCGCGATCCTGCTCGGTTGGTCGCGCGCCGAGACCCGGGCGGCGGAGCGTACTGATCGCCGCGCGGCCGAGGAGATGGCCGCGATCCGCGTCCGCGAGGCTCGACTCGCCGAGCGGCTCGCGCGGGAGCCTGGCGCCGCCGACCGCGCGCCGGACGCTCAGCCCGGGAGCGGCGTCTCCAGATAGCGTCGGTACGCCACCGGATCCACGTTGCCGCCACTCGCGACGGCGACGGCGACGCCATCGAGACCGGCGCGGATCTCCTCGGCCCCGAAGACCAACGCGGCGATGCCGAGTGCGCCTGACGGTTCGAGGACGAGGCGGGCCCGCTCGGCGGCGAGCCGGACGGCGGCCGCGATCTCGGCCTCGCTGACGGTCACGATCGCGTCCAGGTTTGCCCGCAGGTGGGCGAACGTCCGAACACCGAGCGCCTGCGTGCGCGTGCCATCCGCGATCGTCCGCGATACGTCGGCCGCCTCCCAGCGGACGATCTCGCCGCGCTCGAGCGACGCCTTCGCGTCGGCTGCCAGCTCGGGTTCGACCCCGACGATCCTGACATCCGGGCGAAGCGCCTTCACGGCAGTCGCAACGCCACCCGCCAGCCCGCCGCCACCAACGGGCACCACGATGAGATCGACATCGGGCAGGTCCTCGAGGATCTCGAGCCCGACCGTCCCCTGACCGGCGATGATCCGGTCGTCATCGAACGGGGGGATGATCGCCAGTCCCCGTTCGGCCGCGATCTCCTCGGCGCGTGCCTGCCGCTCGTCCGATGCGGGACCGACCACGACGATCTCAGCACCATCCCGGGCGACGCGGTCGCGCTTGATCTCCGGCGCGTCGTCGGGCATGACGACCACGGCCGGGATGCCAAGCAGCCGAGCCGACCGCGCGACGCCCTGCGCGTGGTTACCCGATGAATACGTGATGACGCCGCGCGCGCGTGCCCTCTCGTCGAGCGAGGCGATCGCGTTGTACGCGCCGCGGATCTTGAACGCACCGATCGGCTGGAGGTTCTCGGCCTTTACGAACATCCGATCGGGTGGTGGATCGAAGGGCACCAGCGGTGTGCGCGTGATGACGCCATGCAACCGGTCGGCGGCAGCACGGATCGCGTCGATGCCGACGAGATCGTCCGTCTCGATCGCGGTCATCGCCGCGCTCGGTCCAGCGCGCTCTGACAGCCGATGCAATGGGCCGCCCATGGAAGCGCTTCGAGCCTCGCAGCCGCAACCGGTTCGCCGCACCGGACGCACACGCCGAACGTGCCGTGGTCGAGTCGCTCGATCGCCGCGTCGACGAGCTCGAGCTGCTGGGCAGCTCGGTCGCGAAGAGCCAGGTCCCGTTGCTGCTCGAAGACCTGGCTTGCGGCCGCGGCCTGTGAGCCGTACGTCATCTGGCCCGGCGCCTGGATCTCCTCACCGAGCTCGGCGAGCAGGCGCGACCGCTCAGCGTCGAGCGTCGCACGAACCGCCGTCGGGTCGAGCTCATCCATCCCGCGACTCTACCCTCGGGCCGGTCCTCGCGCGACCCGCCCTATACTCCCCAGGAGTACCGACGGAGGACGTGCGGATGGCCATCGAGATCGATCCCGTGTGCGGGATGGAGGTCGACACGACGACCTCGCTCTTGTCGTACGAGTACGAGGGCAAGACCTATTGGTTCTGCGGCAAGGGCTGCCTGCTCGAGTTCAAGGACGATCCGGAGAAGTACCTGGACCCTGACCACCAGGCCTCGATGTGACGACCCGCGTGAGCGGGTAGCCGCCGGGCGTCGCCGGTCCGGTGGCCAGTGCCGCGGCGGGTTTCGGCGCGGGTGGTGGCGCGATCCCTTCCGTGACGTTGGGCGAGCCTGACCGGCCGCGCCAGCCACTGACGCCGACGCGTGCGCCATCGACGAGCGAGTAGACCACCGGCACGACGAGGAGCGTCAGGAACGTCGAGCTGAAGAGGCCGCCGATCACGACCGTGCCGAGCTCGGCCGCGATGATCGACCCCTCATTGAAGCCCGCTGCGAGCGGGATGAGGGCGAGGATGGTCGCGATCGCCGTCATGAGGATCGGTCGAACGCGGGTCTTGCCACCCTCGATCAACGCGTCGTGCGTCGACATCCCTTCGCGGCGCAGCCGCTCGACGAGATCGAGCAGGACGATCGCATTCGTAACGACGATCCCGATGAGCATCAGCATCCCGATGAGGGCGCTGACACCGATCGGCCGGCCGGTGATGTACAGGGCGGGGAACGCCCCGATCATCGCCAGCGGCAGGCTGAACAGGATGATGAACGGCGTCACGAGCGAGTTGAACGCGAGGACCATCATCACGTAGACGAGCAGGACGGCGACCGCCATCGAGGCGAAGAGGCCGCTGAACGCCTCGTTCTGCTGCTGCGTGACGCCGGCGAGCGTCACATCGACCCCAGCAGGGATCTGGCCCGAGGCGATCAATGAGTCGATCT
>DASSZA010000246.1:0-12952 GCA_035703005.1 Candidatus Limnocylindrales bacterium | reverse complement strand
CGACGTCGGGCGCGGGCCGACGATCGACATCTCGCCGCGGATCACGTTGAGGATCTGCGGCAGCTCGTCGAGACTCGTCTTGCGCAGGAACCCGCCGACGCGCGTGATGCGCGGATCGTTCGGGATCTTGAAGTCCGGCGGCGGCAGGATGTTGAGGTGCTGCAGCGACGCCTTCAGCTCTTCGGCGTTCCGGACCATCGTCCGGAACTTGAACATCGGGAACCGGACGCCGTGCTGGCCAGTCCGCTGCTGGGCGAACAGCACCGGACCCGGTGACTCGAGTCGGATAGCGACCGCGCAAATGAGCATGACGGGAAGCACGACCGGAAGCGCGAGCGCGCACAAGCTCAGATCGAGCGCACGCTTGGTCACGTTGTAGAAGCGAGGGGTTCGGACCTCGCCCGCGGTCCGCTCGTTCATCGTACGGCTCGTTCAGCCGACGGCGTCGGCTCCTCGACGGGCACGCCTTCGGTCACCGGCTCGTCCTCGGCGATCGCTGCGCGGATCGGTGTCGGCACCTGACTGAGCGAGGCGCCGTGGACTGCCGAGATGAGGGCGCCGCTCGTGAGCCCGTCGTCCGGGAATGTCGCCACCCGCACATCGCCCGGCAACAGCTCGGGCGCGATCGTCTGCAGGCGCCCGACGAGGGAGTCCGCTGCGGCACGTGACGTTTCGGGCAGGAGGAGATAGACAGCACCGTCGTCGACCCACGTCCGGTCGACGAGGCGGAGATGCTCGTGGAGCCGCCGGGAGCGGACCTCCGCGTCCTCCGGGACGGCACCAGGGCCGACTGGCGAGAGGGTCCGGAGCAGCGTCATCGGCCGGGTATTGCGCCGCGAGCGTCGAAGCTCGCGTCGGAATTCTGCCCAGCCTGCGCGCGCCGGCATGGTGATCGGGGACGCGGGGCTCGCCGGTGCCGTCAGCAGCACCAGCATCAGCGCCAACACGCCGAAGATGCCCATCCAGAAGGCGAGGCTCGGCGCGACGTTGATCCCGACGCGCGCGATCTCGAGACCGATCCCGACGCCCGCTAGCGCCGCGATCAGCGCGACGACGAGGTGGTGGCGTCTTTCGGGGGTCATCCGCGACCCCACTGGAGGGAGGCGAACGCTCCGGATGCGGCTGCGCCGACCTCGACGCCCTTCGGCGCCACGGTGCCTCGTCCGAACGACGAGTACGTGAAGCCCTGGGCGGCGAGCTCTTCGCCATTGAGCACGTTCCGTCCGTCGATCAGGACGCGTCGGGTCATCGCGGTGGCGGCGGTCGCCCAGTCCATGTCGACGAACTCGGGCCACTCGGTCACGAGCACCGCGATGTCAGCATCGCGGAGCGCGTCGGCCGCGGCCGCGGCCACTTCGAGCCCGGGGACCAGCGAGGCCGATCGCTCGCGGGCGGTCGGCATCGGGTCATATGCGATGACGCTGGCGCCGCCCTCGATGAACTCGCTGGCGATCGTCAGTGCCGGCGCATCGCGCAGGTCGTCCGTGTCGGGCTTGAACGTCAGCCCGAGGAGCGCGATGCGGCGACCGCGGACCGTGCCATCGAGCAGGCTCGAGGCACGCTCGACGACCTGGGTCCGGCGTCGATGGTTGACATCGTCGACGGCGGTCAGCAGTGGGGTGTCGACCCCGGCCTGCGCGGCCGTTCGGATCGTCATCGAGACCTGGTTCGGAAGGCACGACCCGCCGAAGCCGACGCCGGCTCGCAGGAATGCACCGCCGATGCGGGTGTCATACGACATCCCGTCGACGACCGTGGAGACGTCAGCGCCGAACGCATCGCAGATCTCCGCGAGCTCGTTGGCGAAGCTGATCTTGGTCGCGAGGAAGAGGTTCGCGCCGAGCTTGGTGATCGCCGCATCGATGGCGCCCATCACGATCACCGGTGCAGCGGCCGAGTGATAGAGCTCGCGCAGCGCCGACTCGCCGTGGCCCTCAGGGTCGGTGACGACGCCGAGGACGATCCGGTCCGGCTGCTGGTAGTCGCGGACGGCCCGCCCCTCTCGGGTGAATTCGGGGTTGAGCATGACCGGGATCGGCGAGAGCCCCGCCGTCGAGCGCCGGCTCGCGACGATCTGCGGGAGCTGCCGGATGAAGTCGGGCGGGAGCGTCGAGCGGATGACCAGCGTGGCCGTGTCGCCCATGGCCGGGACGATGTCCGCGAGGGCGCCGCGCACCGTGTCGGTCTGCCAGCCGCCGTTCCCGTCGTGCGTACCGACGGCGACGATGACCATGTCGGACGCGGCGGACGCGCCCTTCAGATCATCAGTGAACTGCAGGGTTCCCCGATGGATGCCGTCGGCGACCAGCTCCGGCAGCCGTGGCTCATGGAACGGGACACGCCCTTCCCTCAGGGACCCGAGCCGCCGCGGATCGGCATCGACCCCGACCACTTGGTGGCCCCATTCGGCGAGGCACGCGCTCGTAACGAGCCCGACGTAGCCCAAGCCGACTACGGTCACACGCATTCTGTCTCTCCCCCTTTTCCAGAGCTACTGGCTCTGGCGTTCGCGACTGCTCGGCCTCCCCAGGTGAGCGTCGATGCCCCGATGGCCCGATAGCGGGCTCACTAATGCCTCCCCCGAGGCAGCCCCCAAAGTACCAACCCCCGGGGGTCATATCGTAAGCCCCCGACGCCTCATTTACACTTGCGAATACGAAACGAACAAGGTCCTGAGCGTGTTCTTAGCCACCCTGGACCGCACTTCTGGTGCGCGGCTGCACCAACCGCCGGGAGTCGCTACGTTGCGGGCGCGTTGCAAAGGGTCTGGCGTCGCAGCGGCCTCGGGTAGCATGGCCATCGGATAGCGCCGAGAGTCGGAGGAAGCGTGCAGGGGGTCATAGACGGCGTACCCGTCATCCTCGTCCTGATCGCAGGGATCGGTGCGCCACTGGCGGGCTGGTACGCCACGCGGCGATACCGGAATCCGGGGACCTGGTTCGTCCTCGGAGCATTCACCGGGCCGATCGCTCTCGCGCTGCTGGCGGTATCACCGCCCGGGCGCTGTCCGGAATGCGACGCTCGGGTCGACGGTTGGGCAGCGTACTGCGACCGATGCGACGAACCGCTTGGCGCGCGCATCTCGTTGGGGTCGTCCGCCGGATCCGCGTCAAGCTCCGGGATGGTTCCTGTCATGGCCCCTGCGGCGACCTCGACCGGATCCAGGCCCGTCGGATTGCCTACCCCGATCGATCGCGCGCGGTCGTCCTCGCGCCGCGAGGTTCCGACGGCATGGCCGGATCGCCCGATGGCATCGCCGACTTCGCTCGGTGTCCGGCCGACATTCACTCCGTCGAACTACGTGGCCGCGACCATGAGCGACCAGCCGTCGGGCGATGTCCTGTCGACGGGCGTGTACCTGTCGGGGAATGCCGGTCTCGAGGTCGGCGCGTGCTATGCGATCGCCCGTGATGGGGATCGCGTCCGCGTGTTCGGCCCGGTCGATGCCGGACAGCTCACCGTCCGCCATGAGGGGGCTGTCAACGAGTTCGACGTCACCGCGATGGACGACAGGGTGATCATCACCGGTCGAGGCGGTCGATCCGGGACCGCGTTCGTATTCCGGACGATCGGCGGGATGCGAGCCGCCGACCTGGAGCTCGCCCTCGGGCCGGTGGCTGGCACCGCGACGTGACCCTTCGGACGGGGACGGTGGAACGGCGCCCACGGCCGCCGTCGCCGGAGTTCATCGGGGGCGTCTCGGCCGTCGCGATCATCCTGCTGATCACGGCCGTGGCGCTCGGTGTCGGCCCAGGTCGAGGGTCGCCGACGACTCCCGGCGGCGGCGGAAGCGCCGCCCCGAGCCAGGCCGTCGCGACTGCGGAACCGACACCGACGCCGCCGGTCGATCCTGCAGTCGTCAGACTCCTGCGCTCCCTCAATGATCGACTAGAGGCGAACGCTGACGCCCTTCAAGCCGAACTCGACCGTTCGCGCTTCCGCGCCGACGCCGTCCAGAGCATCGTGCGACAGGTGAACACCTTCGCGCCGAATGGCTCCGAGGCGGTGAAGGCGCTTGGAGGCGCGCTCGGCAAGGATGAACCGGGTGGGAAGTTGGCGGCGCTGTACCTCGCGATGGCGGATTCCGCGTCGAAGACCCTGAACGCCTCAGTGAACAACAACCCGGAGGCATACCGGCTCGGAGCCGTCCGATTGGTGGCACTCATCCGGCAGCTCCCCGAACTCCAGAAAGAGCTCGACGTTCTCGCGGTGCCGCCGACGCCGGGCCCGTCCAGGGCCTCCCCGTCGCCCTCTCCGACCCCGACGCCGACTGCCACGCCCGTGCCGACGCCGACACCCACGGCCGCCCCGACCGGGTCACCTGCTTCAAGCCCGACGGAGACGATGCCTGTCGCGACAGGGCCGGAGCAAGTCGCGAACGGCGGTTTCGAGGAGGGCGTCGGGCAGCCGTGGCAGCTATTCCTCGGACCGTCCGCGGCCGCGACGCTCGCCGCAGACAAAGCGGACGCAGGGGCCGGGACCTCATCGGCGAGGATCGACATCACGACGGGAAGCCCGGCCTACGCTGGGATCTCGCTGCGGCAGGCCGGTCTGTCCCTCGAGGCCGGTCAGCAATACGCGTTGACCGTGTCGATGCGTTCGACGGCCGTGCGGGACGTCAGGGTCAGGGTCGCCTCGTCAGGCGGGGCGCAGTACTTCGGACGCGTCGTCTCGGTCACACCGCAGTGGTCGACGCAGACGTTCGTCTTCACGGCGAGCGTCGGGGACCCGGCTGCCGTGCTTGAGCTCGACGTCGGTCGGGCTGAGGCCACGACCTGGTTCGACGGCGTCTCGTTCCGCCCGGTCGGATCCTAGACCGGGGAACCGATCGTCCCGCCGGGTTCCGGCTCGTGGACGCGGACCGAGCCGAGCCCTCGCGCCGAGAGCGCATCTCGTAGCTGAGCGGGCGTGCCCGCGAGGATCGGAAACGTTCCGTAGTGGAGCGGCATCACCTCGTCGACGCCGAGAAACTCGATCGCCAGCGCTGCCCCTGCCGGATCCATGGTGTAGTGACCGCCGATCGGGACCATCGCGAGATCCGGTCCATAGAGCTCCTTGATCAAGCGCATGTCGGAATAGGCGTCCGTGTCGCCGGCGTGGTAGATCCGGTAGCCGTCCTCGAGCTCGATGACGAAGCCTGCTGGATCGCCGAGATAGAGCGTCGTCTCGCCTCCGGCGTTCCAGTCGCCCGCCGAATGATGTGCGGTGACCATCGTCACGCGGAGTCCCGCCGCCTCGACCGTTCCGCCCTTGTTGAACCCGACCACGGCGTCGCCACCGCCCGGCAACTGGCGCGCGAGCCAGAGGCTCATCTCATGCATGCATGGCCATGCGGGTCGCAGCCGGCTCGCGAGGGCGACGGCGTCGCCCATGTGGTCGAAGTGCCCATGCGTGACGAGGAGGACGTCGCATCGGTCGACGGCGTCGGCCTTGATCGGGCTCTTGGGATTCTCGAAGAACGGATCGATGATCACGGTCTTGCCGCCCGCCGTGTCGATACGGACCACCGAGTGCCCGTACCACGTGATCGTCGTGCCATCGGGAAGCGCCATGGGAGTCCTCCGTCGTGTCGTCGTGACGATGCTACCGACGCGGCTACACTCGCGACGTGTCAGCGACGCAGATCGCGCAGAACCTGGCGTATATCAATTGGACGGTCCTCGCCGGGCTCGCGCTCGGGGCGTACGCCGCGGTGGTCCTGCTCCGGCGCCGGACCGGCGCGACGCGGGGGTATCTCGGGTTCGTGGCGGCTTGCGCCATCGGGTTCGGCATCCTTGCGTGGCTCAGTGACCGGGCCTTGCCAGCGTCCCTCGGCAGCTCCCCGGTCGTCCCTGATCCGGCCTTCGACGTACCCCGTCGTGTGTCGCTGGCGATCTTCTCGGCGGCGGCGTTGCTGGCGCTCATCGCCCGTCGCCGGTCGGGGCTCTGGGGAGGCCGCATAGAGATCGTCGCCCTTGCGGCAGGCGCGGCCACCGTCGTGTTCGGCGCGCTCGGGTGGGGCGACGGGCCGGTGGGAGCGGCGGCGCTGCTCGTGCAGCTCGCGGTCCTGTTCGCAGCCACCGGCGGCGTGTTCGCGGCGATGATCCTGGGACATTGGTATCTCGTCACACCCCGGCTCCCGGAGGCGCCACTCATCCTCCTATCGCGCGGTCTCCTCGCGGTCGTTGCCATCCAGGTCGGGCTTTTCGTCGCGTGGGTCGCGCTCGGGGCCGGGCCGGCATCCGGCGGACCCTTCAGCGCACTGACCGGGCCGTGGGCCCTGTTCGTATGGCTGCGCCTGATCGTCGGGCTGGTATTTCCCCTGGTCGTGTCGTGGTTGGCTGTCCAGACGGCGCGCACACGGTCGATGGAATCCGCCACCGGACTCCTGTACATCAACGTCGGCACGATCGCGGCGGGCACCATCCTCGCCGCGGGGCTGTACTTCGGCGCTGGCTTGCTGGTGTGACGTAGGAGACGCGGATGAAGGACGAGCGCAGCTGGATCCCCGGCACGACGGACCTCGACTGGATCGAGTCGATCGCTGCCGAGCTGCCGCCCGCGCTCGACGCTATCGAGCAGGCTGCCCAGCCGAAGGGGATCCCGATCGTCGACCGCGACGCGGGACGGGTGCTGTCCGTGCTCGCCGGTGGGCGGCGACGCATCGTCGAGGTCGGGACGGCCTATGGGTTCTCGACGCTCTGGCTCGCCCTCGGGCAGCCCGCCGACGGCACCATCGTCACGATCGACCCCGACACGGAGCGAACGGACCTCGCGCGGGGCTGGTGGCGCGAAGCCGGGATACCTGATGAGCGCATCACGGTCGTGACCGCCAAGGCCCTCGAAGCGTTCGAGCGTCGCGATCCAGCCCTCGCGGGACCGTTCGATCTCGCCTTCATCGACGCCCTCAAGCCCGAGTACAGCGCGTATCTCGACGCTCTGACCGCCGGCCGACTCGCACCCGGTGCCCTCGTGCTCGCCGACAACGTCCTGTGGAGCGGCCGCGTCTCGGGCGCGACGCCAGTCGACGACGACGACCGCAATACCGAGGCGCTTCGCAAGTTCAGCCGGCGAGTCCTCGGCGACGGACGCTTCACGTCGACGATCCTGCCCGTCGGGGACGGGCTACTCGTCGCCACGTGGCGCGGTTGATCGACGTCGCCGGGGTGCGCATCCGGGTCCGCCTGTTCGCGATCCAGCGTGAGTTGGCCGGGACGCGTGAGGTCACAGTCGACCTGCCAGATGGAGCGACTGTCGCCGACGCGTGGAACGCTCTGGTCGACCTGCACCCGGCGCTCGCACCGGGCCGGGCGTCGGTCCGTTTCGCACGTAACGGCGTGTACGCCGATGAGGCGACGGCGCTCTCGGACGGCGATGAAGTGGCCATGATCCCGCCGGTGTCCGGGGGCGAAGCGGGAGAACGGCGGATCCTCGAGATCCGCTCGGAGCCGTTCGACGACGCGATCCTCACGGAGCTCACGGGTCGTCTCGCGACGCCAGGGGATGGTGCGGTCGTCGGCTTCCTCGGCCGGACGCGTCGGTCCGCGGGGACGCCTGCCCCCGGACAGGAGGCCGAGGCCGCACGCCACAGCGGGCGAGCCGTCGAGGCGCTCGAGTACGAGGCGCACGAGGCGATGGCCCTCGACATCCTCGGCGCGATCGCCGACGAGGTCGCCACGCGGTTCGGTGTCGACCGGATCGCGATCGTGCATCGGACCGGCGAGGTGCCGCTCGGCGAGGTATCTGTCGCGATCGTCGCTGTCAGCCCGCATCGAGACGCGGCGTTCGATGCGGCGCGCTATGCGATCGATGAGACCAAGGCCCGTGCCCCGATCTGGAAGGCCGAGCGATTCGAGGACGGCCACGTGTGGATCGGCGAACCGGCACGGACCGGGCCGTCGGCCGGGCCAGAGGAGGGTGCGTGAGGGTCTACATCAGCGTCGATATGGAAGGGATCGGCGGCATCAACCACCCGGCCCCGACCGATCCCGCCGACCGGCGCTACCCCGTCTCGGTCGACCTGATGGTCGGCGAGGCGAACGCCGCGATCGAGGGCGCGCTCGCCGGAGGCGCCACGGACATCCTCGTCAACGACAGCCACTGGAACATGTACAACCTGCTGCCCGCCGAGCTGCATCCAGCGGCACGCGTCCTCCAGGGACAGAAGGCGTGGTCGATGGTCGCCGGCGCGCAGCCAGGCGCCGACGGCGCCCCGTCCTTCGACGTCGCGTTGTTCGTCGGCTATCACGCGCGGGCCGGCCACCCGAACGGGACGATCGCCCAGACGTATTCGGGAACGCCGATCGAGACTCGCCTCGACGGCCGACCCACCGGCGAGTACGGCGTGAACGCACTCGCCCTGGGCGCGTGGGGCATCCCGGTCGGGATGGTCGCCGGCGATGACGGACTCGCTGCCGAGGTGGAGGGTTGGCTGCCGTGGGCCGAGCGCGTCGTCGTCAAGACCGTCGACGGCGGTCGTAGTGCCGCGTCGGTCCATCCGACCGTCGCCCGTGACCGTGTGCGTGCCGGTGCCGAGCGAGCCGTGCGGAAGGCAGCGGCGGGTGACCTCGAGGTGCTCCGTGTCGGTCCTCCGGTGTCGATCGAGATCGACGTCCCGAAGGGTGTGATCGCCGATCACGCGGCGATCCTGCCCGGTGCCGAGCGGGTGGGCGACCGCACGGTGCGGTTCGTGCACGACGACCCCGTGATGGCGTTCCGGGGCTTCCTCGCGATGGTGCGTCTCATGGAGCCCGTGAGTGACTGACCGCTCGATCGAGCGGCTGGCCGAGCGAGCGGAGACGCTCGCGGGGGCATGGGGTGCGCGTGCGCGCGCGTCGACCACGCTCGGGCAGGAGCGCGCGATCCTGCGGCTGTTCGGCGTCAGCGGCCTCGACCGGTCCGGGCGGCCATTGGCCGGCGCCGCCGTCGATCGATGGCTGACGAGTGCCCGTGATGGTCTCGGTGGCGGGATCGCGCTGCCGTTCGCGATAGCGATGAGCGAGTACGACCTCGATCCGCAGCAGCTCGCGCTGGACGTCGCTTCGGGCGCGATCGACCTCGCGCTCGAGGCCGAACTGCTGCGCGAGCCGGATCGCCGCGAGGTGGCGGTCGCCGACGCGCGGCGGATGGTCGACGCGGCGGTCGAGCGGATCGACGCGGACCGTGTCGCGCGACGCGAGCTCGTCGACCTTCTTGGCGAACCGCAGCGTCCCTGGATCGGGACGACGCTGGCTGAACCCGAGGTCGACGAAGCCCTCGACGAGGCGGCCGCGCTCGCCTCCGCGGGTTACGACCTGCTGCGGGTCGAGGTCCCGATCGGGCGCGAGCTCGCGGACCGGATGGAGTCGGCGGGGGTCGCCGCTCCCGTCTGGCGACCGGGCGAGCGCAGCGGCGCCCGGCGACGAGACGATATCGACGAGGACCCGGCGCCGTCCGGGAGCCAGCGGGCGCTCGCACGATTGCGGCGGGCCGCGGACGGCGTGGCAGCTCAGCGACGCGGCTACGTTCGGCTCGGCACGGTGATCCCTCCACTGGGTGTGCCGGAGGGTGCCGTCGTCGCCGCCTTCGAACGCGTCGACCTGGTCGAAGCGGATCCGGTCGCCGAGATCGTCGTCGGCGGGGTGGATCCCGATCGCTCGCTGGCCGATCACGCCTTCGCCCGGCGGTTCCACCGGCGCGCCGACACGTTCATCTCGATCGGTCCGGGCCCGCTGGTCGTAGCGCCGGACCTCGCTTCGGGCGTCCCGTCAGACCCCGCGACAAGGTCTGGGCGCGCGCTCGCCCTGCAGCTGCTCGGGGTGGCGCTCGCGCGGGCGGACGGCATCGCTGCCGAGCGCATCATCGTCGGGGCGTATCCAGCGTGGCTCGCCGAGGAGCCGTCGGCATCGGCCCGGATCCTCGCGGAGGTCGATGTCCGGCGGTCGCTCTTCGCCGACCAGATGATCCGGTTCGACGAGCCCGCCGACGCGCCGCCGAGGACTGCCGCGGCCTGGCCCTACGTCGCCTCGAGCGCGCTTGCGCGCACTGGGCCGACCGCGCTGCTCATGCGGACCCGGCGACCCGAGATGGCCGAGGCCGCGCTCGACGCGCGAGCCGCCGCACGGGCGGCCGCGGAATTGGCCTCCGTATCGCAGCGACGGGCCCTCCATGGCGTCGCGAAGGATCACGCCGACGCGATGCTGGGCGCGGCGATGACGACCCTGGAGCGACTGTCGGATCTCGGCTGGCGAGCGGTCGTCGGCGACCCGCCTCGCTCGGCCGGGCGCAGCCGCGATGCATCGACCTGGGCGATCGGCGGTGACGCCGTCGCCGAGCGGACCGAGGCGTTCGATGTACTAGCCCCGTTCGAGGAGCCGTAGGGTCCGGACTTCGCCTCGCTTGCGGAAGTGCCGCTCGCCCCGCCCGAGACCGCTGGGATGACGTGGACCGTGGCGTCTTCGGGCACGTGGGTCGCCAGGTCGGCGGGCTTGCCGTCCACGAACACGTTGATGTGTCGACGGAGGCGCGGACCCTCCTCGACGAGTCGGTCGCGCATCCCAGGCGCCGCCGCATCGAGGGCGGTCAGGATCTCCTCGACGTTCGCGCCCTCGAGCTCGTGCCGCCGCTCGACGCCCGGAAACAGTGTCAGCAAGGAGCGCGGCAGGACGACCGTCGCCACCGAGATCTAGTCCCGAACGACGGCCTCGACCGCCCAGATCTCGGGCAGGTTGCCGGTGACGAGCTGCCACGATGCGCCTTCGTCCGAGCTGTGCCACAGCTGGCCGGTCTTCGTCCCGAACGTGATGCCGACCGGATCGAGCGTGTCGCGGGCCATCGCCTCGCGGAGCACACTCAGGTACGCGTCGTCCTGCGGCAGGCCCGCATCGCCCCGGCTGAACGTGTCGCCACGATCGTTCGTGCGCCACACGGCGGCACTCGCGTCGGGCATGAAGCGGCCCTGGTCGGGCTCGGTCAACGGGATCACCCAGAAGGTGTTCGGGTCGCGCGGGTGTGTCACGAGCGGGAAGCCGAACTGGCTTGGGACGCCGTTCTTGGAGAGGTCGGTCCAGGTCGCGCCACCGTCCGTGGATCGGTACTGCCCGCAGTGGTTCTGCTGGTAGAGCGTCTCCGGCTCACCCGCCGCCATCGCGAACTTGTGGACGCACTGGCCGGTCTCGGGAGGCGGTCCCGGAACGAAGTCCGCGCGGACGCCCTTGTTCCGAGGTTCCCACGTCGCCCCGCCGTCCTTGGTCTCGAACACGCCGACAGCTGAGATGCCGACCCACACCCGCTGCCGGTCCGATGGGTGCGGCACGATCGTGTGGAGGATCAGGCCACCCGCGCCGGGCTGCCAGCTGGAGCGTGTCGGGTGGTTCGTCAGTCCTTCGACGTGCGACCAGGTCTTGCCGCCGTCCGAGCTGCGGAACAGGCCCGCGGGCTCGACGCCGGCGTAGACGGTCCCGTCCGGGCCGGTCGCGAGGCTCCAGATCGTCTTGATCGCCTTGGCATCCTCGCCGTCGCCGTATGTGAGGCCCTCGGACGAGTGCGTCCAGGTCTGGCCGGCGTCGTCGCTTCGCCAGACCGCCGGTCCGTACCATGGGCTCCCGCCGCCCGCGAGGATGGCGCCGCTCGATGGCTCGACGATCAGGTCGTGTATCGGCCAGCCCTCGCACAGCGGGCCGCGGAGCGACCAGTCGCTCCGGTTGGCATCACTGTCGAGGATGAACGCCCCCTTCGGCGTTCCGACGAGGAGCTGCACATCCGGCATGCCATGTCCTCCGCGGTGACGAGCGGGTGACCGGTCGCTCTAGAGACCAGCCTTGAACGGATAGACGACCCAGCGATCGGTCTCGACGGCATGGACGTCGGGATGGCCCGGGACGACCGAGTGGGCGGGCTTGTAGTGGAGCACGACCGTGAAGGGGTCACCGCCCGCCTGGCGGACTCGCTCGGTCACTGCGTGGATGGTCGTGCCGCTGTCCCAGACCTCGTCGACGATCAGCACGCGCTTGCCGCGCAGCAACGGATCGGCCGGGAACTGGAAGAACGTGGGTGTAGGGCCGGGCTGGCCGGTGTCGTCGTAGTACTCGACGGCGGCCACGAGGATGTCGCGGAGGCGGAGTCGATAGGCGAGCATCCCGGCCGGTACCATCCCGCCCCGCGTGATCGCGAGCATGACGTCGAACGTCTGCCCGGCGAGTCGATCGCCAAGGTCGGCGACCAGCCGGTCGAGGTCCTCCCAGCTGACGATGTCGCGCTCTGGAGCCGCGATACCGGTCACGTCAGCAGGATACCGAGGTATCGGCCCCATCGTCCCGACGCCCGAGGTGACCATCGGGTAGGGCCGACAGCGCCGGGGTGGTGCCTAGCATCAACACCGTTCTTATCCCCCAGGAATGGAGGTTGTGATGCTTCGACGACTTGCCCCAGGTTTCGCACTCACCGTGGGGATGATCCTCGCGATCGCCATCGCGGGCACATCGACGGCCGCGAATACCAAGTACCGGACGTTCGGGACCGGGTCCGTGTCCGTCAGCGGCGACACTGCCAGGATCAACAATGACTCCGGCGAGTACGGAGGTGTGTACCTCCGCTCGCGGAGCCTGAGCTCGAAGCCGCTTCGGGCTGTCCACGTGTCGTTCCACAGCACCGGCGACGTCGGCGGTGGCGCACCCCGGTTCAGCATCCCGCTGAACACCGGCCATAGGGAGAGCACCGCGCCGTACGCGTTCCTCGACGTGAACAACTGCGGTTCGAACTTCGTCAGCACGGACAGCTCGAGCTGCCAGGTTTTCATCAACTTCAACGGCGAGTCCTTCGCCAACTGGGACGCTCTCGTCGCGAGGCATCCCTCGTGGCGCGTCAAGGCGGGCGGCATCCCGTTCATCATCGCCGACGTCGAAGGCGACTACCGCGTCACGAACATCGATCTTCGCTAACGCGCTGGCAGGATCGAACTCAGAGGGCGGGCTCCGGCCCGCCCTCTTCGATTCAG
>DASSZA010000155.1:0-18762 GCA_035703005.1 Candidatus Limnocylindrales bacterium | reverse complement strand
ACGAGCGTCGAGGGCTGACGGACCTGCTCGATCGGTACCTCGGAGCCCTCGATGAAGCGAGTGACCAGGTAGCCCTCCGGCCGGATGAACGCCGTCACCTCCGGACCGACGCCGACACCGGCGGCCGCGACCGTGGCTGCGTATTCGACCTCGCGGCTGATTCCGAGCAGGTGCGTGTCGTTGCCCGCGAGCCGGATGACGTAGCGCGCAGGGACATCGCCGACGGTCACGAGGAAGTTGCGGTTCGTGATCCCACCGCTGAGCGGCGTGAGCGTCAGCTCATGGCCCGCGAGCTCCGGCACTCGCTGCATCGCACCGACCAGGTGGTCGCGCAGCTCACCATGGAGCGCGGCGGGTAGCGTGGCTTCTTCCGTCATAAGGAGCGGCGCGGCTCACGCCGCGCCGCAGATCCTCCTCCCGGGAAGGTTCAGCTCAACCGATCGTCGCCTCACCGGTGACGAGGTCGGCCGATTCGACGTCTTGGGCCCGTCCACGGACCGAGACGAGGTAGTAGACCAGGCCAGTGACGATCAGGAGTCCGACAAGGGACTCGAAGATCGGCCAGGCAGGCATCCCTTCGATGGTGTTGCCGAACGGCTTGATGAACCCGTCGATCGTCGGGTTCGTCACAGCCCGACCGTCGCCGCCGAAGTTCCCGAACAGGCCCGGATCCTGCCAGATGGCGATGTTGATCAGCATCAGGCCGCCGTACACGATCGCCAGGATGTTGACCGGCTTACCCCAACGGCCGAGGTTGAACCACGCCGGCTTGTGCGGCCAGCCCTTGAAGCGGGCATTCAGGACGCCGATGTTCGTCAACAGGTAGCTGAAGTAGATCAAGCCGGTGGCCGCGATCGAGACGCTAAAGCCGCCTAGCGGCCCGATGACGAGGATCGGGATCGCAGCCAGGATGCCGACGGCGATCGCCGCATTGGCCGGCGTCTTGAAGGTGCTATTGACGCGACCCCAGAGCGCGCCGCCGGGCAGATGCCGGTCGCGGCTCATCGAGAACATCATCCGCGTCGCCGCGCCCTGGATCGCCAGGGTGCAGACGAAGACGGAGGCAAGGATGACGAACAGGTAGACCTCGCCGACAGTGATGCCTGTCCCGAGGATGTCGTAGGTCAGGGTCGATTGGATCGTCGTGGCGATCGGGAAGCCGAGCGCCTGGCCCTCAGCGATCGCGGCGTCCATGTCCGGGATCGCCAGGATCACCGCGATGAGGAACACGGTGCCCACGAGGCCAGACACGATCACCGACCAGAGGACGCCGCGTGGCGCGTGGCGGCTCGCGTCGACCGTCTCTTCACCGAAGGTCCCGGCTGTATCGAATCCATAGACGACGAAGAGCGCCATGAACATGCCCAGCGCGAAGGCCGGGAGGTATTGGCCTCCCGTCGCCGCCTCCGTGCCCTTCGTATCGAAGAGGACCGCGGGCGACTGATTGTTGGCGAAGAACAGGAGGACGAGGGCGAACACGAGCATCCCGAGGATCTCGGTGCCGACGCCGATGTTGTTCAGGATCGACATCAGCCGGACGCCGAACGCGTTGATGAGCGTCGTCGCCGTCAGCGCCGCGAGCGAGATGAACGTGAACATGGTGGTCAGGCCGGTCGGGTCCGGCGAGTCAAGGAAGGCGGTCTGGCCCTCCGGGTTCGGACCGTGGATGCCGTCGATGACGAAGGCGACGATGACGGCGACCGCCGTGACCGTGACGACCTGCGCCCAGAAGTAGAACCAGCCGGTGAACCAGCCGAGCGTGCGGTTCGACAGGCGCTTCGACCACTGATAGATCGAGCCGGCCACCGGGAAGTGACTGGCGAGCTCCGCGAACACGAGCGCGACGATCAGCTGTCCGATGATCACGATCGGCCATGACCAGAAGAACGCCGGACCAGCCTGGCCGATCCCGATCGAGAAGTTCCCGTACGTCCCGGTCGACACGCTGATGAAGCTGAACGCGATCGCGAAGTTCGACAGGAACCCGAGGGTCCTCCGAAGCTCCGGCTTGATCCCGAGCGACTGCAGGTGCGCGTCGTCGCGCGCCGCGATGTCCTCAGGGTTGACGGCACCCGCCACGGTTCCCTCCTTACCACCGCACCTCCGCGCTGGGGGCGCGAGACTGACCTCTCGGAGTGGCTGTGGACGCGAGGACCGGTCGTATGGGGCTTCCCTCACCGCCCGACCGTCGCGCGAGGATAGCACCGGGGTACCCGCCGTCAACGGGCGTTCCCGCTACGGGTCGAGGCGGTAGAAGCGGAACGACTCGTGCTCGGTCGACAGCACGGTGAACCCGCTGAACCCAGCCCCTCGAGCGTACGCCTCGACGGTCGAGGGGCGGATCACGGTCCCTGTCCCGACGCTCGGCTTGTCGACCAGGCCGTTGGCGAGGCAGGCGACGACGCTGTAGCCGTAGAACAGCCGCTCGGCCTCGTCACCGGGCGCGGTGAATGTGTCGGCGACCCGCTCATCGCCGACGAGGACGGCGCCGCCCGGGGCGAGCAGTCGCCGTGCCGCGGCGAGGACCTCGACCGGGCGCGCCATGTCGTGGAGCGCCTCGAAGATCGTGACGAGATCGTACCGCCCCGCACCCTCAGCGCTCGTGGCGTCCGCGAACAGGAACGACACACGGCCGTCGAGTCCGACCTCGGCGGCGTGCGCGTTCGCGCGAGCGATGGAGCCACCGTCGATATCGATCCCGTCGACCTCGATGTCGGGGAAATGCCGGGCGATCGAGATCGATGACCAGCCTGTCCCACAGGCGACGTCGGCGACGCGACCCTCACCGTTGCGCAGCTTCTCGGCGATGTCCGGCAGCGCGCCGATCCACTCGCCCATCAGGTGGTGGAACTGGGGCCGGTTGATGCCTTCCTGCGCCTCGACGACATCGGCCCCGTAGTCCGCCCAGTCGACACCATCGCCCGTCCGGTACGCATCGAGGAGCCGGGGCATGGTGGTGGCCGTGCCGACCACGAACCGCGAGAGCGGTGCGAGCAGCCACGGGCTCTCCGGATCGGTCAAGACGGCCGCGTGGGCGGCGGGCAGTGTGTAGCGCCGCTCATCCGGAGCTGCGGTCACATCGTCGACGTCGAGGATCGAGCCGACGGCCTGATGCTCGAGCCACTCGCGTGCGTAGCGCGGATCGATACCGGCGCGCCGCGCGAGTTCCGGACCGGTGGCCGGTCCGCCATCCTCGAGCGCTCGATACAGACCGAGTCGGTCGCCGATGTACACAGCCTGAAGGTCGAGCGTCGCGAGAACCGCGCTGGCCAGCCGGCCCGCGAGTTCATCGCGCCGGGCGGCGTCGATCGTGGCGGTCATATCCCCTCCCCTGGTGGATGAGCCAGACCTCGTGACGGCGAGGCCTCGGGAGATGTCTCGTCAGCGGGCCGCGGCGGCTTCCTTCAGCGAATCCGGGATCGGTCGATGGGCCTCGATCGGCCGGATGTACGCCTCGACCATCTCGCGCGACCCGTTCACGCCAAGCTCGGTGAACAGGAACGCGAACTTGCGCCGCTGCGCCGCGAGGATCTCGTCCTTCATCTCGAGATCCCACAGCTCGCGCTTGAACGGCCCGATGGCCTTCTTGCGGGTCGTGTAGACGAACTGCTCGTCGGTCTGGTCGGGCTTGCGTTCGTCCGCGGCGTTCTCGAAGGACCACTCGCGGATCCGCTCGTGGAGCTCCTTGGGAAACGCGGGATGCTCGTAGAGCAGGTTCTGGAACCCTGTCGCGAGGTGGATCTCGGCGGTCTCAACGGCCGGGAAGCGATGGAACAGCTCATCGGGCAAGGTGGAGGCGCCGTGCTGGACAGCGCCGGCCAGCCCGTACGAGCGTGCGACCTCGCCGAGCTCACGCAGCACCTCGAAGTCGAGCTTGACCTGGGCCATGCTCCCGTCGGGCAACGGCACGCCGCCGTGGCTGGTCCCGGTCTGCACGCTGACCTTGGAGATGCCGATCGCGCCGGGCGCGCGTCGTGCCAGCTCGGCCTGATAGCCGTCCAGGTAGGCACGGAGGTCCTCGACGGTCGAGTTCTGGTGGCCTACCTCGCCGATCTCACCGCCGACGCTGACCGTGACGTCGTCCGGCTCGATCTCGCGGATGAGTGCGGTGAGCTCGGCGGCGCGCGTGTAGTTCTCGCGCTGCTGCTCGTCGACGGTCGGCTTCGATAGATCGACCAACGTCGACGAGTCGATGTCGATGTTGAGATAGCCGGCGTCGATGGCGAGCCGACATGCCTTGCGGATCTCCTCGGTCATCGACTCGGGGTCCGCGGCGTACTTCTTGGCGTTGAACTGATAGTGGTCGCCCTGGATGAACACCGGCCCGCGCCAGTTCGCCGCCACTGCACCGGCCAGGACGGAGGTCGCGAAGTCGATCGGTCGCTGGAACGTGTACGTCTGCTCGCTCCGAGCGATCTCCAGGATGACCGCGCCGACATCCGCGCTCTGCGCGGTCTCGAACACGGTCCGCGCCATATCGAAGGTCTGCGCGCGAAGGTTGATCGCCGGCACCGTGAACCCGTGGACCTCGCCGCGCCCGCGCGCCATGTACAGCTCATGGATGCTTGCGGAGAGAGCTCCGAGCTCCTGGCTCGCCTCCCAGACCAGCCATTGGGCGGCCCCCTTCGTCGCATCGTCCGCGAATGCCGCTGTCCATGCCAGGTCACGGATGGCGACGTCGCGGAGGGCCTTCTCGTCGTCGATGACGAGGCGTCCGCCATCGATATGGGCGGCAGCCTCGATCGTCGTCATGAGATCGGCGGGACTGGTCGCGACGTGGGGCATCGGCGGGACTCTCCTCGTTCGTACGTTCGCGTCCCATGGTAGCGACCTGCGGTACGTGGCCCATCAGCGGCTCGTTACAGATGCGACCTCAGGCCCACGTTGCCTCGGCTTTGCACCGGGTGCACGAACCGTCGATCGATCGACCAAGGGCGACCGTTCCTTCGACCCACCTTGCATGTCGTGCACGAATCGTCGGAGGAGCCCCCCTCTCCGCCGGATCGTTCGACCGTTCGTGCATCCCATGCAAGACGCCCGCCACGGGGACTCGCCGACCGCGCGCCGCGCCTACAACGTCGGCTTGGTCACCATGAGGATCACGATCGCGACGATCAGGATCCCGAGGATCATCCCGCCCTGCTGAGCACGCTTGACCGCCGCCATCAGCTCCGGCGGAGGACCCGACGCACCCGGCGGCGGCGGCGTCGAGGTCAGCTCGACGACCCGTCGCGCGGCGGGACCCTGCACGACGAGCGCATAGGTGAGCGCGATCACGTAGAGCACGATCCCGAGACCGAGCCATAGCTGGCTGAAGGGGTTCAATCCGGTCAGGTAGATCAGCACGAGACCGGTGATGCCCTGGAAGATGGCCAATGGGATCACCCGAGTCTTCGAGATCCTCTCGTTGACTCGGGCGGCGAAGTTCGCGTGCTGCGGCTCCTGGCCGGCCATCTGACCGATGACCGGGAATGCTGAAAACGCCGGCCCGAAGGCGATGATCGCGCCCATGACGTGCAGGAACAGGAAGATCGCGGTCCAGATGTTCATCGCACCCTCTGTGACGGCCCCTTCACCCCGGCGACGGCGCCAAATATAGGTTCTCGCGGTACCCGATTCGAGGTCGACGCGCGGTCAGCCGACGTTACGGGTCCGACGCCCGACGAAGTCGACCAGGACGTATTCCCCGAGCCGCTCGGGTGTCGCGTAGAAGGCACGCCCGCGGTTGAGCTTCGTCATGTGCGCAACGAACTCGGCGAGCGCGCGTGAGCGCTCGAGCATGAACGTGTTGATCGTGATCCCCTCGCGCGCACAGCGTTGCACCTCGCGCAGCGTTTCCTGGATGGTCCGGCGAGTCGGCGGGTAGCTGAACTCGACCTGGCCGTTCTCGAAATGCGCCGTCGGCTCCCCGTCGGTGATGACGACGATCTCCTTGTTCGCCGCTGCCTGGCGGGCAAGGATCCGGCGCGCGAGCAGCAGCCCGTGCTGGAGGTTCGTGCCGTACTCGTAGCCGTGCCACGTGAGCTCGGCGAGCGCACCCGGTCGGATCTCGCGGGCGTAATAGGCGAACCCGATGACGGTCAGGTGGTCGCGCGGATACTGGGTCCGGATCAGCGTGTCGAGCGCGACCGCCACCTTCTTGGCGGCCAGGAAGCAGCCACGCAACAGCATCGACCGGCTCATGTCGACGAGGAGGACCGTCGCCGTCCGGGTGAGCTGCTCTGAGCGGTAGACCTCGAAGTCGTCGGACGTCAGGCGGATCGCCCGATCGCCCTCCGCTCGACGCGACGCAAGGACCGCCGGCGCGTTCTCGTCGCGCAGCAGCGCGTTCGACAGCGTGCCCTTCAGGTCGAGATGGAATGGATCACCGAACTCGTACGGCTTCGTCGTCTCCTCGCGCTCGCCGCCCCGACCATGCCGGTCGAGCCGATGCCCACCGAACGCGTCGCGCTGCAGCCGGGCGAACAGGTCGTCGAGGACCTGCTGGCCGATCTTGCGCGTCCCGCGCGGCGTCAGCTCGAGTCGTTCGCCGTCGCGCGTCAGATAGCCGGCCTCCTCGAGCCGGCGCGCGAGGTCGTCGAGCGCGTCGAGGTCCCCCACGGCATCGTCGCCCATCAGGTCACGGACCTGGTCGCGGTCGATGGACGCCAGATCCCCGGGACCCTCGATGTCCATGAGCGCGTCCTCGAGCCGCTCCATCGACTGCAGACGGCCGATCTGGGCCAGCGCACCATCCAGCGAGAGCGACTCGTCGCCGGTGAAGCGGACGCGGTCGCCGAGCCCGCCAGGCAGCAGGAGGTCGAGGTTCGACGCAAGCTGGGCGAGGTCGATCAACAGCCGGTCGTCGCGGAGGAGTGCCTCCATCATCGACTCGAGCTCGGCCCGCTGTTCCGGGCTCATCGAGCGCATCAGCGACTGCATCGCGGCCATCCGTTGCGCGAGCTGGTCGATGATGTCGTCGAACGTCCGGGCGCCCGGGAAGAATTGGCCGTGCTTGGCCAGGAACTCGGTGACATCCGGCTCCCGGCCGCCGATCCGCTCGCGGATCAGCTCGTTGAGGTCGCGGACCATCTCGCGATTCGCCGCGAGGTCCTCGGGTGTCATCGACCGGATCGCGTCGCTCATCCCCGACACGAACTGGTCCAGGACCTGCTTGCTGAGCCGCTCGACGAGCTCGTCGAAGCGCTCGCGGGCATCCGGCTCCATGAAGTCGTACTCGCGCAGGTCGCGGATCCGTTCGCCGAGGTCAGGCGGGAGCGAGTCGAGCTTGTCGAGGCGGCGTGATGCCACGTCCTGCGCGGCCCGTGCCGTGTCGGGGTCGGGCGCCTCCTGCGCCGCGGTCTGGAGTCGTCGTTCCACGCCGGTCCGCTCCTGCGCGACGATGTCCTCGAGCTCGCGCCGGATGTCGCCGAGCACGTCGCCAAGGTCGTAGCGTTCTCGCAGGTCCTCGCGGCGCCGAGCCAGGCGCTCCATCAGGTCCTGGAGGCCGGCCATGTCGGGGCGCGTCGGGTCGCCGCTGCGCCACCCGCGCTCCATCAGCCTCCGAAGCGCCTCGGCGAGGTCGCCTTCGGCCATGACGTCGTCGGACATCTGTTTGAGGATCTCGTCGGCATCGAGGTCGGCCAGCCGTTGTGAGCCATCCCAGCGCGAGTACCGGGCGCGCCTGGCAAGCTCGGCGATCGGGTCATCCGAACGCGGGACGCGACCCGAGAGGTCGCGCGGATCCGGGGAATAGCTGGTCATCTCGATCGACTCCGCGTCGGCCTAGCGGTGGTAGATCGTCCCGCCGACGACGCGCTCCTTGTTGAGGCGACGCGCGAGATGCAGGCCCTCGAGCAGGAACTCGACGGCAGAGGCGACGACTGCCGGCTCCTCGGCGCCGTCCGTCACGTCGAACGAGCCGAGGCGCCCCACGGCGTCATCCATGCCGGGCACCTCGCGCAGCCAAGCGACGTACTCGCGCGAGGGCGTGCGCTCGCCCGTCTCGATGATGAAGCCGTCCTCGAACGCGTCGACGATGGCGTCGAGGTCGTCCAGCGTCACGCGGCGGTTGAACGTCGAGTACAGAGCCTTCGTGATGAGCCGCTCGACGACGCGTTCCTCGGGCGCCTCGTCGCCGACCGACTCGAGTTCGACCTTGCCGACGGTCGATGCGACGACAGCCCCGAGATCACTAACCCGCGGTGCCGCCACGGGCTCGCCGAGCCGTACCGCGCGCTTCAGCGCTGCGGCCTCGAGCACCTCCATGTTCGCGACGGACACCCGGACCGACACGCCGGACCGCTGGCTGATCTCGGGCGAGCGTCGTGCAAGCTGGGTGATCTCGGCGACAACCTCTTCCATGAACTGGGGCACGACGATCGTCGGCGTCGCGCTGTCGCCGTGCCCGGCGCTCGGGTCGAAGCGGTGTTTCTCCTGCGCCACGATCGACAGCTCCTGATCGAGGGAGCGCGGGTAGTGCGTGCGGACCTGCGAGCCCAGGCGGTCCTTGAGCGGCGTGATGATCCGGCCGCGGGACGTGTAGTCCTCTGGGTTCGCGCTGGCGACGACGTACAGGTCGAGCGGCAGGCGCACCGTGAAGCCGCGGATCTGGACGTCACGTTCCTCGAGGACGTTGAGCAGGCCGACCTGGATGCGCTCGGCGAGGTCGGGCAGCTCATTGATGGCCACGATCCCCCGGTTGGCGCGAGGAATCAGCCCGTAGTGCAGCGTCAGCTCGTCAGACAGGTAGCGACCCTCGGCGATCTTGATCGGGTCGACCTCGCCGATGAGATCGGCGATCGTGATGTCCGGGGTGGCCAGCTTCTCCGCGTAGCGCCGATCACGGGGCAGCCAGTCGATCGCGGCCGCGTCACCCTGCTGCTCGACCACCGCTCGACCGGCCGGGGACGCCGGATCGTAGGGGTCGTCGTTCAGGTCACCGCCCCGGAGGACCGGCAGCCACTCGTCGAGCAGGGTGATGAGGAGGCGGGCCATCCGCGTCTTGGCCTGGCCTCGCTCCCCGAGGAAGACGAGATCGTGACCGGCGAGGATCGCGTTCTCGATCGCCGGGATGACCGAGTCGTCGTAGCCGACGATGCCGGGCAGCACCTCGCGGCCATCCGCGAGGCGCGCGATCAGGTTCGCGCGGAGCTCGTCCTTGACGGTCCGCGAGCGCCAGCCGCTCGCCCGGAGTTCGGCGATGGTCGTTGCGCGCTCGGTGATGGACATCGCGGGACCTCAGTTCGTGGCGGGAACGCTGGTGGATGGGCTGGCGGTAGCGCGGTAGCCGTCGATGGCGGCGCGGACGGCGTCGATGTCGGTGATGCCGGCCTCCGCGAGTCCGGCAAGGTATTCGCGGCGCTGATCGACTTCGAGCTCGAAGTCGCCAGGGCGTCGACCCACACGGAGCGCGAGCTCTGGCGTGATGCCCCACGCGAAATGCTCGAACGAATCGCGGTCTGGGTCCCAGGTCGCGAGGACGGCAGGTCCGAGACGTTGGACGTGCCCGTGCTCGTCGCGGGCGGTCGGACGGACGTAGTGCGCGGCAACGATGCGCCGCAGTCCGTCACCGACGGGGCGAAGGATCAGGACGACGCCGAGCCGAGACAGCTCGTCGTCCCCAAGCAGGATCGGCGGCCGCCGCAGCTGCTCGAAGACATCATCGAGGGAGTCGGCGTGGATCGTCGCCGCCAGTCCGTAGCCGATGCTCGCCGCGCGGACCGCGATGCGAGCCTCAGCCCCCCACGTGTACGAGGGCAGATGGTCGGACAGCTCCGGGATGAGCAGGACGGTGTCGTCGGGCCGGATGGGCGGCTGGTCGAGACGCATCGGCTTGTCGGGTCGGCGCCAGCCGAGCTCTGGCGCCTGGGGCAGCCAGTCGAACGTCTCCATGGCGCCCTCGAGCTCCACGGTTCGTGTCCCGGGCGGAAGGAACATCAGGAGCGAGTCGAGGAGGGTGGACTTGCCGGCGAGCCGCGGGAGGGCGCCGACGATCAGGGGTACGCGCCCTTCGATCAGGACCCACAGGGTGGCCGCCAGCTCCGCATCGAGCGTGCCGGCACGGATCAACTCGACGATCGATCGCGGTGTCGGCGGGACGTGGCGGAAGGTCCACCGACCCCGCGCGGGCGAGGTCTCGGCCACCGGCGGAGCGTACGGCCGCCCCTCGGGAGCGTCAAACGTGCAGGTGTCCTTGCGAGCGACCGGATGATGACGTCGGGTGTCAGGTACGCCGACCTACGATGGACATCGATGACGATAGACCTTGATATCCGCCCGCTGACACCGGATCGGCTGCCCGACCTTGCCTCGCTCTTCGAGCAGGGCGGCGACCCGAAGTGGTGCTGGTGCGCCTACTTCAGGATCCGCGGCTTCGACTTCTCGAAGGGCGGCAAGGAGCGCCATCGCGCTGCGATGGAGGCGGCGACAGACGCTGCCGCGAACGAGGATCGCGCACCGGGCCTCGTTGCCTACGACGGCGCCGAGGCGGTCGGCTGGATCAGCATCGGGCCACGAGAGGACTACGAGCGCCTCGCCTATTCGACCGTCCTGAAGCCGCTCGACGACAAGCCCGTCTGGTCGATCGTGTGTTTCGTCGTCGGGAAGAAGGCGCGCGGCCGTGGCGTCGCCAAGCGACTGCTGGACGCTGGCGTCGACTACGCCCGCGACCACGGCGCGACACTCCTCGAGGCGTACCCGGTCGAGGTCGAGGAAGGCGAGCGGATCCGTGCTGGCGACGTCTTCCGTGGGACGCTGTCGATGTTCGACAAGGCCGGCTTCGAGGTCGTCGCGCGCCGCGCGACGACCGGTGGCGCACCGCGACCGATCGTGCGGCGTGCGATCCGCAGGCGCCCGAAGCGATAGGCTCCAGACATGGAGGGCGTCGTCGTGCCGATGGGCGTGATCCTCGCGATGGCGCTGTTGGTCGTGGCGGCCTGGTACATCGGCCAGGGCCGTCGGCGCGGCTGAGGGGGCATCACTACGTCATCGGTCGTACGCGTCGCGCGTCCTCCGTCGCGTTGACATCGGTGATGCCGGAGGCCTAGACTGCCGGCCGGGCTTGGACCGCCCACCACCATCCACTCCCCTAACGGAGGCGGCTCGGAACATGAAGATGTCGCACCTTCTCCGACGCACGATCGCGCCTATCGGCGCCGTCGATCGCGGGAGATCTGCGCCCATCTCGAGCTGACCGCAGGCGGTAGGACCGCCGACCGGAAGAGCCACGAGCCGTGGGCCAGATCGGGCCCCCGGCTTTTTTGATGCCTCCTGCCGTGGCAGGACCTGGGATCTGAGCCGCGAGGCCCACCGACAAGCGTCGGACGAGGCCCGCGGCTCTTTCTGTCCCTCCCGTCACCACCAGGAGTCCTCCAGTGACCGCCACCTACACCGAACAACTGAAGACGACCACCACCTCGATCCCGGTCGCTTCGGCTGCCGGCGTCGCGGCGTCACCCGCCCTCCTCATCGACGGCGTGAGCAAGTCGTTCGTCGTCGGCCGCGCCCGCAAGCCAGTGGACGCCATCACGGACGTGTCCATGCGCCTCGAGCGCGGCGACGTGCACGGGATCCTCGGCGCGAACGGCTCAGGCAAGTCGACGTTGATCCGCCTCATCAGCGGGTTGCTGACGCTCGATAGCGGACGCGTCGAGGTCTTCGGCTACGACATCGAGCGTGACGAGATGGAGGTCAAGCGGCTGATCAACCGGGTCAGCGTGGACGCCGCCTTCTTCAAGAAGCTCAGCCCGATGGAGAACCTGCTGTTCGCGGCGCGTCTGTACGGGCTCGACGGCAACGTCGCGCGCCGGGAGACCGTGGCGATCCTCGAGCGGCTGGGCGTCAGCGAGAAGCGGCTCGGCCGACCGGTGGAGCAGATGAGCCGGGGCATGCAGCAGAAGGTCGCCATCGCGCGAGCGCTGCTCACGAGCCCGACCCTCCTCCTGCTCGACGAGCCGACGACCGGCCTCGATCCGCGCAGCAAGCTCGATGTCCAGGCATTCATCGAGGAGGTCAACACGACCCACGACGCGACGATCGTCCTGACGACCCATGACCTCGCGGAAGCCGAACGCCTCTGCGGTCGCATCACGGTCCTCAACGATGGCCGCGTGGTCGCCGAGGACGACCCCGAGGGCCTGAAGGCCACGACCGCCGAACGCCTGGGTCGCGCGGCGACCCTCGAAGACGTGTTCATGACCTACACCGGCCGGTCCCTCGACGACGACATCGACGAGGAAGACGCCGAACCGGACGACGACTAGCCGACCGGAAAGGAGGTGAGAGCAGTGAACTTCAGCCAGATCGCATTGGAACTGGCGCGTGATCGCCAGGAAGAGCTGATCGCGGACGCCGCGCGCAAGCGCCGGTCCTCGGACAGCCGTCTATCGACCCATCCGTCGATCCGCCGATCGATCGGCCGCCGCGTCATCGCGGTGGGCGAGCGCATCGCAGCGGATCCCGCACTCGAGCTTGCTCGGTCCCGCTAAGAGGGGCCGAGCGGCTCGCTCCAAGGAGATCCTCTCGTGACCATCGTCGCCCATGAGCTGAAGGCGTCGTACGCCTTCATCGAGCGCAACTTCTTTCTGACACGCCGCTACTGGGGCTGGGAGATCGCTTTCCTGGTCTATTCCGTCGCGGGCGCGCTGTCGATCTCGCTCATCGGTGCCGACCAGGGCAGCCCCGAGCTGCTCCTGACGCTGATGGTCGGGGCGATCTTCTGGAACTACCTCTCGGTGGTCTTCAGCTGGATCGCCGAGACGATCGCCGTCGAGCGCTGGGAAGGGACCCTTGAGTACACCTTCATGGCCCCCGTTCGACGATGGGCGCAGCTGCTGGGCAGCGTCGTCTACGCGATGCTCTACGGCCTGGTCCACACGGCCGTGATCTTCGTCGTGCTCGTGCTGTTCTTCCGCCAGCTGGAGTTCACCGGCGCGAACCCGGTGACCGCCGTGACGTTCATGCTGCTCGGCTCGTTCAGCTTCGTCGGGATCGGCATGATCGCCGCGATCCTGCCGCTGCTGTATGTCGAGCGCGGCGCCCAGATGACGTTCGTGCTGCAGTCCTGCATCCTGCTGGTCAGCGGCGTGTACTACTCGGTCGCGGTCCTGCCCGATTGGATGCAGGTCCTGTCACGGCTCTCGCCCGCGACATACGTCCTCGAGGGCGTGCGCGCAGGCCTCGTGCACGGCACGCCGGTCACGCAGCTCACGCACCTCGTCTGGCCGCTGATCGTGTCCGGGATCGTCCTCATCCCGTTCGGGCTGTGGGCGTTCGGCCGAGCCGAGCGCTACGCGAAGCGCACCGGCAAGCTCAAGAGGGTCGGATAGTGCTGCCGCAGGACCCCACACCCGTCCGCGTCGTCGCCGTCCACAAGGAGACGTCGATCGTGCGCGGCCCGGACGGGCTGGACCGGTCGGCGGTCGTGTCTGGCAGGTTCCGGTTCGAGGCGCTCGCGCCCTCGGACTATCCGGCGGTCGGCGACTGGGTGACGCTGGCGGCCGCAGAGAGACCCGCGTCCGAGTCGGCGGTAATCACCGCCGTGCTCCCCCGTCGGTCCGCGTTCGTCCGCAGTGCGGCCGACGCGAGCCGGCGGTCGGCGGGTCACCTCGTCGACGAGCAGGTGCTTGCCGCGAACGTCGACGTCGCCTTCCTCGTGGCGGGGCTCGATCACGACTTCAACCTGCGTCGTCTCGAGCGCTACCTCGCGGTCGCCTGGTCTAGCGGCGTGCGCCCGATCGTCGTGCTGAACAAGGCAGACGTTGCCATCGACCTCGATCAGCGCTTGCTCGAGGTGGAGGCCATCGCGCCCGCCGTGCCGATCGTCGTGCTCTCGGCGCTGACAGGCGACCACGTCGCGGACCTGTCTGCGTTCTTCGCGCCCGGTCAGACGGCGGTCGTGCTTGGCTCGTCGGGCGTCGGCAAGTCGACGCTCGTCAACGCCCTCCTCGGCGAGCGACGGCAAGCGACGGCGGCCGTCCGCGACGACGACTCGCGGGGCCGCCATACGACGACGCATCGAGGGCTCTTCGAGCTGCCGGGTGGCGCCTTCCTCATCGATACGCCGGGTATCCGGTCGCTGGAGGTCGCCGGTGCCGATGAGGGGATCGATGCCGCCTTCGATGACATCGCCGGACTCGCCGCCAGGTGCCGGTTCAGCGACTGCCGTCACCAGGGCGAGCCAGGCTGCGCCGTCCGAGCCGCCCTCGACGACGGCCGCCTCGCTCGGGACCGCTTCGCCAGCCACGAAAAGCTCGAGCGCGAGCTGGCCCACGCGGAACGCAAGACCGACCCTCGCGCCGACGCCGCCTATCGGAAGCGCTGGCGACACGTCCACAAGGAGGTCTCGCGACAGATGCGGGAGAAGTACGGGGAGGCGCTCTGATGACGACGCGAGCGAGCGCCATGTCGGCGGTAGAGCTGGAGATCGAAGGCGCCCCGGCGATCGACGGCCTTCGCTTCCGACGGCCGACCGGCTCCGACGACGATTACGAAGCGATGGCGGGCGTGGTGAACGCCGCCAACATCGAAGACGTGGTCCCGTGGCTACCGACGGGCACGAACCTGCGCGAGGAGATGCAAGGGTCGTCGGGTCTTGACCCGCTGACCGATGTCGTCCTCGGCGAGGTCGATGGCATGGTCGTCGCCGTCGCCTCGGTCGAGCGGACATCGCGGGGCGGACAGCCGATGTACGACGTCCACGGGCACATCGCTCCGGAGCACCGGCGGCGCGGGCTGGGGCGCCCGTTGCTCGCCGAAAATCTGAGGCGCGCGCGAGAGATCGCCTACGCGCACGACGATCCGTACCCGCTGACGATCCGTGGCTGGACCGGCGAGCGTGAAACCGGTCATCAGAGCCTCCTGACCTCGGAAGGGTTCACGACCGACCGATGGTTCTTCCTGATGCGACGCCCTACGCTCGACGATATCCCGGAAGTGCCCCTGCCCGAGGGCATCCAGCTACGGCCGGTGCGCCCCGCCGACCATCGCGCGATCTTCGACGCGGAGTTCGAGGCCTTCCAGGATCACTGGCTCCCCGACGACTACGACGAGGCCCAGTTCGAGGAGCTGTTCAAGAAGACCGATCTGGACACCGGTCTCTGGGTGGTTGCCTGGGACGGCGACGAGATCGCGGGCGTCATCCAGAACTGGATCTGGACCGAGGAGAACGAGCGACTCGGCGTCAAGCGCGGCTGGCTCGAGAAGATCAGCGTTCGTCGTCCGTGGCGGCGCCGCGGTCTGGCACGAGCGATGACTGCAGAGTCGTTGCGTCGCTTCCGCACCACCGGGATGACGGATGCGATGCTCGGCGTCGACACCGAGAACGGGACCGGCGCGCTCAGGCTGTACGAGGAACTCGGGTTCGAGGTCGATCAACGGACGTCTGCGTTTACCCGAACCCTCGAGCGCTGAACGGACGTATCCGACGTTGGTGGCATGATGGCCGTACGCGTTGGAGGATCCGATCATGCGTTCCTACCTGATCGTGGCCAACCAGACGCTGACGAGCGAGTCGCTGCGCGAGGCGATCACGGCGCGACTCGCCGATGGGCCGCTGCGGGCCCATGTCGTCGTCCCCATGAGTGCCGGGGCCAGTCGACTCAGCTGGGATGATGAGGGCCAGTCGCGCGCGACTGCTCAGGCACGCCTCGACGAGATGCTCGAGCGGCTCAAGGAGATGGGCGTCGAGGCCGACGGTGAGGTCGGTGATCGCGACCCGGTGAACGCGGTACGCGACGCGCTCCGGCGACAGGAGGCAGACGAGGTGATCGTGTCGACGTTGCCCCGCGGCCTGTCCCGCTGGCTTGGCGAAGACGTCCCGAGCCGGCTTCGCGATTCGTGCCGCGTCCCGGTGACGGTCGTGTCGCAGCCGTCGACGGAGAAGGCGTCGGCCTAGAACAGCAGGCGGCGCTGGTCGCGGACGAGCTCGAGCCACGCCCGCTCGCGCCCGATGGTCGTGCCCGGGCCGTGTCCCGGGAAGACGCGCACGCCATCCTCGAGCTCGAGGAACCGGCCAAGCGACTCGACCATCGCGTCGGGATCGCCGCCCGGCAGGTCGACGCGACCCCAGCCACCGGCGAACAGCGTGTCACCGCTGAACAGCAGGCCCTCGTCGGTGTCGTAGAGGCATACGGATCCCTCGGTGTGACCAGGGGTGTGGAGCACGCGCAGACGGACGGCGCCAAAGCGGATCTCGCCGCCCTCCGCGAGCTCGACCGCGGGAACGCATGGTGGGATCTCGAACGGCGCGTTCGTGCTCGGATGGATGAGCCGATCGCGGTCGAGCGGATGGGCAGCGACGGCGGCGCCCGTGTGCTCCGCGACCGCGGCGTTGTCGCCGATATGGTCCCAGTGGCCGTGGCTCGAGACGATCAGCTTGAGCGTCCAGTCGCGCGCGGCGAGCTCGTCGCCGATCCAAGGCAGACACGGCATCGCCGTGTCGACGGCGATCGCTTCTCGCGAGCTCGGATCGGCCAGCACGTGGACGTTGGTCGCCAGCGGACCGACGACCCGATGGAGCTGGTCCACCGTTAGCCGCGCGTGACGGTCAGGCTGCCTCGAGCTTCGTCCGCATGCAGTCGAAGGTCTGGCCGATCATCTTGTTCGCGGTCCCCTCGATGAGGCGCGCGCCGACGCTGGCGATCGTCCCGGCGATGTTCACGTCAGCCGACCAGTCCATCGTCGTGCCGCCGCCGTCGCCATCGGAAAGGGCCATCCGCGCGTCGGCGTCGACGGCACTCCCCGGGGCCTGGCCGTGGGCCTTGATCGTGGCCGCGTTCGGGGGGTCGAGATCGACGAACTCGAGGTTCACGACGAATCGCGCGCTGATGAAGCCGACGCCGACCTTGGCGGTCGCCTTGAAATGTGTGTCATCGATGACTTCGATCGATTCGACGCCGGGGCCGCACTGACCGACCTCGTTCGGGTCGATGACGAACGCCCACACGCGGTCGCGTGGCGCGTTGATCTGGACGGTCCCTTCGAAATGCATCGATGCCTCCGGGTGCGTGGCTCGGTCAGTCGGTCCTATTCCTGCATCGGCGAGAACTCGGTCGCGTTCAGGTAGGTCGCCGGCTCCTTGATGAACCGCGTGCGACACCCGATCGAGCAGAACGCGTAGACGATACCGTCGTGCTCGGCGAGGTGCCGGGCGTGCGCCGGGTCGACGGTCATCCCGCAGACCGGATCCGTCAGCACGATATCGTCGACCACCGGTTCGAGCGTGATCGACTCCGGGATGCCGCCGGCGACCGTGGCGGGCCCGGGCGACGCGACGAAGTCGGCGCGGCCGCGCCGGACCTGGACGAGCTCCGCGAGGATCGATACCGCGATCTCCTCGGCGGTCTCGGCGCCGATGTCCATTCCCGCCGGCGCCCGGAGTGCGGCGATCCGGTCCTCCCCCACCGTCGTCTCCTCGCGCAGCCAATCACGCACGACCGCCGACCGGGTCGGCGAGGCGACCAGCCCGACGTAGGCAGCCTCACGGGTAAGGGCCAGCCCGACCGCCTCCTCATCCCAGATGCCCTGACTCGCGACGACGACGTATGGCGCCGCGTCGGGATCGAGGCCGCGGATGTCCGCCGATCGATGGACGCGAGCACCCGGGAATGCGTCCTCGTCAGCGATCGGGTCGATGACCGTCACCTTCCAGCCGGCGGCCGCACCGAGCGCGGCGAGTGCTCCCGCGATCGGCGTCGTGCCGACGACCCAGAGCTGCGCGGTCGGCAGATGCGGTTCCACGTAGATCTCCAGGGTTCCTCCCGAGTGACAAGTCATGACGAGCTCGATCACGCCATCGGCGCGACGTCCCTCACCGGGACCGTCGCGGGACAGCCGCAGCAACCGCGGCTGGCCGTCGCCGAGGGCACGAAGCGCCTCCCGGACGACGACCGGCTGAGCGCAGCTCCCGCCGACCCAGCCCTCGATGCTGCCGTCGGGATGCACGATCCCGCTCGCGCCGGGGCGTGCGGACGTCGGGCGACGGACGGCGACGACCGTGGCGACCGCGAAGGGCTGCCCGGCCGCCTCGAGCTCGGCCGCCCGCGTGAACGTCGACGCACTCACCGGACGGCCGCTCTTCGATCGCTCAGTTCACACCCTTTTCGTGGAGGATGGCCCATACCTTCTGTGGCGTGATGGGGATGTCGATGTTGCGGACGCCCAGGTGCCACAGGGCGTCGACGACGGCGTTCGCGATGGCCGGCGGCGCGCCGACCGTCGCCGACTCGCCCACGCCCTTTGCGCCGATCGGGTGATGCGGCGACGGCGTGACGGTCTTCTCGAGCTCCCACGCGGGCGTCTCCACGGCCGTCGGCAGGAGATAGTCCATGAACGTACCGGCCAGGTTGTTACCGAGCTCGTCGTACGAGATCTCCTCGTACAACGCGGGCGCGAGGCCCATCGTCAGACCGCCGTGGATCTGGCCGTCGACGATCATCGGGTTGATGATGTTGCCGCAGTCATCGACCGCGACGAACCGACGGATGTGGACCTGTCCCGTGCCCTTGTCGATGTCGACGACGCAGATGTAGCTGCCGAACGGGAAGGTCAGGTTCGGCGGGTCGTAGTAATCGACGGCCTCGAGGCCCGCCTCCATCCCCTGAGGATGGTTGGTGTACGCCGCGAGCGAGATCTCCTGGATCGTCTTGAACCGGTCGGGCGACCCCTTCACGCTGAACTTGCCGGGCTCCCACTCGAGGTCCTCCTCGGAGGCCTCGAGCAGGTGAGCGGCGAGCTTGCGTGCCTTGTCGCGGACCTTACGCGCTGCGACGGCCGTGGCCGCAC
>DASSZA010000153.1:0-7429 GCA_035703005.1 Candidatus Limnocylindrales bacterium | reverse complement strand
TCGACGACATCCCGGAGACGCGCGACCACCTCTCGAAGCTTCTCGGCTTCGAGGGCGACATCGACGTCGTGGGTGCGGCCGCGTCCGGCGGCGAAGCGCTGAAGCTCGCGACGACGCTGACCCCGGACGTCGTCCTCATGGACATCAACATGCCGGAGATGGACGGCATCGCGACGACCGAGGAGATGGCCCGAGCCGTCCCCACGGCGTCCGTGATCATGATGTCGGTCCAGGGGGAGGCGGACTACCTTCGCCGGTCGATGCTGGCGGGAGCCCGCGAGTTCCTCGTCAAGCCATTCAGCAGCGACGAGCTGACCGCCTCGATCCGCCAGGTCTATGCACGCGAACGCGAGAAGATGTCGCGGATGGCGATCGTCGCCGCGGAGGCGAGCGGCGGTGCAGGCGGCACCAGCCTGACCCCGAGCGGTGACCCCGGACAGGTGGTGGCCGTCTTCAGCCCGAAGGGTGGCGTCGGTCGTACGACCCTCGCCGTCAACCTGGCCGTAGCGGCAGCGACGGAGCTCGGCAAGAAGGTCGTGCTCGTCGATGGGTCGTTCCAGTTCGGCGACGTCGGCGTCCTGCTCAACCTCAATCCGAAGAACAAGTCGATCGCGGATCTCGTCCCCGAGCTCGAACAGCCCGGCCACGAGGTGGAGTCGATCGACACGATGGTCATCAACCACTCCGCGGGGATCCGCGTCCTGCTCGCCCCTCCGAGCCCGGAGATGGCGGAGCTGATCACGCCGAGCGGCGTGAAGCGCGTGATCGAGGCGCTACGGCTCACCCATGAGCTCGTCGTCGTCGATTGCACCTCGTATTTCAACGACACGACGCTCGCGATCCTCGACTCAGCCGATACCATCCTTACGATGCTCAGCCTCGAGATCACCAGCATCAAGAACATGCGGCTCTTCCTCGAGGTAGCTGACCAGCTCGGCTGGGAGGGTGGCAAGATCCGGCTCATCCTCAATCGCGCCGATTCGGCCCTCGGTATCCGCGTCCAGGACGTGGAGCACTCGATCGGGCGCAAGGTCGACGAGACGATCGTCAGCGACGGTCGAAGCGTCGTCTACGCCCTCAACCGAGGCGTACCGTTCTTCCTGAGCAACCGGGAGGCCCAGGTCTCCCAGGATGTCCTGCGTCTTGCACGGACGATCGTCGGGGAGCGGGTGCACGTCGCACCGGCTGCCGCCGAGGACCCGCGCAAGGTGGCGCAGAAGAAGTCGTTGTTCGCATGGCGCTGATCGACGTGGCCGATCAGGCCGTCGTAGTCCGGCCCTCCGGGCGAGAAGGGGTGTAGGCGATGTCCCTGTTGAAGCGGATCGAGAGTGCTCGTCCGGGTAGTGCCGGTGAGGCGCCCGCGGGCGGAGCTCCGATCTCGAACGTACCCGCTCCGGCTGGCGGTCCGCCGCAGATGCCGGCGGTCCCGCGTCTTCAGACGCAGGCGCCCGTCCGCGAGTCCTTCCGGGACGTCAAGTTCCGCATCCAGAACCGGGTCATCCAGGATCTCGATCCGAAGCTCGACCTGTCCAACCAGGTCGAGGTCCGGCGCCAGATCGAAGAGATCTTCGGCAAGGTCATCGACGAGGAAGGCCTCGCCCTGACCCGCGCCGAACGCGTCCGGATGCTCGAGCAGATCACTGACGAGATCATCGGTCTCGGCCCGCTCGAGCCGCTCCTCCGCGACGAGTCCATCACCGAGGTCATGGTCAACGGGCCGCGCCAGGTCTACATCGAACGATCGGGCAAGCTCGAGCTGACCAACGTCGTCTTCCAGAACGACGACCATGTCATGCGCATCATCGATCGGATCATCGCCCCGATCGGCCGACGCGTGGACGAGTCGTCGCCCATGGTCGACGCCCGCCTCACCGACGGCTCCCGCGTCAACGCCATCATCCCGCCGCTGTCGCTGGTCGGGCCCGTCATCACGATCCGGAAATTCTCGGCGTCCCCCTTCACCGTCGACGACCTCATCCGGTTCGGTACCGCCACCGCAGACATGTTCGACTTCCTGCGAGCGTGCGTGGAGGCTCGACTGAACATCTTCGTGTCCGGGGGCACGGGCTCGGGCAAGACGACGACCCTCAACGTCCTCTCATCGTTCATCCCGAACGACGAGCGGATCGTCACGATCGAGGACGCCGCCGAGCTGCAGCTCCGCCAGGAGCACGTCGTCACCCTCGAGTCGCGCCCACCCAACATCGAGGGGAAGGGAGCGATCCCCATCCGCGAGCTCGTCCGCAACGCCCTCCGCATGCGGCCTGACCGGATCATCGTCGGGGAGTGTCGTTCCGGTGAGGCGCTGGACATGCTCCAGGCCATGAACACGGGTCACGATGGCTCGATGTCGACGGGTCACGCCAACTCACCGCGCGACATGCTCGCCCGCCTCGAGACGATGGTCCTGATGGCCGGCGTCGACCTGCCCCTGCGGGCCATCCGCGAGCAGGTCGCCTCCGCAGTCGACCTCATCGTCCAGCAGAGCCGCCTCAAGGACGGGACCCGGAAGATCGTCAACATCACCGAGGTCCAGGGCATGGAAGGCGACGTCATCGTCATGCAGGATGTGTTCGTCTTCGAGCAGACCGGCGTCGTCGAGGGCAAGATCCAGGGTCGCCTCAAGCCGACCGGGATCCGGCCCAAGTTCGTCGAGAAGTTCGAGGTCATGGGCATCAACCTGCCACCCGGCCTCTTCGGCTTCACGTACTGAGGCGGAGGAGGCTCGATCGTGAATCTGGATCCGATGACGCTTGTCGTCGCCGGCATCGCCGCTCTCGCGATCATCCTGATCGCGTTCGGCATCGCCAGCTCCGGCAGCTCGGGCATCTCCGACCGTCTCGAGCGCTACGCGTCGGGCCGGGCTGAGGGTGGCAAGGCGACGGCGCAGAGCCAGGGCCCCATCACCGATCTCATCCAGCAGAGTCAGGCGCTCGCGAACCTCAACAAGGTCGTCGAGGGTCGCGACTTCGGCGCGAATCTCGCTCGCGAGCTCGCGCGCGCCGACCTGCGCCTGAAGCCCTCCGAGTACCTGTTCATCTGGCTCGGATCGATCGTCGGCGTGCCGGTGCTCCTGTTCATCCTCGGCTTCTTCCTGCCGGCGCTGCAGTCGCCGCTCGCGTTGCTGATCGGCATGCTCGTGGGCTTCATGCTGCCGCGCTTCTGGCTCAACCGCCGCAAGAACGGCCGGCTGAACGCCTTCAACAAGCAGCTGCCGGACACGATCACCCTGATCGCGAACGCGTTGCGGGCTGGCTCCTCGTTCCTGCAGGCCATCGAGCTCGTGGTCCGCGAGTCGCGACCCCCGATCTCCGTCGAGTTCAGCCGCGTCATCCGCGAGGTCAACCTCGGCCTGCCGTTCGAGCAGGCGCTCGAGAACATGGTCCGCCGCGTGCGGTCCGACGACCTCGAGCTGATGGCGACCGCGATCTCGATCCAACACCAGGTCGGCGGCAACCTCGCCGAGATCCTGGACTCGATCGCCTACACGATCCGCGAGCGGATCCGCATCAAGGGCGAGATCCGGACGCTGACGGCGCAGCAGCGCCTGTCGGGCTACGTCGTCGGCTTCCTGCCGATCGGCCTGGCCGGCTTCCTGTTCATCGCCGCACCCGGGTTCATGGATCCGATGTTCGCGAATCCGCCGGCGATCGCGGGCCTCCCTGCGGGCGTCGTCATCCTCCTCTTCGGTGGGTTCATGATGTTCATCGGCTTCATGCTCATCCGCCGCATCGTGGACATCGAGGTCTAGGCGATGAGCGACATGCTGCCGATCATCATCGCCGCCCTCGCTGCAGGCGCGATCCTGCTGATCTTCGTCGGCTTGGCCGGCGGGTCATCGGTCGACCCGGTCCAGGCCCGGCTCACGCAGCTGGGCACCATGCAGGCCAAGAACCTCGAGGAGCTCGAGCTCCAGCAGCCGTTCATCGAACGGACACTGCGCCCGCTCGTCGCCTCCATGTCGGCGAGGATGTCCCGCAGGGCATCCGCGTCATTCACCGAGCGAACGGAGAAGCGCCTCGCCCTGGCCGGCAATCCCGGTGATCTTCGGGTGGCCGACTGGCTCGGCGTCAAGTCGATCAGCGCGATCGCGTTCGGTGTGGGCTTCGCCGTCCTGTTCGGGGTCATCGGCCTTCTCGGCTTCCCGTTCCCAGTCGGCTATCTCCTCGGCATCGTCGGGGCGATCTTCGGCTACGTCGCCCCGGAGTTCTGGCTCGGGAGCCGGGTGAAGAAGCGCCAGAAGGCGATCCTGGTCATGATCCCGGACACCCTCGACCTGCTGACGATCTCCGTCCGGGCCGGTCTCGGCTTCGATGCCGCCCTCGGCAAGGTCGTCGAGAAGCTCAAGGGCCCGTTGTCGGACGAGTTCCGGCGTGCGCTCGCGGAGGTCCGCGTCGGTAAGGCGCGCCGCGACGCGCTCCGCGACATCGTGCCGCGCACCGAGGTCGGACCGCTGACCAACTTCATCGGCGCGATCATCCAGGCCGAACAGCTCGGCGTGTCGGTGTCGAAGGTCCTTCAGGTCCAGTCTGAGCAGCTGCGGATCGAGCGCCGCCAGCGCGCCGAGGAACAGGCCGCCAAGGCGCCGATCAAGATGCTCTTCCCGCTCGTCGGGTGCATCTTCCCGTCGCTGTTCATCGTCATCCTCGGCCCGGCGATCATCCTGATCGTCCAGAACCTGGCCACGTAACGCGGCGAGCCACTCCGCGACCCAAGTTGGCCGCGCGTAACCGCACACGGTCCAGCGACCTCGCGTCTGACGTCGAGGTCGCCGGCTCGTTGTGGGGCAAGTTCAAGGGCCTGATGGGGCGTGCCTCGCTGCCCGCAGGCCAGGCGCTGTGGCTTCCCGACTCGAATGGCATCCACATGATGTTCATGCGCTTCCCGATCGATGCGGTGTTCGTGGGCCGTCCTGATGCGACCGGCGCGCGACCCGTGCTGAGCGTGCACCGATCGCTTCGTACGTGGACCGGCCTCGTCCCGTTCGTGCGCGGAGCGCACGGGGTGCTGGAGCTACCCGTCGGCGCGATCGACGCGTCCGGGACGGAGGTTGGCGACCTCATCGACGTCGGGTAGGCCCTCGGATACCATCGGATAAGTCGTTGGTGAGCGACCGACATCATCGTTCACGCAATGACGACGATCATCGGGACGGTCCGTTCGGTCGCGACACGCGCGCTCGATGCGGCGTTGCCCGCCAGCTGCGTCGGGTGTGGTGCCGAAGGCGCCCCGATCTGCGCGAGATGTGAGCCTGCGCTGGACGCAAGGCTGGCGACCCCCTCCGGCGTTCCGATCGGACTGCCCGGCGACGTGCCAGAGCCCCTGTTGCAGCTCGAGTGGTGCGCCGCGTTCCACGGCGTCACCCGGGACGCGCTTCATGCGATCAAATACAGCGGAGAGCAGCGACTCGCGGAACCGCTTGGGCGAGCCGTCGCAAGACGTTGGGCGGCGGTCGGGGTCGGCGCCACGGTGGTCACGAATGTCCCCGTACATGCCGACCGGGCGAAGCAGCGCGGATACGATCAGGCCGAGCTCGTCGCGCGTGTCGCAGCGCGGGGCCTCGGCCTTCCGTTCCTCCCGCTGCTCCTTCGTGCACGTGCGACGATCGCCCAGTTCGATCTGGACCGGCGTGACCGCGCCCGCAATGTCCGCGGCGCCTTCGCCCTGAAGCCCGGAGTCGAGAGACACGTTACTGGTGCCTGGGTGCTGCTCGTGGACGACGTCGTGACGACCGGGTCGACGCTGGCGGCATGCGCCGCGGTGCTCCACGACTGGGGTGCGCTCGGCGTCTCCGCGGTGACAGTGGCTCGGGAGCGCTGACCGGACCTCAGCCACCCCCACGGCTATACTCGGACCACGACCCGATAGCCCGGAGGTGCGGCATGCGGACGATCGTGAAGGGCAAGAACGTCGAGGTGCCCGACCGAGTCCGTAGCTATACCGAGCGCAAGCTCCAACGCCTCGAGCGGCTCCTCGACGACAGGACGGACGCGATCGTCGAGTTCTCGAACGAGATGCACCGCAGCGCCGCCGATGCCCACATCGCCGAGGTCACGCTCGTGATCGACGGTCGGACGCTTCGGAGTCATGCGGTCGGAGGGAGCTATCAGGCGGCCCTCGACGACGTCGTCGACAAGGTCGAGCGTCAGGCGGTCGACCATAAGGAGAAGCCGCGGCTCCGGCACCGACCCGAAGAGGAGAAGCGCATCCTCCGCGACATCGCCGACGGGACAGCCGATCCCAGTCGCGAGCGACGTATCGTCAAGACGAAGCGGTTCGCGATCGAGCCCATGTTCGAGGAGGACGCTGTCGCCGCGATGGAGGAGCTCGGCCACCGGTTCTATGTCTTCGTCAATGCCGAGACCGAGCGCGTGGCCATCCTCTACGCACGGGATGACGGCGACCTCGGGGTGATCGAGCCGATCGTCGGGGGCGAGTACACGCTCGGGCACGTCAAGAACAACGGCCGGCGGCGCTGACCGCTGGATGCTGCCTGACGGTCGGAGGATCGGCGCGCACCTTCCACTCGCGCCGGGAATGGTCAAGGCTGTCGATCGGGCGCGAGCCATCGGGGCTAGCGCGATCCAGGTCTTCGCGGACAACCCGACGGCCTGGCGTCGGCGCCGCGCGCCGTCGCCCCAGCTCGCGACCTTCCGAGAACGGACGGAGGCGTTCGACATCCGACCGGTGTCGGTCCACGCCTCGTATCTCGTCAACCTGCCGGGACCGGACGCCGTCACGTTCGAGCGGTCGATATCGATGCTCACGCACGAGCTCGACACAGCACCGAGCTTCGGTGCGGCATTCGTCAACGTCCACATCGGATCGCACCGCGGCGCCGGTCCGGAGGTCGGGATCGCGCGGCTCGTCGATGGGATCGGCCAGGTGCTGGACCGGGCGACCGCGACGCCCGCTGAGGCGCGACTCGTCCTCGAGAATTCGGCGGGCGGTGGCGGCGGGCTCGGGACGAACGTCGAGGAGCTCGCGGCCATCGCGGACGCGCTCGACGACCGTGGCATCGCCCGAGCGCACGTGGCGTACTGCCTCGACGTCGCCCATGCGTGGGGCGCCGGGATCGACGTCGGCGATCCGGCAAACATCGACGCGTTCCTCGAGGCATTCGATGAGCGGATCGGGCTCGATCGCCTCGTGATGATCCATCTCAATGACACGCGTTCGGGGTTCGGGTCGCGGACTGACCGCCATGAGCATCTCGGCGCGGGAAGGATCCCGGTCGCCGGGCTTCGCCACATCCTCCGGCACCCGCGGCTCGCGCATGTCGCGTACATCCTCGAGACACCGGGCATGGAGGCTGGCTACGATGCGGTGAACCTCGAGCGCGCTCGGCTGCTCTGGGCGGGCAAGCGCCTGCCGACGCTCCCACCCGAGGCGTTCACGCTACCGAGCAGCTCACGAGGGCGGATGTCCT
>DASSZA010000098.1:0-14776 GCA_035703005.1 Candidatus Limnocylindrales bacterium | reverse complement strand
TGGCCTCAGTCGTCACGGAGTCAGGCTGCGGGATCCTGGTCGACCCGACCGACCCGTCGGCGATCGCCCGCGCGTGCCGCGAGATCCTCGCTGTTCCACCGGACGAAGCCGTTGCCTGGAGCCGACGTATCCGCGCCGCCGCTCACGACACGTACAACTGGGAACGCCAGGCGGAAGTCCTGTTCCAGGAATACGGTCGGTTGACGGGTCGTCCGTGGTGACACGCCCCGAACCCTGCGGGTGGATGTCGGCGTCGGCGATGGTGGACGCCTCGAGGGGAACCACCGATCAACCACGACGTGGCAGCCATCGGGGCCCGAGGACGGAGCCGCGACCATGAGCCGCGTCGTGATGTTCGTCTTCAACGATTGTCGGACCGACGCGCGCGTCCTTCGGGAGGCGGGCACGCTGCTCGCGGCCGGTCACTCCGTGCGGATCATCGCTCGTCCTACCAAACCGAACGCGACAGAAGGCGACCGAGAGATCCGCGACGGCATCGAGATCATCCGGGTACCTCCTCCGCATGCCTGGCGGTTCTACTGGAACTGGGTCCGCCATCCCTGGGATTCGAGGAAGTGGTGGAAGGGGCGAACGCGAGTCGCTCTTGGCGCGCTGCCGCGTTCGATACCGAAGCTCGTTGCCCTGGTGATCTTCGGGGCTGTGACGGTCGTCTGGGCGATCGTGCGAGCTCCATTCAACGCACGCTCGAACAAGCGACCGGCGCCGCCGGGCGGTTCCGCTCTCGACTGGCTCGTCAAGTGGCGCTTCTCGGTCATCGGATGGGCGAAGCTCGGCGCCGTCGAGGCCGGGCAGGCCGACGTCTATCACGGCCACGATCTCAGCGGCCTCGAGGCGGCCGGACGGGCGCACATGCGGTACGGAGGCCACCTGATCTACGACAGCCACGAGATCTTCCTCGAGTCGGGCTCAAATGCCTGGCGGCCGCGTGTCGTGAAGCGGTACATCGCGCGTCGTGAGCAAGCGTGGATGCGGGAGGTCGCCGCTCTCGTGACGGTCAACGAGTCGCTTGCCCGGGAGCTCGGCGACCGCTATCGACCGCGTCGGACGGTCGTCGTCCATAACTGCCCCGAGCGGTGGTCGCCTCCGAGTACGCCTGTGGACCTCATCAGGGACGCCACCGGCATCCATGCCAGCGCGCCGATCGCGCTGTACCACGGTGGCTTTTCGCGGCATCGAGGCATGGAGCAGCTCGCGGAGGCCATCCTGTCTCCCGGGCTCGAAGAGGTCCATGCGGTGTTCCTGGGCTACGGAGCCCTGCGCGACAAGCTCGTCGCGATGACAGCCGACGACCGGTTCGGTGGCCGGCTCCACGTGCTCGATGCCGTCCCTCCGAACGAGCTGCTTCCATGGGTCGCGTCAGCCGATGTCGCGGTCGTCGCCATCCAGCCTTCGACGCTCAATCATCGGCTGTCGACGCCGAACAAGTTGTTCGAGGCGCTGGCGGCCGGCGTGCCCGTCGTCGTGAGCGATTTCCCCGAGATGCGCCGCATCGTGCTCGATGGCGCGATCGGGCCGCTAGGCGAGGTCTGCCGTCCAGATGACATCGCTGACGTCGCTCGGGCGATCCTGAAGATCATCGACCGCAGCAGTGAGCAGCGTGCCGCGCTGCGCCAGCGGTGCCTCGACGCTGCACACGAGCGTTGGAATTGGGAGACGGAGGCAAAGGGCCTGCTCGACTTGTACGCGCCGATGACGGCGACCCGATGACCGCGGTCGACGAGATCGGTACGGCCGTGGACGACAGGGCGCCCGCCGCGGTCACCATGTACGTCTTCAACGACGCGACGCTCGATTCACGTGTGCGTCGCGAAGCAGCGACCCTGGCGGCCGCCGGGTTGGACGTGAGATTGATGGCGATCCCGCGTCGAGCCGCGCCGCCCGGCATCGAGCGCGAGCGCGTGGATGGATACGAGATCGTCCGGGTCCCGGTGCCGAGCCAGTGGCGGGAGGGCTGGCGCTCGGTCGTGGCTCCGTGGACGCTCCGCCGCCGATCGATAGGACGGCTCAAGCGTTCACTGGTGGGCGGGCCCCGTGGGTGGGCGGACGTGCCTCGCGCCGTCGGCGCGATCGCGACCGCGGTCGGCCTGTCCGGGATCCGTCGGACGTATATCGCGATCGCCACCATCGGCCGCTCCGACGCGCCAGCGTGGCCGCCTGAGAACTTGTACTGGCTCGCCTGGTGGCGCGGTTCGGTCCTCGGCTGGTGTCGCGACGCGGCAGATCACGCCCGGCCTGCCGCTGTCCACCACGGTCACGACCTTACGGCCCTCTCGGCCGCGGTGCGCGGAGCGAAGCGTGATGGATCTCGATCGATCTACGACAGTCACGAGATCTACCCCGACTCAGCAGCGAACGCCGAGCGTCCGTTGTGGGCTCGAGCCCTACTGCGCTGGCGTGAGCGACAGTGGACGCGTCGTATCGATGCCTTGGTGAGCGTCAATCCCGCGTACGCGAGGGTGATCGCGAACCGCATTCGGCCGAAGCGGACCGTGATCGTTCACAACTGCCCACCGCGCTGGGTGCCCAGAGGAGATGAGCGATCAAAGCTGGAGTCCGCCGCGGCGATCCCGCCCGGCGTGCCGATCTTGCTCTACCACGGTGCCTTCAGCCGACATCGGGGACTGGAGCAGCTGGCTGAGGCGGCTCTGGAGCCTCGTCTCGCGCGCGCTCACGTCATCTTCTTGGGTTACGGCGGACAGCGGTCGATGCTGGATGCCTTGGCCGCGCAACCACGGTTCGGAGGACGCCTCCACGTGTTGGATGCCGTGCCGCCCGACGACCTCTTGTCGATGGTCGCGGGCGCCGACGTCGACGTCATCCCGCTGCAGCGTTCCTCCCTGAACCATTGGTTGTGCACCCCCAACAAGCTGTTCGAATCCATCGCGGCCGGGGTACCCGTCGTGGTCAGCGATTTCCCGCAGATGCGTCGTATCGTCGAGGGCCCTGATGGACCGCTCGGGTCGGTGTGCCAACCAGATGACCGCGCCTCCATCGCGCGAGCGTGCGGCGCGATCCTCGAGATGCCGGCCTCGGAACGCGAAGACCTGCGCGACCGATGCAGGCGGGCGGCGGCCGGTCGGTGGAACTGGGAGACCGAATCAGTTCGACTGCTGGAGCTGTATGACGACCTCACTCGGGACGACGCGGATTAGCGTCGGCGCGCATCGCGGACTGCGATCGCGACGTCAGGCGCCGAGCCTCCGCCGTGCGCGGGACGGAAGGCGCCGGAAGCGGGAGACCCAACTGCGTCGTCTGCTCCCGAGCCGCTCGAGCTGCCCGATCTGGTGCACCAATGAGAACTTGATGAAGCGAGCCCAGTCGCGCTCACGTGCTGCGGACTTCGCTCGACCTGCTGCTTCTGGTCGGGCCTTTGACCTGATCGGAGTGTCGTCGATGTAGGCGGCCCGGAAGATCTCTCCGAGCAGCCGCAACTTCAGCGGCCCCGAAAGTGCTGAGGACCGGACCGTCTCGGATAAGGCCTCCTCGAGGTGAGTCATCCGGGCGGAGACGACGCGTGTCTCATCCGGTATGCCACCCTGGCGCCCTGCCCGGTCCGCCTCTGTTCGACCGGGGAAGCGGCGATACGAAAAGAGAGCCTCGGGGACCCTCACGATGGGTCCCATCAGCGCGAGCTCGAGGACAAGGACGACGTCCGGTCCATAGACATCTTGGAACAGGCGCGTACGGAGGAGTGCATCCCGCCTGGCAAGGCCGTACACCTGGTACCAGCCGCCGCGGCGAAGCAGGAGCCGGGCACGCTCGACGACCGAGTCGGAAGAGAGATCCGGATTGTCATATCGGTCGTAGTCCGCGGCGAGTACATCGCCGGCGGGGTCGATGAACCTAAGCCGGGAGCTTGCCATCACGGCGGCGGGATGATCGTCGAGCGCGGCGAGGCATCGACGCACGTAGGTCGGGTCCCAGACGTCGTCGTCCGCCGCCCACATGAAGTACGGGCCGCGCGACAGGGCGAAGGCGCGGTTGAAGTTCGTTGCTGCGCTTACCTTCCGATCGAGCCTCTCATATCGGAGGCGTTCATCGCGCCGCATGAGCTCGTGGACGATGTCCGATGTCCCATCGGTCGAAGCGTTGTCGGACACGACGATCTCTAGATCAGGATGATCCTGACCGAGCAGTGACTCCAGCGCCTGGGCGATGAACGATTCGCCGTTATGCGTCGGTAGTCCGATCCCCACGAGCGCCGTGCTGGTCACGAACACCTCCTCGGGTCCGCGGCGACCGTGCTCCGTCATAATGTCCAACCGTGAAGGTAGTGATCCTCGCCGGCGGCCAGGGGTCGCGACTTGCCGAGGAAACGGAGGTCCGTCCGAAGCCGATGGTGGAGATCGGAGAGCGGCCGATCCTCTGGCACATCATGAAGCATTACGCCGCATCGGGCTTCACGGAGTTCGTCGTCGCGCTGGGTTACAAGGGCGACGAGATCAAGCGCTTCTTCGTCGACTTCCTTCGGCTGAGCGGCGACCTGACGGTCAGGCTGGGCGATGGTGAGGTCGATCGACACGACAGCGAGCGAGATGCGTGGACGGTCCACCTCGTCGATACAGGGGCAGATTCCGGAACAGGCGGCCGAGTCGCGCGCCTTGCCCACTGGCTCGGCGACGAAGCGTTCATGCTGACGTACGGGGACGGCGTCTCCGATGTCGACCTTTGCGCGCTGCTCGCATTCCATCGGGCCTCCGGGAAGCTCGCGACAGTGACGGCGGTCCGACCGCCTGCACGCTTCGGAGGCCTCTCGTTCGGCGACGACAACCTGGTGTCGTTCGCGGAGAAGCCACAGGTCGGTGAGGGATGGATCAACGGCGGCTTCATGGTCATCGAGCCTTCCGTGCTCGACCGGATATCCAGCGACGCAACGAGTCTCGAAGCCGACGTTCTTGAGCGCTTGTCGGCCGAGGGCCAACTCGTGGGGTTCACCCACGAAGGATTCTGGCAGCCTATGGACACGCTGCGCGATGTCCGTTATCTGCGGTCGCTGTGGTCCGCCGGCACCGCACCTTGGGTGACCTGGGATTGACCGCTGACGCGATCGGCGGCTGGTCCGACCGCGTCGTTCTCGTGACGGGGGCGGCGGGTCTTCTCGGCCAGGCCGTGACCCGCGAACTGGCCGTCCGCGGCGCCAACGTCATCGGCCTCGACATCGCATGGCGGGCACGAGGAACGCCCTCGCTCGCCGGCCTGACGGCGATACCAGGCGACGTCCGAGACGGACGAGCGATCGACGGCCTGTTGCGTCGCGAGAGTGTGGACACCGTCATCCATCTCGCTGCCCAGACACTCGTGGGGCCGGCCATCGAGGCTCCCGTCGACACGTTCCGCCACAACGTGGAAGGTACGTGGGCCCTACTCGAGGCGTGCCGGTCCCAGCGGTCGGTCCAACGCATCGTCGTGGCGTCGTCGGACAAGGCGTACGGCGATGCCGCGGGACGGCCGTACGAAGAGCGGATGGCTTTACGGCCGCGCCATCCCTATGACGCGTCGAAGGCGATGGCCGACCTTCTGGCACAGACATACGCGCACACCTACGCCGTTCCCGTCGCGGTCACGCGCTGTGCGAATCTTTACGGCGGAGGGGATCTCAACTGGAGCAGGATCGTGCCTGGGACGATCCGTTCCATCGTTCGTGACGAGTCGCCCGTGATCCGGTCGGACGGCACGTTCGTGCGCGACTACCTGTTCGTAGGCGACGCTGCGATCGGCGCGCTGGTCCTGGCCGAGGCCGTCGGTCGAAGGCGCGAGATCCGCGGTGAGGCCTTCAACTTCGCCGCGGGACAGCGGCTGACGGCACTCGAGATGGTCCGACGCATACTTCGCGTCATGCGGTCCCCGCTCGAGCCTACGATCTTGGCCGCACCCCTGCGCGAGGTTCCGGTCCAGCGTGTGTCAGCGCGGCGTGCCCGGCGCGAGCTCGGCTGGCGGCCTCAGGTGCCACTCACCGACGGTCTGCGCCAGACCGTCGATTGGTATCGCGCGTACCTTGGATCATCCCCCTCGTGACGTCGACCTGTGGCGCGTGCGGGTCCGATCTCGAACCGGTCCTGGCGCTGGGTGAGCAACCGCTTGCGAACGCGCTGCTCACACTCGAAGCGCTCGGCGAACCGGAGCCGCGTTTCCCGCTGACCCTCGCTATCTGCCCTAAATGCGGCTTGGTGCAGATCACCGACCCGGTGGCGCCCGAGCGGATGTTCCTTGAGTACGCGTATTTCTCGTCGGTCTCCGATGCGTTCGTAGAGCACGCGAAGGCGCTTGCGAATCGGCTGATCGCGACGCGCGGCCTGACCGGGACGAGCCTCGTATTGGAGGTGGCCAGCAATGACGGCTACCTGCTCAGGCACTATGCCGATGCCGGGATCCCGATCCTCGGTGTCGATCCGGCCCGAAATGTCGCCGAGGTCGCGAGGTCCCGGGGTGTGCCGACGCTGACGGAGTTCTTCGATCTGACCCTCGCCGAGGACCTCCGCGCGTCGGGTCGCGCGGCGGATATCGTCCACGCGAACAACGTCATCGCCCACGTCCCCGACCTTGACGGATTCGTGGCAGGCATCGCCGCGGTGCTGAAGCCGACCGGTGTGGCCGTCATCGAGACGCCGTATGTCCGCGACCTCGTCGAACGGCTGGAGTTCGACACGATCTACCACGAGCACCGGTACTACCACTCGCTGACCGCGTTGACGCCGATACTGGAGCGGCATGGCCTCGTCGTCGCCGACGTCGAACGGTTGCCCGTCCACGGCGGGTCGCTCCGGATCTTCGCGGTCCACCGCGACGCTCCCGAGGCTGCGATCCGCGGGCTGCGGTCGACGACCGGTCCAGCGATGCTGGCCGAGGAGCAGGGACTCGGGCTCGCCGACAGGGACTATTACCGGGACTTTGCCGCTCGCGTCGAGTGCCTGGGCGCGGACCTTCGAGATCTGCTCGACACGCTCAAGGGGCAGGGCCAGAGCATCGCCGCGTACGGCGCTGCCGCGAAGGGCACCGTGCTGCTCAACGCGTTCAAGATCGGCGCGGATTCGATCGATTTCGTCGCCGACCGCAGTCCGCACAAGCAGGGACGTTTCATGCCCGGTGTCCGGATCCCGATCGTGCCCGCTGAGCGGCTCGTCGAAGCGATGCCGCACGCCTGCCTACTGCTGGCCTGGAACTTCGCGGACGAGATCCTTGCCCAGCAGCAGGACTACCGCGACCGCGGCGGGCGTTTCATCATCCCTGTACCGCAGCCCGAGCTGGTGTGACGATGATCGATGGGGTCCGAGTGGTTGCCCGCGCGCGCATCCCGGATGAACGCGGCACGATCATGCACATGCTGAAGGCGACCGACGCGGAATTCCTCGGGTTCGGTGAGATCTACTTCTCGACGGTATACCCGGGCGTCGTGAAAGGTTGGCACCGGCACGCCGACATGACACTCAACTACGTGTGTGTCTACGGGCGGATCAAGCTCGTCCTCTTCGATGATCGGGAGGGATCGCCCACACGCGGAGAGATCATGGAACGGTTCCTCGGGCCAGACGATTACAGCCTGGTCCAGATCCCGCCGGGCGTGTGGAATGGCTTCAAGGGGATGGGGTCGGATGCAGCGATCGTCGCCAATTGCTCGACCCATCCGCACGACCCGAGCCGCTCCACGCGCCTGGATCCTTTTGACAATCCGATCCCCTACGACTGGGACGTCCGACAGCACTGATGAAGGTGCTCGTCACAGGAGCGGGCGGCTTCATCGGCGCGCATGTGGTCCGGGAACTGCTCGCCCGCGGACACCACGCGTACGCCATGCTGAGGCCCGGCGGTCCGACTACCCGCCTCCAGGACGTCCACGGATGCATCGACGTCATCGAGGCTGACCTCGGGGACGTTTCTGCGATCTCCGCACTGTTGGAGTCGGTCCGCCCGGATGCGATCGTGCATCTGGCGTGGTACGCAGAGCCAGGGCGCTACCAGCATGCGGTCGCCGAGAACGTCGCCTCGCTCGAGGCATCTGCGACCCTGATGGTCGCGGCGGCGGAAAGTCATTGTCCGCGCCTCGTCCTCGCGGGGACGTGTCTTGAGAATGCCGACACGCCGGTCCGGACCATCTACGACGCGGCGAAGTCCGCTGCGCATGCGCTGTCGCTCGGACTTACGCCAACCGGCATGAGCGTCGCCTGCGGTCATGTGTTCTACGTGTACGGACCCTGGGAGGACGAGCGACGCGTCATCCCGACGGTCATCCGGGCGCTGCTGTCGAACGAACCGATCGCCACGACCGACGGTCTTCAGCTGCGCGACTACCTGCACGTGACCGACGTCGCGTCCGCCTTCGCCGTCCTCGCCGAGTCGTCGTTGACGGGTGGTGTCGATATCTGCTCCGGGTCGCTCATAAGCCTGAAGGAGGTCCTCGAGGTCATCGACGAGGAGGTGTCGCGACCTGCACTGCTGCATATCGGCGGCCTGGGATCGACGGACGACCGCGGATACGAATCGGCCGGGGACCCGCTGCCGCTGATGGGCCTCGGCTGGCTACCACGGCATGTCCTTCGAAGCGGCATCAGAGAGACGGTCGCGTGGTGGAACGGGCGACAGGAGGCAGCAACGTGACTCACCAGGTTGGCGACCAGCCGGATCGTTTGATCACGATCGGCACAAAAGACGGGCCGCGGGAGATCGACATCTATACGCCTGAAGGATTCCAGGTGATCGCTGACCTGTTCACCCGATCGGGTTGGGAACGCAGGCTCTCGTACGAGGTGACCTGGCTCGGCATCCCGATCATCCAGCTCCCGGAAGACATCCTCATGGTCCAGGAACTCATCTGGAAGGTCCGCCCGAATGTCATCGTCGAGAGCGGCGTCGCCCACGGCGGTGCTCTCGTCCTGTACGCGTCGATCATGGAGTTGCTTGGACGCGGTCGGGTGATCGGGGTCGATATCGAGATCCGAAAATACAACCGGCTGGCGATCGAGAGCCACCCGATGGCACACAGGATCAGCCTCGTCGAAGGCAGCTCGACGGACCCGGCGACCTTCGAAACCGTCCGGACTCTGATCGGCCCAGGCCAGAGCACGATGGTGATGCTCGACTCGAACCATAGTCGCTCGCATGTGCGCGATGAGCTGGAGACGTACTCGCCGCTGGTCTCGCCGGGCAGTTATATCGTCGTTTTCGACGAAGTCATGCCGATGGTCGCGGACGCCCCGAGCGGACAGGCGAGCTGGTCGCGTGACAACCCCCTTGAAGCGGTCACAGAGTTCCTGGCGACGCATCCGGAATTCGAGATCGATCGATCCTACGAGCGGCTCGTCGCGACCTACTGCCGGAGCGGCTTCCTGCGTCGGCTCGAGGATTGAGCCTCGGTCCTCGCCCGGAACTCATCCCCTGCTGGATATGTCGTCGAGCATGCCCACGAGCGCCGACACGAAACGATCTGACAGCGCGTCTGGGTCATGTTCATCTGTGATCCGACGAGCCGCGGCGCGGACCTCGTCCCGTGGCAGGTCCCGCGAGGCGAGGATGGCTGACGCCAGGCTGTTCGTGTCGCCGGGCGTGAACGTGACGGAGACCGATGGCTCGATCGTCTCGCCGATCCCGCCGACCGGCGGAGCGATCACCGGGAGTTCGAAGGCGAGCACCATCATCAAGACGGCGGAGTTCAGGGTCCGCTGGTACGGCAGGATCGCGGCGTCGGAGGCTCGCAAGAACAGCTGCATGTCCTCGCCCGGGATGGGTCGTGCGTGGAGGTTGACCCGCGGGTGGACCTCGGCACGTCGGAGGAAGGCTTCGACAGCCTCGTCGCGTCCCGGAGCGCCGGCGACGATCAGCCGCAGCTTCGACTCGTCGGTGGCGGCGATGTCCACGGCATCGAGCAGGGACTCGAGCCCCTTGTGGGGTCGGAGCCCACCTACGAGCGCGATCACGTATGCGTCGGCGGGCAGCCCCAACGCATACCGGGCACTCTGCCGATCGACGTAGTCGGGATAGGCGCCGCGGAATCCGGGGAGCGGCACGTGCACGACCTTCTCCGGGGGGATCGTGTACGACGACGCTGCGAGCTCGACCGTGGAAGCGGCGAGCACGTGGACCATCGATGCGCGGTCGATGATGATCCGGCGGAGTTCGGCGTCGGCCGCTTCCATCGCCGTGTCATGCGGCAGGACGTTATGAGCCGTCCAAACGATCTGGATCCCGGCCTCAGACGCACGATCGAGACGAGCAGCGAACGCGGCGAGCCGATCGTTCGCCTCTTCGACATCGCGGGCCCCCGCGAGGACCCGATTCACCCAGTGCAGATGAAGAACGACCCGCACGTCGCGTGGCACCAGGGACGGGACCCGGTCCAAGTCCTCGAGATCCCACAACGCCGTCGCCGCGACCCCGTGCTCCCAGGCGCGGCGATAGAGCAGAGCCTGGAACGGGTTGTCGGGGCTTGCCTGGTGGAAGAGGAGGAGGGTCGGCGTGCGTGGGCCGAGGACCCGCAGGTGATCCAGGATGACCGCGATCTCGGCCTCGATCGGTGGCCGCGGCCGTACCCGGCCGCGGATCGATGCGGAGCGGTCGGCCGTCGAGCGCAGGACTGCGAGGGCAGGATCATCAGGATTCGACTGCTCGGCCTTGGCGATCTCCGCCCGCGCGCCGTCCGGATCTCCCTTTGCCAGCAGCGACCGGGCCGACTCCAAGCGGCGTTTCTGCTCCGCGAGAGCTGCGCGCCGGCTTTCACGCGACGCCCTCGGCTCGCGTCCTGCGACGAGATCGCGAAGGGCGCGACCGACCTCGACCAGCGCCACGTCGCGCGGTGCCGGGAGGAGGCCGACCAGCCGATGCACGAGCGAACGCTCCGTGCGTCGGGGCTCACTCTCCGACGCGGTCACCGACGCCTCGACATATGCCCAAAGGATACGGGCTCACCTGCGGCCTCTGTCCGGAGGCCGGACCTATACTCCGCCGATGGTCAGGACCGCACTCATCACCGGGATCACCGGGCAGGACGGCTCATATCTCGCAGAGCTGCTCCTCGAGAAGGGGTATCGGGTCGTCGGCATGACCCGTCGCTCGAGCACGTCGCCGAACGAGCGCATCGCGCACCTGACCGATCGGATCGAACTCATCCAGGGTGACGTTCTGGACCAGGCTTCCCTGGTCGAGGCGCTGCGCGTCGCGCGACCAGATGAGCTGTACAACCTGGCAGCCCAGAGTTTCGTGCCGACCTCGTGGAATCAGCCCGTCCTGACCGCGGAGTTCACCGCGCTCGGCGTGACGCGGGTCCTGGAGGCCGTGCGGCAGGTCGATCCAACGGTTCGCTTCTACCAGGCATCGTCGAGCGAGATGTTCGGCAAGGTCGAGCAGGTGCCACAGAACGAGTCGACGCCCTTCTATCCGCGTAGCCCGTACGGTGTCGCGAAGGCGTACGGCCATTTCATCACGGTGAACTACCGCGAGAGCTATGAGATGTTCGCCGTCTCAGGAATCCTCTTCAACCACGAATCGCCGCGCCGCGGTCTCGAATTCGTATCGCGCAAGATCACCGACGGCGCGGCGAGGATCGCGCTCGGGATGGCGACGGAGCTCAGGATGGGCAACCTGGACGCTGAGCGTGACTGGGGCTACGCCGGCGACTACGTACGGGCGATCTGGGCGATGCTTCAGACGGATCGAGCGGAGGACTTCGTCGTCGCGTCCGGCGAGTCGCACTCGGTCCGTGATCTGTGCGAGATCGCCTTCCGCCGGGTAGGGCTCGATTATCGCGAACACGTGGTCGTCGACCAGGAGCTCTTCCGGCCGGCGGAGGTCGACCATCTTCGCGGGGACGCGGCGCGCGCGCGCGCGGTCCTCGGCTGGCGGCCAGAGGTCGACTTCACCGGTCTCGTCGAGATGATGGTCGACGCGGACATGGCACGGCTCGCTGGGCGGACGACGGACCGGGAGACGGCCGGCACGCCAGCTCGCTGATGCGTGTCGCGATCACAGGCGCGGGTGGGTTCGTCGGCCCTTGGCTGGCGCAGGAGCTCGAAGCGCACGGGCACGACGTCGTTCGATCGGCGGGACGACAACCCGATGTGACGGATCCCGCAGCGCTATCCGAGTGGATCGAGCGCTCGGCGCCGGCCGCCCTCGTCCATCTCGCCGGCGTTTCGACTGGTAAGGCAGCTACCGCCGAGCCGGCACGCGCGATCGATACGAACGTCGGCGGGACCGTGCACCTCCTCGAGGCCACGCGCTCCGTGGACCCACGGCCGGTCGTGCTCATCCCGAGTTCTTCCGAGGTCTATGCTCGACCATCCGTCGATGAACTGCCACTCGACGAGGACTCTCGGCTCGGTCCGCGTGGCCCGTACGCGCAGAGCAAGCTGGCACAAGAGTCTGTAGCGCTCGCGCTCGGCGCTCGGTCCGAGACTCCCGTGGTCGTGGCACGTGCCTTCAACCACACCGGCCCTGGCCAGGGGCCCGACTTCGTCGTGCCGGCACTGGCGGAGCGGGTGACAGCTGTCGCGACAGGGCGCGCGGCGAGTATCCCCGTCGGCAATCTCGATGTGGCGAGAGATCTGCTTGACGTACGCGACGTCGCCCGGGCGTATCGGCTGCTCATCGAAGGCGCGGTCGGTGGCGTGATCGGGCACGGCATGGTGGTCAACGTCAGCTCCGGTCGCTCCGTGACGATCCGCGACATCCTCCAGCGACTCTGTGATGTCGCGGGTGTCCACGCACCGGTCGAGGTCGATCCGACTCTCGTCCGCGCTGACGAGCCTCCCGAGATCCGGGGCGACTTCGGGCGCATCGAAGCGCTCGTGGGATGGCGGCCGACGATCGCGCTCGAGACCACGATCGATGATGTCCTCCACGCTGCCGAAGAGGCGACGCGCCACGGGTAGGCCGGGATCGCCGACGCATCGGGGCACCGTATGAGCCGTGATCAGCCCGCAGACGCTAACATCCGCCCCGTGGGTTCGGACTCGCGCGTAGCCGTCATCGGGCTCGGCTACGTCGGGCTGCCACTCGCGCTCGCCTTCAACGAGGCTGGGCTCGAGGTCATCGGTGTCGATGCCAGCGACACGCGTGTCGCCGAGCTGTGCGCCGGCCGCTCACCGATCGATGACGTCGACGACGACCGCCTCGCCCGTGGGCTCGCGTCAGGTTTGCGGATCCTGTCATCGCAGGAGGCCGACCTCGACGCGGTCGATGCCGCATTCGTGTGTGTCCCGACGCCGATCACGGCTACGAAGGACCCGGATCTCGGTCCCGTCCTCGCTGCCGCTGACTACCTCTGCAGCCGCGTCCGTGAGGGGCAGCTCATCGTCCTCCAGTCGACGACGTTCCCCGGCACGACCGTCGGTCCATTCCGGGAAGCGATCGAGCGCAGCGGCCTCAGGGCCGGGGTCGACTTCGACTTAGCGTTCGCGCCCGAGCGCGTGAATCCCGGCGACCCGGTGAGCGCCTCGCGGTCGATCCCGCGGCTCGTCGGTGCAACGACCCCGGAGGCGACAAGACGCGCCGGCGCGCTCCTTCGCAACATCAACGACCAGGTGATCGAGCTGTCGTCGCCCGACGCTGCCGAGCTGGCGAAGCTGCTCGAGAACGTCTTTCGCAACGTCAACATCGCGTTCGTCAACCAGCTCGCCTTGTTGTGCGAGCGGATGGGCCTCGACGTCTGGGAGGTCATCGACGCCGCGGCGACCAAGCCGTTCGGGTTCATGCGTTTCACCCCGGGCCCCGGAGTCGGCGGGCATTGCATCCCGGTCGACCCGTACTACCTCTCATGGCGGGCTCGGGAGTTCGACTTCATCGACCGCTTCGTCGAGCTCGCAGGCGACATCAACTTCGCGATGCCGCGCCACGTGGTCGACTTGGTCGCAGAGGCGCTCAACGACCGAGGCAAAGCCCTCAAGGGTGCACGTGTTGGCATCCTCGGGGTCGCTTTCAAGCCGAACGTGCGCGACGCACGGAACTCGCCGGCCGCCGCGGTGATCGCCGGGCTCGCCGAGCGTGGGGCTGAGGTCCGTTTCCACGATCCGCACGTCGATGTGTTCGTCGACTCGGACGGCGTGGAACGACCGGGCGTCGGTCTGGACGACCTCCTGGGCGATTCCGACGTCGTAACGGTCGTGACCGCGCATCGCGCGATCGACTGGGATCGCGTCTTCGAACGCGCCGACCTCGTCGTCGACACCGTCGATAGCTCGCGCGATCGCGACGTCCGTCCCCGGCAGGTGTTGCGCCTCGGCGCGGGGTGGTCGGCTCGCGCGTCAAGGTGAGTCGAGGCCGGGCGGTCCTTCTCGTCGCGAATACCGCGGCTCCGTACTCGCGGGGTCTGCGCGTCGCGCGCAGCCTCGCTGCGGCCGGCTGGGAGGTCGAGATCGCGGCGGTCAGCGGGCCGGACGTTCCGGACGAGGAGCGCGAGGGCAGCATCGTCACCCGCAGATATCACCCGTCCGGACCGTTCAAACGTTGGTCGGGTCTCCCGCCGACCCCCAAGCCGCCGACCAAGCTGCTGAGGGAGCTCGTCCGCCGGGGCGACCGCGGTCTGAAGGCGTGGCTCTGGCCGCTCCACGTCCGCGGCTGGTGGCGAACGCTCAGACGCGAATTGCCGCCCGCCGATCTGTATCACGCGTTCGGGATCCTGACCGTCCCGGTGGCGGTCGAGCTCGCGGCCAAGGCTCGCCGTGCGGGCCGTCAGGGGATCGTCGTCTACGACGTCATCGACGCGATCCTCGACTCGAACAACTACGCGACCGTGCCACGACCCGTGCTCGACCGCTACCGCGCAAAGGAA
>DASSZA010000075.1:0-6359 GCA_035703005.1 Candidatus Limnocylindrales bacterium | reverse complement strand
CGACGAACTCCTCTCCGCCGAAACGCGCGACGATATCGCTCGAGCGCAGGCGCCCGGACAGGATCGAGCCGAATGACCGGAGCACCGCATCGCCGACGATGTGCCCGTGCTGCTTGTTGAAGTCGCCGAAGTGATCGAGGTCGAACAGGATCACCGCGATCGGCCGACGATCGTCGAGCTCGAGCCTCGCGCGCGCCGCGAAGAGCCGGGCGGTCGAGACCTCGAGATGGCGGCGGTTCCAGAGCCCGGTAAGTGGGTCCCGGATCGCGGCGTCGGCGACGCGAGCGTGTAGCTGGACGTTCGCGAGCGCAAGGGTGACCTGCGAGCCGATGAGCGGCATCGTCTCGAGCTCGAGGGCACTGAACGGGCGCCCGAGGTCATCGCGACCGATCGCCACGGCGCCGACGACGCCGTCCTCGCCGAGCAGCGGGACGGCCGCGCCGGCGAGGACGTCGGACACTCGAGCACCCTTGACGGTCGTCGGGTACGAGCTTCGCTCATAGGATTCCGACGAGACCGTGAGGCGTTCCGCGATGGCCTGGCCGGTCATCCCCTCTCCCTGCGGGATCCGCACGCCCAGGTACCGATCGTCGCCACCATGCATCGCGACGATCCGATCCTCGCCGGTCGCCGCGTCGCGTAGGACCAACGTGACGATATCGGCCTGCATCGCCTCTGCGACGGACGCCACGATCCGACTGTGCGCGGTCGTCAGGTCGAGGCTGGCGTTGACCGCCGATCCGAACGCGGCGAGCCGGGTGAACAGCGCGGCTCGCTCGCGGAGTGCTTCGCGTTCACGCGCCAGCGCGAGCGCGACGGAGACGCGGTCCGCCACGACGACCAGCGTGTCGAGGTCGCTCACGTCAAGCGGCGGAGCATCCTGGCCGCTCTCGATGTTGAGGACGCCGAGGATCGTGTCGCCGCTCCAGAGCGGGACGCTGACCTCACTCCGCACGTCAGGGCTCGCGGCGCGATATTCCGGATCGGCAGTGACATCCGGGACGAACTGCGGCTTCCCGGTGCGCATGACGCGACCGACGACGCCGACCGTCCCATCGAAGGTCTCGATGACGTCTTTGTAGCCGCGCTGCGCGCCGAGCCGCATCAGGTCGCCGTCGCGCATGTAGATCGATGGGTAGCGATAGCCGAAGCGCTCGACGAGGATCGCCACGACCTCGTCCAGTGCCTCGGACGTGGGGCCGTCGCCCGTGAGCGCGCGTCCGATGGCTTCGATCGCAGAGATCTGCCGGGCGCGTCGACGCATGCCCGCGCTCGCCGCGCGCGCGTGGGCAACGGCCCGCTCCAGGGTCGAGATCGTCCGGCGCGTGCCGACGGCCAGGACGACCGCGGTCGCCGCGAGCGCGATCCCGCGCTGCACGAGACCCTCGCGGATCGTGGGCGTAGCGAACGCAGGGACGAAGTAGAGCGCGAGCGCCGCGCTGATGAGGACGCCACCCACGGCGACGACCTGGCGGGTACCCATCGCAGCCGCCATGACGACGATCGGGAGGGTCAGCGACGCGAGGGGCAAGGTCGCGGGGTTCCCGGTCCCGACGCTCATCCAGATGACCGTGACGAGGGCGAACAGCAGCCGGGCGGTGTCGAGCGTGGCTGACCTGCGGGCGCGCGTACTCAGCGCCAGGGCGCACTGGACGCCGAGATACACGAGCGACGGGATGACGACCGCGACCGCGTTGCCGCGGGACGCGAGCTCGATCACGAGTGCTGCGAGAACGACGGCGATCGCGAGCAGGACGTGCGGGTCCCCCGCGAGCCGCCCCAGGGCGCGTCGTGACGACGAACGCAGCCGCTTCGAACGGATCACCCGGTGACTGTGACCCGGGAAAGGACCACCGTCGATAGGACCATGGTGTCGACTGGATGCACCGACGGTTTCACCCCCGCACGATCCAGTCGGAACGGTCCTCGGCTGTCAGCTCGGCCTGGACGACCGCTCCGGCGATCCGCTCAACGCCAGTTGATCGTCCCGGCTGCGGGGTCCGCAGCCTCGAGGATGTCCCGCAGCTCGTAGCCCTCGTTCGGTTCGATGGCGACGACCATCGTGTCGTCACCGGGCAGGTCGACCACGACGATGCGGGTCGTGCGATCGGGCTCGAGGTTGAACGTGCTGCCCTCCGTCGAGAACAACGGGACACGCTTCGATCCGGTCGGCTGGAAGTCGCTGGAGTACGCGCGGCGGCGGTCGATGCGGATGCCCTTGGGCTTCGTCGCTCCGACGCCGTCGGTCGTGATGAACGACTCCATGACGTCGCGCGCCCGCGAACTCGGTTCGTTCGGCTTCCCGCGCGGGAACACCTGGCGCAGCCCGCCGGCGAATGTCATGGTCCCCTCCGGGCGTGTGAGGACGACGATGTCCTCGCGGTGCGCCACGGTCGACCAGCCATCGCCCAGCTCGATGTCGAACGGCGGCCGGAACCGCGACGGGGAATAGCGACCGGCGCCGAGGGCACACGGGATATCGAAGAAGACCTCGCATAGGTCCGCGGTCTCGCCCTCGGCAACGGGCGTCGGGCTCGGCCTCGCGGACGGCGTTGGCTTGGGGGTCGGCGAAGGCGAAGGACTCGGGGTCGGCGACGGGCTCGGCTTCGGGGTCCGCGTGGGCGTCTCGACCGCCGCCTCGCTGGCGGGGGACGCGGAGTCCAACGCCGTTCCGCTACCTGGGAGCGCGGCGACCGCGATCGCCCCGACGACGATCCCGACCAGCGCGAGCAGGGCGATCAGGACACTGTTCGGCGACCGTCCGGTGCCTGGCCTGCTCGAGCGAGCTGCGGCAGTGGTCCGTGGGCGCGCGCGCGCCGGGCGTTCCGTGCGACCCGGGCCGGGAGATGCCTCGTCGCCAGCGGGAGTCGCGACCGGCGTCGTGATGATCGTGGTCGGGCTGGCGTCGTCGGCTGCCTGGATCGCGGCCTCGAGCGCCGCTGCCATGGCGTTGCCGTTGGCGTACCGGTCGGCGGCCTCCGGAGCCAGCGCGCGGCGGACGACGGCGTCGAGATCCGCTGGGACTTCCGGTCGGAGCGAGCGCGGGGACGGTGCGACAGCCCCGATCCGGGCGAGTGCGATCGCGTCGGTCGTGTCGCCGCTGAACGCACGCGTCCCGGTCAACGCCTCGAACAGGACCAGGCCGAGGCCGTAGACGTCCGACGCGGGTGTCGTGGTCGCGCCTTTGGCCTGTTCCGGGCTGAAGTAGTGGACCGAACCGAGCGTCGTCCCCGGCCGTGCGGCCTCTGCGTCGGCCGCGAGCCGTGCGATACCGAAGTCGGTGACCATCGCGCGGCCGTCGGACGCGAGCAGGATGTTCCCGGGTTTCACATCCCGGTGGACGATGCCGCGGACATGCGCGACGCCCAGCGCACGCGCGACGTCGAGCCCGATACGTGCCGCGTAGGCGGGCGCCAGGCGACCACCGCGCTTGAGCCGCGCAGCCAGATCCTCGCCATCGACAAGGTCCATGACGAGGTACGGCTGACCATCGTCCGTGCCGGTGTCGAGGCAGGCGACGATGTTCGGATGGCGGAGGACGGTCGCCGCGAGGGCCTCGCGGCGGAATCGGTCGGCGAGGTCGGCATCGGCCGCCGCCTCGGGTCGGAGCAGCTTGACGGCGACGGGACGCTCCAGACGGAGGTCCATCGCCTCGTGGATCGTCGCCATCCCGCCCCGACCGATGACCCGGCCCAGTTGGTAGCGGTCGCCGATGATCCGCGCCTTGCGAGGATTCGCCACTGCGGGACTCTAGCCGACACCGCTTGAGTCGGCTTCCGGCCCGTATGCTCGCGCCTTCATGAGACCCTCCCCCTGATCGCGCTCGTCGGCGGCCTGCTCGCCGCCGCGTGCTTCACCGCCGCACTGCTCGCATCGACCCGTTCGTCGAGGCTGATCGGTGCCGGGCCGACGCTTGCGGGCGTCATGCTGTTGGGCCTCGTCCTTGCCCTCCCGATCGCCGCTCTGACGGTGGGCGACACCCGCCCGACCGCGGAGCAGATCCCCTACCTCGTGATCGCCGGTCTAGGCAACGTCGTCGGCCTCGGCGCTGAATACATCGCAGTGCGGACGGGCAAGGTCGGGGTGGTCGGTGCCCTGGCGGCATCGGAAGGCGCGATCGCCGCCGTCCTCGCCATGCTCGCCGGCGAGACCCTGGCCGGCATCGAGACGGTCGGTGTCGCGGTCGTCGGGCTCGGCGTCATCCTCGCCTCGCTCGGACGCGATCCCGACACCGCGGATCCGCGAGCCTCGACGCGCGCGGTGCTATTCGGCGGGATCGCCGGTCTTGCGTTCGGCGCCTCGCTCTATGCGACCGGCCGGATCGGCGCCGATATCGCCGCCGGCTGGGCGATCCTCCCGCCGCGCATCGTCGGCGTGATCCTCATCACGATCCCGCTCGCGGCCACGGGTCGGTTCCGAGTCACGCGGCCCGCGTTGCCGTTCATCGCGATCGCCGCTGCCGGCGAGGTCGGTGGCTTCCTCGCCGTGGGGTGGGGGGCGAGCGAGAGTATCGCCGTCACGTCGGCGCTGGCAGCACAGTTCGCGACGGCCGCGGCGATCATCGCCTGGCTCGCCCTCGGGGAACGTCTCGGCCGCGTGCAATGGGTCGGCATCGCCGCTGTAGCGGTCGGGGTCGTCTTCTTAGCCCTCGGCGCGGGATAGCGACATAGACTGCGAGCATGGAAGTTCGCACGACAACCACCGATACCCGCGACGCCGTCCTTCACGTGCTCCGACGGACCCGACAGATCCGGAGCTTCACCGACGAGCCGGTCTCGGAGAACGACCTGCAGGCGATCCTCGAGGTGTGCCGATGGACGGGCAGCTCGATGAACACCCAGCCGTGGCAGTTCGTCGTGATCCGCGATCCCGATGTTCGGCGCCGGATCGGCCAGATCTCGGTCCACGCGCGGTACGTCGGGAAGGCACCGCTGGCGATCGCCATCGCGATGCCCGGTGAGGACAGTGAATCCGACGCATACGACGAAGCGCGCGTCGCCGAGCGGATCCTCATCGCAGCGACGGCCATGGATCTCGGCGCCGGGATCGGCTGGATCGAGGAGAAGGACTACGCCGCGGTCGACGAGCTGCTCGGCCTGACCCTTCCGACCTTCGTGCGGACGGTCGTATCGATCGGGCATCCGAGCGAGGAAGCGCGCAAGCCGCGGACCGGGCCACGCACCGGACGGCGGCCGCTCGAGGAGTTCGTGCGGGAGGTTTGACCGTCGAACGCCCGCCTGACGGTCGGTTGCAACGACCTCACCGGACGCCGCGAGCGGCGCCTCGACACGAGGGGGGCATCATCGTCGAGTGACGCCAAGGCCTCGCCGTTCTCTCGTGTGGCGGCTGGCCACCCTTCCGCTAGCGGCGGTCATCGCCGGGGCCTGCGGTCATGTCCCGGGGCTGCCGCCCGCGGTCGACATGCCGCCTGGCGTCCTGCATCGGATGTCCGTCGAACAGGTCCAGGGGACGGTCCAGGCGTCTGTGATCAAGGACGCCGAAGCGCTGGGTCGGGTGCTTCGACCGTTCCATGTGTCGAGCGTACGGCTCGTCGCGCCGTTCGAACCCGTTCGCTCAGCTGAGCCCGACGGGCAGGCGTCCAGCATGACGTTCAGTACCGACACGACGACGTGGGTCGTGCACGCCGAGGGGACGTTCCGGGACTGCGCATCGACCTGCTCGACCTACGAGGCGGCGGTGCTCGTGGTCGATGACGCCCGCGGGCTGATCATCGGACGCGAGTCGAATGGGCCGATGACGCTTGATCCGAGCGCTCCACGGAACGAGGCAGCAGCGAACTCGTAGCGTCCCGCACGGAACAAAAGGGATTGGAGCGGGAGACGGGGTTCGAACCCGCGACATGCAGCTTGGAAGGCTGCCGCTCTGCCAACTGAGCTACTCCCGCCCATCACGGCCGGGGCCGAGGACGGCGAGCGTATCACGGGGACCGCCGTCGTCAGCCGATGCGAGAGGTCGACGTATGTCGTTGATCAGTCGACGACCCTCGTCAGTCGTTCCGCGGGCACCAGCGCGGTTCCATGGGACCACGCCCGGAGCCCAAGCCGGGTCATCAGATATCGAAGGAACCGTAGATGTCCCGCTCCCCCTTCCGCAGGCTCGCCGCGATCGTCGGTGGCCTCGCCCTTTCGGTCGTCGTCGTGTTCGCTGCAGACGCTGCATACGGTCACCGGCCGGCCCCGGCCACTCCAGCCCCAACGCCGAGCGCAGCGCCTGTCGTCAAGCCGACGCCGGCGCCAGTCGAACCGACCGCTCCCCCGTCGCAGCCGTCGAGCGGCGGCGACATCGCCGTCCCACTCAAGAACCTGACCGGCCACGACGTGTCGGTCGCGATCGACGAC
>DASSZA010000009.1:0-10740 GCA_035703005.1 Candidatus Limnocylindrales bacterium | reverse complement strand
CGACCTCGTGCTGGACTGGGGCTCGAGGAGCTTCATCCTCGGCGGCTATGTGACAGACTGCGCCCCGGACGTCCTGGACGCGTTCGTGGAGCATGTCCGGAGCGTGCCGGGCGACAGCAGCATCTCGATCACTGCGATGGGTGGCGCGATCGACCGCTTCGCCGACGACTCCGCCGCCTACACCGGCCGCGGCCGACCGTTCGACGTCAGCCCTGACACCTCCTGGTCGGAGCCGGCACTCGATGGCGCGAATGCAGCGTGGGTCCGCGGAGCGATGGCCATCGTCGAGCCGCATCTCACGTCCGGCCGCTATATCAACGAACTGTCAGACGGCGGGCCCGAGATGACCCTGTCGAGCTACGGCGACGCCAAGCTGGAGCGGCTGCACGAACTCAAGCGCGCGTGGGACCCGACCAACGTCTTCCGGCTGAACCACAACATCGACCCCGGCTAGAACGGACTAGCCCCCGGACGTTCGTGCCTCGAACAGGTCCCACTGTCCCGGGACGCCGCGCAGGCTCGTCTCGCCGAGCGGGCGGAAGGTCAAGTCCGTGCCCGTCACGAGGTCGCGAACGGTCTTGGTGACAACGACCTGACTGGGACTGGCGGCGCCCATCACCCGAGCGGCGATGTGGACCGCGATGCCGCCCACGCCGGTCTCGCGCCGTTCGATCTCGCCCGTATGGACGCCAGCCCGCGTCTCGACATCGAGGTCGCGTGCTGCCTCGACGAGCCCGAACGCGCACCGGAGCGCCCTCGTGGGGGCGTCGAACACCGCCATCACGCCATCGCCGGCGAACTCGACGTTCTCGCCGTGCCAGCGCTGGACCTCGCCCTGGACGACCCGTTGGTGCTGCTCGAGCAGCTTCTTCCATGCGCGATCGCCCATGACCGCGGCGCGCCCGGTGGAATCCACGATGTCGGCGAACAGAACGGTCCCGAGGGTCCGGTCGATGTCCTCGGCGGCCTGGAGCGAGCGCACCTGCTCATTGGTCCACTGGTAGTCGTCGAAGTAGCGGCTCGTCGGAATCTCCGGTTCCGGCACGTAACGAAGCAGGACGACGCCGGATCCGAACGTACGCGACTCGGTGAGGCGCAGGTAGTGCGTGTCGATCCGGTCGCGGAAGAGGCGCTTCCCGCTGCCCAGGATCACCGGGTAGACCAGAAGTCGGTATTCATCGACGAGCTCGTGGCGAAGCAGCTCGTCAACGAGGTCTGGGCTGCCATACACGAGCATGTCGCCGCCTGGCTGCTCCTTCAACTTCGCGACGCGGCCTGCGATATCGCCGGAGATGATCGTCGTGTTGTTCCAATCGGCCCGCTTGAGCGTGTTCGACACGACGTACTTCGGGATGCTGTTCATCTTCTCGATGAGGTCCTGATCGCCGGCGCTCTGTGTCGGCCAGAAGGCAGCCCAGATCTGCCACGTCCGCCTACCGAGCAGGAAGGCCTCCGCGGACATCGCCTGATCCTTGTTGAAGACCTCGTCCTCGTCCCGTTGGAAACGCAACGCCCACGCGTTGCGGCCGCTTCGGTGCTCGTCGAACCCGGGCGCCTCGATGATCCCGTCCAGCGTCACGAACGCCGTCACGACCAGCCTCATGGCGAGAAGACTAGTCGTCGGGGAGCCTCCTGGCGGGGGAGGACTACAGTGGTCGCATGACCACGGCGACACCCGTCGACCAGGGGACGACGGCGCCGGGGGACGGCGCGTCGACCACCGGCCATCGGAAGTCGATCTCGTACGCGCGCCGTTACACGGGCCTGGGACCCAAGGGCGCGCTCGTCACTGGGACGATGCGTGAGTACGGCGCCGACCCGACGGGTTCGATGCGGCGATGGCGCGACGCGTACGGCGACTTCGTCCCCGTCCGGTTCGGTCCATTCCGCGCGCACGTGGCGTTCGGGCCGGCGGAGATCGATGAGCTACTAACGGACCGCGCGGCTGACGTTCGCAAGAGCTTCGGGACGCGGATGCTGATACCGCTCCTCGGAAATGGCCTCCTGACCGCGGAGGGCGACGAATGGCTACGGCATCGCCGGCTTGCGTCGGGGGCGTTCCACCGCGAACGGATCGCTGGATACGGCCGGACGATGTCACGCTACGCCGAGTATTCGGTCGAGTCCTGGCGACCCGGCGAGCGCGTCGACCTCCACGACGAGCTGACCGCACTGACGCTCCGGATCGTGGCGCGGACGCTCTTCGACACCGACGTGACGCCGCGGATCGAAGAACTGGCACGACTGGGTACGGAGATCCAGGACTTCTACTTCGGCCGCTTCGCGAGCCTCAAGTTCCTCATCCCGACGTGGTTGCCGACCCCCGGCAACCGGCGTCTCGCCAGCGCGATCAGGCGACTGGACGACATCGTGTACGGCATCATCCGCGAGCGGCGACCCGACGAGGACCGCGGCGACCTGTTGTCGATGCTCCTGCTCGCGCGCGACGAGAAGGGCGTCGGCATGCCGGAGCGCCAGGTGCGCGACGAAGTCATGACGTTGCTGCTTGCCGGCCACGAAACCACGGCCGTCGCACTCACCTGGGCGTTCATGCTGCTCGACCAGCACCCCGAGGCGCGTAGCCGTCTGGAGGACGAGCTCCGAGCGGTCCTGGTTGATCGACCCGCGGCGCCCGAGGACGTGCCGGCCCTGACCTATACGCAGGCCGTCATCAACGAGACGCTGAGGCTCTATCCGCCGGCCTACGTGACCGGCCGTGAGGCGGTACGCGATACGTCGATCGGCGATGTACCGATCCCGAAGCGGCACATCGTCCTGATCTCGATGTACGCCACGCATCGCGACCCGCGCTTCTTCCCGGAGCCGGACGCCTTCCGGCCCGAACGCTGGCTCGACGGCCTCGAGAAGCGGCTGCCGCGCGGAGCGTTCATCCCGTTCGGGATGGGGTCGCGAAAATGTGTCGGTTCATCGTTCGCGATGATGGAAGCGACGCTGCTGCTCGCCACGATCGCTCGTCGATGGCAGTTCAGCCTGACCAGCGACACCTTCCCGACCCACCCCGCGATCACGCTCCGGCCGGCGGCGGCGATGCCGGCCGTGATGGTGCCCGCGACGTAGTGAAGCGGAACGCTCCCAGCTAGAACGTCAAGCGGCGTCCGCCATCTCCGCCGCAAGTCGATCCGCCGCGACGTCGACGGCCGCCCGAAGGTCGGATGACCCGGTCGGGCCGGCCCATCCGAACGCGACCGTCACGAGGTCGGGTGTCCGGATCTGCTTGTCGCACGCTGCGCGAGCTCGCTCCACGAAGTTGATCGCCGCGATCTCGTCGGTCTCGATCAGGAGGATGCCGAACCGCGACACCCCGAGGCGCGCGATGTGATCGCTCGACCGGACCTCGACCGCGAGCGCTCTCGCGAGTTGGACGAACAGCCGGCCCGCTGCCTCGGCGCCCCAGACGGCGGAGAAGTCATCGATGCCGGTCAGCTCCGCCAGCACGATCGTCGCGAGCCCGTGGTAGCGCTTCACCCGTGCCGTCTCGCTTGACAGGATCCGGTCCCAGAGGCGTGGGCCATCCGTGCCGGTAAGTTGATCAGTCCAGCCCGATGGCTCGACGCGCCATCCGGGTCCCGCGTCGGGACTCGTCCCCGTGGTGTCGATCGGATCCGCTGCCGATTCCACGACTGCCCCTCATGCGCCACCGATCGAGCCCCGGACCCGTCGGCTTACGTACGTATCGTCGCGGCGGCGCGTCCTGTTGATGCATCGCGAGACGTACCGCCGCGAGCGGCGAAAGTCCTGTTTTTGCGCCAAGTCATGCCCAGACCGTCTCGCTCGACCCCTACACTCGCGCGAACGAATCCGCTACCTCGAGGGGAGGGGATGGATCGCGATCCGCTAGCGCTATCGCCTGAAGAGATGCGCGAGATGGGCTACGCCGTCGTCGACATGCTGATCGAGCGGATCGAGGCGCTTCGCGATGGCCCGGTCCTTCGCACCGAGACGCTCGACCGGATGCGCCAGCGCCTCGGGACACCGGTGCCCACCGGCCCAAGCGACTTCGCCGCGCTCCTCGCTCGTCTCGACGAGGACGTCCTGCCGTACGTCGGCCATTTCGACCATCCGCGGTTCTTCGGCTACATCCCCGGCGCCGGCACCTGGCCCGCCGCGCTCGGTGATCTGATCGCCGCGGCGACGAACATCGACGCCGGCTCCTGGCGTGAGGCCGTCGGCCCGACGACCCTCGAGCTCGTCGTCCTCGACTGGTTCCGGGACTGGATCGGCTATCCGGAGTCCGCGGCGGGCGTCCTGGTGAGTGGCGGCTCCGCGGCGAACCTGACGGCGATCGCGTGCGCGCGCGAGGCGCTCATCGGCCCGATGTCGCCGCGCATCGTGATGTACACGGGCGACCAGACGCATTCCTCCGTCGCCCGCGCGGCGCGCCACCTGGGTTTCCGTCCCGATCAGCTTCGTGTCCTCCCGACCGACGACGACTTCCGTCTTCGGCCATCGGACGTCGCGGCGGCCATCGATGCCGACCTCGCCGCCGACCGACTACCGTTCCTCGTGAGCGCGAACGCAGGCACCACGAATACCGGGGCTGTCGACCCGATCGGCGAGCTCGCCGACGTGTGCCATGACCGCGGTGTGTGGCTGCACGTCGACGGCGCATACGGCGCCTTCGCGGCCCTGACGGAGCGTGGCCGGAAACTCATGCCCGATCTCGGTCGCGCCGACTCCGTCACGCTCGATCCGCACAAATGGCTGGCGATGCCCTTCGAGGTCGGCTGCCTCATGGTCCGCGAGGGGGCCGTGCTCGAGCGCGCGTTCGAGCTCCATCCCGAGTATCTGAAGGAAGGCGCGGACCACGCCGGGGTCAACTTCGCGGATCGTGGTCTGCAGCTCACCCGCGCCAGCCGGGCGATCAAGGTCTGGCTCGCGATCCAGACCTTCGGGCTCGACGCGTTCCGCGAGACGATCGACCGGGCGATGGATCAGACACTCGCCGCGCAAGTCCGCATCGAAGCGGACCCCCGGCTGGAGCTCGTGACGCCGGCGTCACTCGGCATCGTCACGTTCCGCCGGCGCGGAGGGCCGGACGAGCCGCCGCTGGTCAACGACCGCCGCAACGAGGCGATCGTCAAGTCGCTCGCGGCGGCGGGTGAGGTCCTCGTGACCGCCACCACGATCCAGGGCCGCTACGCCATCCGCCTCTGCGTCTTAAACCACACGACGACGTTCGAAGACGTCGCGTTCGCCATCGACCGCGTCGCCGAGGCAGAGGTCTCCGAGCTCGCCCTCGCAACGGCCGCTCCAACCAGTCGCCAAGTCGCGGGAACGACCGTCGAATCGATCGATCCGACGCGTGCGGGATTCGACGCCGAGGGCCTCCGACGCGTCCCCGGGTTCGGGTCGATCACGGACGACCAGGCGGCACGCTTCCTCGCCTCGTCGCGGGAGGAACGGCACGGGGCAGGGGAGACCGTCACGGAACGCTGGGCGCACGCCCGAACGTTCTACGTCGTCCTCGACGGCAACCTGACCGTGACCGTGGATGGCACCGAGGTGAACCGGCTGACGGCCGGCGACTCGTTCGGTGAGATCGCCGCCATCGACTGGGGCCGCGACTTCAGTTATGGGCGAACGGCGACCGTGACTACGACGACAGCGACACGACTCCTGGCGCTCCCCGGCGCCGCGCTCCGGGAACTGATGCTGGACGCGCCCGAGATCGACGCCGCGATCCGGCAGACCGCGTACGACCGGATGCATAAGGTCGCGACCACTACCTGATCTCGTGCGGGAGGCAGAACGAACGATCCGCTACGAGCCACGGGGCGTCGGTCACATCACGAGCTCGTCGGGCGCCTCCGGCCGCGCTCCGACGGACACGGGTTCGCCGGCTGCCTCGCCGGGTGACTCGCCCGGATAGGCCCGCGTCCGTCGGACGCTGATCTCGACGATGTCGTGCTTCAGGACGAGGTCGAGCGTCCAGTCGAGGGCGACTCGGATCCGGCGGTCCAGCGTCGGCAGGCGAAGCAGGTAGTAGCTCCGCCAGAAGAACCACCCCACGAGACCGCTGACCTTGATCCCGAGAAGCTCTCCGACGGCCTTGAAGCGCCCCACCGACACGAGCATCCCGAGCTGCCCGTAGCTGAAGGGTGTCTGCGGGCGGCCATCGAGCGCCGCAAGCACGTTGCGAGCGACGTGCGGTCCTTCTCGGACGGCGTGTTGTGCGGTGGCCGGCATCGGTCGGCCCGTGTGAGGATCGGTGATCGACGCGCAGTCGCCGACGGCCCAGACATCCTCGACCCCGGGAAGGGCGAAGGTCGCGTCGGGCGTGGGCCAGCCGCGGGCGTCCCGTTTCGTCGGAAGGGTCGCAAGCACTGGGTTCGGCGCGTTACCGACCGTGCTGATCACAGTCTCCGCGTCGACCGACGTACCGTCATCCAGCTCCACGCGCTCGGCCTCGACACGGCTCACGCGGCGGCCGAGGCGGAGGTCGATGCCTCCGGCGCGCAGCTTCTTGGTGGCGTATCGGCCGAGGCGCTCGCCGAGCTCCGACAGCACGATCGGTCGGCTGTGGACGAGGACGACGCGAGGCTCGAGCCGGACGTCGTTGAAGCTCTTGGCCGCCAGCTCCACGAGATCCTTGAGCTCCGCGGCGATCTCGACGCCGGTCGATCCCCCGCCGACGACGACGAAGGTCAGAAGGCGCCGTCGGCGCACCTCGTCCTTCTCGATCCGCGCTTCCTCCAGCATGTCGAGCGCCCGGTTCCGAAGGTAGAACGCATCGCCGAGCGTCCGGATGCCGACCGAGTGCTCCGCCATCCCTGCGACCATGTCGAGGTCCGTCACGCTCCCGATCGCGATGATCAGCGCGTCGTAATCGATGGCCGTCGTCGTGCCACTCAGTCGTCGGGTGAGGCTGACGGTCTTGTTCGCGACGTCGATCGCGCTCACGTAGCCGACCTCGACCTGACAGTCCGGCAGCATCCGCCGAAGCGGCACGACGACGTGCGTCGTCTCGATCGTGCCCGAGATGATGTCCGCGAGGAGCGGTTGGAACACGAAGTAGTTGTCGCGGTTGAGGAGCAGGACCTCCACCCCGTCGGAACGAGGCGCGTCCGGCCGCGACAGCCGCCGCTCACGCTTGAGGCGGCGGGTCAGCTCCTGGGCCGCGCTCACCCCGGCGAACCCACCACCCACGATGACGACCCGCTTGCTCATCGTGCTAATCCTACGGATACCTCGGGGCCCAGGGACCGGTTCGATCGGCCGCGGCAGGGTAGGGAGGCGCGGCCGACCCGAGAATCACTGACGGCCCGTGGCATGTGCGACGGGCCGTCGTAGTGAAGTGGCGACGTTCGTAGAACGCCGCGGCCTATTCGGTCGCGAACTCGCGCAGCTTCCGGCTGCGTGACGGGTGGCGCAGCTTGCGCAGTGCCATCGCCTCGATCTGGCGGATGCGCTCACGCGTCAGGCCGAACTCGTTGCCGACCTCCTCGAGCGTCCGCTGGCGCCCGTCGTCGAGGCCGAACCGAAGTCGGATGACCCGCTCCTCGCGACCATCGAGGCTATCGAGGACGCGATCGACCTGCTCCCGAAGGAGCTGGGTCGTTGCCGCGTCGAGTGGCGAGACCGCAGCCTCGTCCTCGATCAGGGCACCGAGCTCGGTATCACCGTCCTCACCGATCGGCGTCTCGAGCGAGATGGGCGTCCGCCCGTAGCGCTTCACCTCTTCGACCCGCTCGGGCGTGATCGCCCAGCGCGGATCCTCGGACAGCTTCGCCGCGACTTCGGCCGACGTGGGCTCTCGCCCGAGCTCGACGGTCAGCTCGCGGGTCGTCCGGTTGACGCGCTGCATCGTCTCGGTCATGTGCACCGGGACGCGGATCGTCCGCGACTGGTCGGCGATGGCGCGCTGCAGCGCCTGCCGGATCCACCAGGTGGCATAGGTCGAGAACTTGAAGCCGCGCTGCCATTCGAACTTGTCGACGGCACGCATCAGCCCGGCGTTGCCCTCCTGGATGAGATCCAGGAAGCCGAGGCCGCGGTTCATGTACTTCTTCGCATTGGCAACGACGAGCCGCAGGTTCGCCGAGATCATGTGATCGCGGGCCACCTTCGACTGATCGATGAGGACGCCGGCTGGCTCGCCTTCCTCCTCCGGTCGATAGCCAAGGGTCGCCAGGACGTCGTCCTCGCGGCCGGTTTCGACCCAGCGACGGACAGCGGGGATCGCGACCTCGTCGCGCGCCCAGGTGAGCATCGCGCCGATCGTCTTCTCACCGCGCAGTGACGGCTGGAAGGCGATCGCGTGTGCGCCGTCGAGCAGGCTCAGGAACGACTCGGCATCGAGCCGCTCGTTGTAAACCGCTCGAAGGGCGCGAGCCCGCTCGAGCAGCTCCGCGGCCGTCGCGGTCTGCGCGTCGCGGATCGCCTCGGTGAACCCGAAGCGAGGCGCAGTGACGAGCAGATCCATGGCCGCCTCGTCCTCGATCGCGCCGCGCACGATCCGGTGCGCCTCCTCGCCATGGGGGAGGGCATACGCCGGATGCTTCGCGCGAGCGACGGGCTCCATATCGTCGAGCGTCCACTCGTGCAGATCGAGGATCGCCGTCCAAGGCTCAGTCTGGATACGTGCGCCAAGCTCGATGGCCTTGGCGAGGACGACCTCTTCCTGGGCCGTCAGCAGCGGCACGCGCGCGATCTCGCGCAGGTACAGCCGCGTCGAGTCCTCGATGTCGAGATCGGCGTCGTCGACCGTCGCCTCCGCATCGTCCTCATCGTCTTCGTCGTCGTTTTCGGCCGCGGGTCGTCCCGCGGTCAGAGCCTCCGCGGCGTCGTCGGCCGCTTCGAGGCTGATCTTCTCGAGTTCCTCGGGCGCCACGACGACGTCGGTCGCCGCGGTATCCGTGGTCTCGGGCTCGTCGAGTCGGGGGGTGTCAGTGAACTGGATCAAGATGCTCCTGCTTTCGGACGACCGCGCACGGCGATGCGCCGTCGCCCGCTGTTGAACGGGTGATGCCGCTCCCATCCGCCACGGGAGTCGGCCGCGTGCCGGCCCGCCACCTGCCGAACACACGTGATGGCGTGTCAAGTGTTGACACGCCGTTACAGCCAGTATCGTAACCGAAAACGGTTGATTTGGCAACCTCTCCTCGGGCGAAAGTCACGTGCAGGGCGCCTGGCACGTGAGCCCCTCGAGCCGGCGCGTCGACGAGCCCGCGAGCCCCGCGAGCCCGCGGCCCACCGCCCACGAGCCCGCCAGCAGCGTGGTTTCTGTCAGATGCTCGTGTGACGAGCCAACGACAAGAATCGAAGGTCACAAGGGGCAGGATCCTGCATCGGTATGCAACTCGGCTGGGCCCGCTGTGCACGCGGCGTGAACTTGCGTGCATAGGCATACGAGAAAGCTCGCATCAGGTGCCGGTCGCGCTTGTCGAGTGCTCGTGAGGACGAACAAATGACGGAAATCGAGACGGTGGGACGCGTCGACGGCGCGTCGACGGCGCGTCGGCTGCCCACCGCGTCCGGTCGCGACGCGAAGGACACGTCCGCAGGCGAACCTGCCATCCGTCATCGGGATCGACCAGAACTGGCCAGGTCGGAGATGCGCGGTCGTCTTCGGGACCAGCGGGTAGTCGGTCATCCCGAGGAGCTGGTAGCGACCGCCGCCGGTTCGGGCGCCTCGCCGGACCGACTGCCCACGAGGTACCACGTCTCGATCTCGCCCTTCCCCTTGATCGTGACCGTCCCGCGCGGCTTCAGCTCGAACTCGTCCCTGAGCAGCTCGTAGGTCGCCTGCGTCACCTGGATCTGGCCGGGCGTGCCGTGCGACTCCATGCGACTCGCCATGTTCACGGCGTCACCCCACAGGTCGTAGAGGAAGCGCTTCCGACCGATGACGCCGGCCACGACGGGCCCCGAGTTGATTCCGATGCGGAGCTCCAGGCCGAGGTGACCCATCGCGTCCTGGGTCCGCATCGCCTCACGCATGTCGATGGCCATGAGCGCCATGACGCGAGCGTGGTCGGGGTCCGGCGTCGGGACGCCCGCGGCGGCCATGTAGCTATCGCCGATCGTCTTGATCTTCTCGACCCCGTAGCGATCGGCGAGGAGGTCGAAATGCGTGAAGAGGCGGTCGAGGATCTCGACGACCTCCGCGGGCCGGAGGCGCTCGGCGAACGGGGTGAAGTCGACGACGTCGGCGAACAGGATCGATGCCGCCGCGAACTGGTCGGCGATCGTGGAATGGTCGACCTTGAGCCTGTCCGCGATCGACCGCGGCAGGATGTTCAGCAGGAGGCTTTCTGCCCGGTCTTGCTCGTACCGCAACTCCGCGAGCGCGACCTCGCGCTGACGCACGAACTGGGCGAGGAGACCGAACACGACCGCGCCGGCGACGGTCACGTTCAACGCGATCATCGTGGTCTCGAACCAGTAGGGCAGGGGTGACTCGCCACCCGACAGCTCGCCGATCAGACCCGAGACGAGAAAGAGGGCGACGAACGCGACGAACCACCGGACCCCGGCGCGCGCGCCGGCGAAGACCAGCGCCCCGAGCGGAGCGAGGATCCCCCACAACCCGACCGCGCCCGACGCGAGGAAGCCACCGACGAACGCCATCGAGATCGTCGGAGCCACAAGGATGTCGACGAGCTCAACGCGAAGGAACATCTCCGTGTCCCGCGTACGCGAGAACACGATGATCGCGACGACGGAGATCACGAGGTACAGCCACGCGATCAGCCCGGCCCAAGCGCCGAGGGCAAGGTA